>NZ_JBEOVL010000002.1:0-338008 GCF_040295485.1 Streptomyces sp. NPDC002793 | reverse complement strand
GCTCAGCCGAAGGCCGCCTGCGTGTACCGCAGTTACCAGCCCGAGTGATCAAGTACGACGGACCGTTCGGACCCCGAGGTTAAAGATCAAGCTAGTACGTCCCCACCTCGATATGCACGTGGTGGAGCCCGCTCTGCGAGCAAAACGCGTCCTCTGCTCATTCCCGAGGCGGCGTTGCGTAAGGAGGCAGTCCGCATGAAAGAAACGGTTCGGGCACCCGTAGCGGTAGTGGCAGCGGCTCTGGACGATGTGGCGGCCATCGGTAGCTTCTTCGCGCTGCGCGTCGGCGGCGCGAGCACCAGAATCCGAGGCGATCTGTGGTGTAGACCACAGTGGGTCGGGGGAACTAGTCTGCGCTCGCAGCCGACTTCTGGACCGGCTGGCCTTGGTCTGCCTGCACACCTTTACGCCCTTGAGGAGAGCAGCCTTGTCTGTCGAGCCAGCAGTCCGTGCCTCGGTCGAGGGGCGGGGAACCCCGGTAACTAGCGGATCCGGAGGGCCTGGTGCGTGGGCTTCCCTCCGGCCGCTGGTGATGAGGCTGCACTTCTACGCCGGTGTACTGATAGCCCCGTTCCTTCTGGTCGCGGCCGCAACGGGGTTCCTCTACGCCGCTTCGTACCAGGTCGAGAAGATCGTGTACGCGGACGAACTTCGGGTCCCCGTGGGGAAGAGCGAACTGCCGATCTCGCGGCAGGTGGCAGCAGCCCGACAGGCACATCCGGAAGGGAGCATCAGTGCGATCCGCCCGTCGCCCGAAGACGGTGCGACGACCCGTGTGCTTCTGTCAGGTGTGAAGGGCGTGGACGAAGGCCACACGCTCGCCGTGTTCGTGGATCCTTACACCGGAGAACTCGCCGGGGCACTGGAGCAGTACGGCTCGTCGGGCGCGCTGCCTCTGCGTACCTGGATCGACGAGTTCCACCGCGATCTGCATCTGGGCCAGACCGGCCGTCTCTACAGTGAGCTCGCCGCGAGCTGGCTGTGGGTGATAGCTGGCGGTGGCCTCGTCCTGTGGTTCGGACGGCGCAGGGCGCGCCGCAGGGTGCGCGGCGCGAGCGGGCGCAGGCGGACGCTCTCGCTGCACGGCACCGTGGGGGCTTGGGCGGCGGCCGGGCTCTTCTTCCTCTCCGCCACCGGTCTGACCTGGTCGACGTATGCCGGTGCGAGCGTCTCCGACTTGCGTGAGTCCCTCGGCCAGATCACGCCGACCGTCTCTGCCGGCCTCGCGTCCGGGGGCGCACACGCTGAGCACATGCCGTCGGGCGGATCCGCCGGCACGCCCGCCGAGGACGTCGGCTTGGACGCCGTACTGAACGCAGCCCGCAGCGAGCGTCTCTCGAACCCGGTGGAGATCGTCCCTCCGGCCGACGCATCGACCGCCTACGTCGTGCGCCAGATCCAGCGCAGTTGGCCCGAGAAGCAGGACGCGGCCGCCATCGACCCGGCCACGGGGGAGGTCACCGATGTGGTGCGGTTCGCCGATTTTCCGCTGCTCGCCAAGCTGTCCCGCTGGGGCATCGACGCACACACCGGCAGCCTGTTCGGTCTGGCCAATCAGCTCGTACTGGCCGCCCTCACCGCAGGTGTGATCGTGCTGATCCTGCTCGGCTACCGCATGTGGTGGCGACGTGGCCGCGGTTCGTCCTTCGGCCGTCCCATGCCGCGCGGTGCCTGGCAGAAGGTTCCGCCCCACGTACTCGTGCCGTTGATGGCGGGTGTCGCGGTTGTCGGGTACTTCGTGCCGCTCCTTGGCATACCGCTGGCAGTGTTCCTCGCCGTCGACATCCTCTGGGGGGAGATCGCTTACCGCCGTGGCAGGCGCTCGTACGCGCCGGTCGGCTGAGGGACAGGGTTTCTCATGCGGGCAACGGGGCAAGGGCGCTTCGACCAGTCGGTAGCCGTGCCGGTTCGAGCGGGGCGACCAGGTACTTTCTCTGCCGACTTCTCCTCAGCGGGCGCATGGACATGAGCGCGGGCCGGGAGGCGTCCGCCGCGCATGGGACGACCCCGGGAATGACGACTGCGCACGCGCTCGCAACGATGGGACCAGCTCTCTGTGTCGTCCGCGGGGAACGGCTCCTATGGCGACTGGCTGTCCTGATCCGTCCGGTACTGCAGTGGATTCGCAGTGGATTTCACCGCCTGCTCAACCGCATGCGCCGCCCCACACGCGAAGGCAGTGCAGCGCGCCTCGGAAGGGCACCCGAGCGGAGCGCCTGGCGACGCGTTCCGCCGCCGGTGCTCGTTCTGGGCATACTTCTCACGGTCCTACTGGGTCGGGCTCTTCCGCTGCTGGGCATCACGCTGCTTGCCCTCCTCGTCGGTGGCTTGGTCGCCGGTCTCGTGCGGCGGGGCCGAGCGAGGTAGTGGCTGGAGGGGAAGGAGTACGGAATGTGTTGCGGGTCCAGCCGATGAACGACCGCTCGGTGCGCGGTCCGCGCACCGAGCGGTCGTAGACCCGGCAGGTCCGGGCTCGGTCAGCAGGCCAGAGCAGGCTCCGCCTTGTCGTCGAGCATGGCGCACAGTGACGTACGCGCTCGCGAGACCCGGGATCTGATGGTTCCCACCGGGCACGCGACGGCACGAGCCGCGTCGTCGTACGGCATGTACAGGACCTGGGTCAGTACGAACGCCTCGCGGCGGGCATCCGGGAGCGAGTCGATGAGGGCCATGAGAGCGATGCCTTCATCGAATCCGGGCAGGTCACGCGGTTGGCTGCACTCCGCTACGTGCTGCCAGTCAGACGTGTCAGTCAGACGGGGCCGGGAAGCGGCACGCCGCAAGCTGTCGACGACAGTTCGGCGGGCGATGGTCAGTATCCAGGCTCGAGCCGAGCCCCGTCCTTGGAAGAGATGGACGGTGCTCACTGCGCGCAGGAAGGTCTCCTGCACCAGGTCGTCGGCCATCTGAAAGTCGTCGGCCAGAGCGGTGACATATCGACGTACGTCGTGGTGGAGGGCACGGAAGACGTGCTCGAAGGCATCGGCGTCGCCGGCCGCGGCACCGAGAGCCCAGGCGGTGACTTCGTCCTCCGTCACCGCGGGTTGTCTTTGGGCAGGAAGCATGGGAACTGCGGTTCCTTCCGGGTGTCCGGACAGGGCGCGGCCCACGGGCATGCGCCAATCCGGAAATTGGGAGAGCGCGTCCGTGCATCACCTGCACGGACGCACGTCGGCGGTGATGCAGCCGACGTGATCCAGCTGTCAGTGGACAGCGATCTCCCCCGGAGGTCCCCGGGTGACGAGCGTGTGGACGAGCAGTCGCGGGCGTGGAAGCGTGACGGAGCGGTCGACCGCGGACGCGGGGGGAGCGGGCGAGTGGGGCCGGAGGGCGTTGAGAAGTGCGAGGGGAAGGTGGAACCGGTCCGCCAGGGCTCGCAGAATCTGGAAGGCGGCCCGCTCACCGCGGGCAAGCCACACGCCGCACAGCAGCGCCGCCACCACGTGCGCCGCGAGCATCCCCCAGGAAGCGTCGCCGGTCATCGCTCCCATGTCGTGTATGGGCGGGGTCGCGTGGGCACCGTGAGCGGCGGTGTGCCCGAGCGCCGCTATGGCGGAGGAACCGCCTTCGAGCCGGGGCAGCGGCATGCTGTCGGTGAGACCGGCCTGCGCCGCGACGTCGTAGGCGCGCGCCGCTGCGCCCATGTCGCTGTGCGGGCCGCAGAGCAAGGCGTCCGCCCATCTCTCGGCGAGCCCGGAATCTCCTCCGGCTCCCGTGGCCGCCAGCGGCGCGGTCTGCACGAACGTGAACGCGCCGTGGAGCGCTGCCTGTACGGCGGCGGTGAGAGCGACGACAGTCACCTGGCCCCGTTCCCGTCCAGTGACGAGCCAGGCCAGTGTGCCGACTCCTCCTACGCACAGGAGCAGAAACCACCAGGGCAGTGCATCGTCCGACATGAGGACGTGGCCGCAGGCAGCGAGAGCCACGCACACGACCGCGAAGAACGCGGACCGTGCGGCGCGAAACCGCCATCCCACCGACATGGCATCCAATCCTGGCATTGTTCCCGCAGCGGCTCGCTGCCGGGTCCCGTGCGGCCTGTTGCGGACGACGCAGGACGCTTCGACGGCATGGCCGTCCACACGGTCGACACGTGAAAGGGGTCGTACAGCGGTACCTTCTGGTTCCCGCCACCTCGGGAGTTCCGGGAGCATCGGGTGCGCGCGGGCGGGGCCACTGTGCTTCCCCGCAGGACGACGGCCGAGCTTGCGGCCCGGCAGCCGGGGGCATTACCTCCGTATTCGTCTCCGGCTGTAGCCGGAGGCCATGAATGGAGGAGAGAGCGCGATGACCGGATCCCCGAGCCCCTGGCCACCTTCTGCGGGAACTGCAACTGCGGCTGCCCGCAGTTGTTCGTGGACGACAGTGCTCCCGCCGAACGCCGGATCGTGATCACCGACGACTTCGGACAGCGCGTGGAGATGAGTGCCGACCAGTTCGGGTCCCTGGTCGAGGAGGCCAAGGCCGGTCACCTCGACGCAGCTGTGACCGCATGACGGCCGTGCGGTTCCTGGAAACCTCGAGACCTGATCACTGACCATCTCCTTCGGTCAGCACCGTGGTGGTTCTTACGCCTTCCTGCCACACCTCACCTCACCCGGACGGGTGCTGTGACGCTGCTCACCCGTGCGGCGGGGAACTCCGGCCGGAGCGCCTTCGACTTCTGGACCGTCACGAGCCGTCGCAGCACGGCTCTCATCCAGAACGAGGAGCACTCCGTGGAGCAGACGGCAGGTCCCGAACCCGAAGCCAAATCCGGCCGAGGCGTCCCGCCACCGGCGCTGTGGGTGTTCCTGTTGCTGCTCGGGGTCCTGTTCGCGGGCGCCTACACGGTGGGGAATGCAGTGGGGCCCGTCGCGCCGGGGATGCACGGTCCGGGAGCGGCCGGCGACACGCCCGCCGACGACGGGGACATGCCCATGGAGCACGGGGGCGGTCACTGATGGCGGCTGAGGCGACGCCAACGGCGGCGATGACGGACATCAACGTCGGCGGTATGACCTGCGCGGCCTGTGTGCGACGAGTCGAGCGCAAGCTGGGCAAGCTGGACGGGGTCACGGCGGAGGTGAATCTCGCCACCGGCCGGGCCCGCGTGAGCCATCCAGCCGCAGTGACCGTCGACGAGCTGATGTCCGCCGTCGAGGCCGCGGGATACACGGCCCACGTCATTTTTCCCCCGGTCGAGGGGCAACCACAGCGGCGGGCGGAGGACACGGCCGAGGACGACGTCCGGCGGGAGCGCGAGCGGCTGACCATCACCGCGGCGCTTTCGCTGCCCGTCCTCGTCCTGTCGATGGCGCCGCCCTTGCAGTTCGACAACTGGCAGTGGCTGTGTTTCGTGCTCGCCGCTCCGGTCGCCGCCTGGGGAGCCTGGCCCTTCCACCACCGTGCCCTGAGCGGACTGCGCCACGCCGCCGCCACCATGGACACGCTGGTGTCGCTCGGCGTGCTCGCGTCGTTCCTCTGGTCGGCGTACGCGCTGTTCCTCGGGGGAGCGGGCATGCCCGGCATGCGGATGCCGTTCAGCCTGGTGCCCTCCGCCACCGCCGGAGTGGCGCACGTCTATCTCGAAGCGGTCGTGGGCGTACCGCTGTTCGTCCTGCTGGGTCGGTTCCTGGAAGGCAGGGCGAGGCGCGGGACCGGGGCGGCTTTGCGGTCGCTCGCCCAGCTCGCCGCGAAGGAGGTCACGGTACGCCGTAGCGGCGCGGACGTACGCCTGCCGATCGAACGGCTGCGAGTCGGTGAGGTGTTCGTGGTCCGTCCCGGTGAACGGGTGGCCACCGACGGGGAGGTTTCCGAGGGAAGCTCCGCCGTCGACCTGTCCCTGGTCACCGGCGAGTCCGAGCCCATCGAGGTCGGCCCGGGATGCTCCGTGACCGGAGGGTCGGTCAACGTGGGCGGCCTGTTGCTGGTGCGCGCGACCGCAGTAGGAGCGGACACGCAGCTCGCCCGCATCACCAAGCTCGTAACGGACGCCCAGGCGGGCAAGGCACGGGCCCAGCGGCTGGCTGACACGATTGCCGGCATCTTCGTCCCGGTCGTCCTGGCCCTCGCGGCCACGACGCTCGGATTCTGGCTCGGCGCCGGCGCCGACCCTGAGGCCGCGATCACCGCCGCTGTGGCGGTTCTCGTCGTGGCCTGCCCGTGCGCCCTGGGCCTCGCGACACCTACGGCGCTGATGGCTGCCACCGGGCGCGGAGCGCGGCTGGGCGTCCTGGTGAGCGGGCCGCAGGCACTGGAGGGGCTCAAACACGTCGACACGGTGGTGCTCGACAAGACCGGCACCCTGACCTCCGGGCACATGAGCGTCGGGCGGATCACCGCGACACCTGACGGACCGGACGCGGACGAGGTCGTCCGGCTCGCTGGTGCGGTCGAGGAAGGCTCGGAGCACCCGCTGGGCCGAGCGATCACAGCCCAGGCGCGCCGTGCGGGCGGAGACGAGCCGCTGCCTGCCGTGTCCGCATTCCGGGCCACCGCCGGGCACGGTGTGAGCGGACACGTGGACGGGCGGGCCGTGGAGGTGGCTGCACCTGACGGAGCGGAGCTGCCCGCCGCTCTGTCGGCGGCCCGCGAACGAGCGGACGAAGCGGCCCGTACGGCGGTACTGGTACGGGTGGACGGCGCTCCCGTCGCGATCATCGAGGTGGCCGACCTCGTGCGGCCCGGCAGCTACCGCGCCGTCGACCGGTTGCGCAGGCTCGGGGTCCGCCCCGTGCTGGCCACCGGCGACCGGGCCGCCGTCGCACGGGCGGTCGCGGAGGACCTCGGCATCGCGGAGGTCCACGCCCGCTGCACACCGCAGGACAAGGCTGAAGTGGTACGCAGACTGCGTGCCGAAGGCCGGCGGGTCGCTGTCGTCGGGGACGGCGTCAACGACGCCGCAGCGCTCGCCGGCGCGGACCTGGGCATCGCCATGGGCACCGGAACCGACGTGGCGATCGGCGCCGCCGACGTCACGCTCGTACGCAGCGACATCGAGGCGCTCGCAGACGCCGTCCGGCTGGCCCGGCACACCCTGGGCACCATCCGCACCAACCTGGCGTGGGCCTTTGGCTACAACGCCGTGACGATGCCGCTGGCCATGGTCGGGCTGCTGAATCCCATGGTCGCCGCAGTCGCGATGTCGCTCAGCTCCGTCCTCGTCGTGGCCAACAGCCTGCGTCTGCGCACCTGGCAGCCGTCCCGGGCCCGGCAGCGCCGTGGCCGTACCGCGCCCAGGAGCCTGGCGTGACCTACCAACCCAGCCTCGCTGGGTTCGTCTCGGCGAACCTCATATCCCTCTCCTCTCCGTAAGGGAGCGCGCGTTCATGAAGAGCATCCGTCCGCCGAGGTCCGGCCGGCTTCGCCGTGCCCGCCAGGCGGCCGCGACGGGCACGGCAGTGGCCGTCGCCTCCCTCGCAGCTGTCGGAGGACTTTCCGCCTGGACCACCGCAGGCTACGCGGGCAGCCCCGCGAACATCGAGGTACGGGAGGCCCGCCTGCTGCTGCCGGTGATGCCTGGGCGGAACACCAACGCCTACTTCCACATCGTCAACACCGGCGGCGCGCCGGACCGGCTCCGCTCGGTCTCCTCTACGGCTGCATCGGCCCCGGAGTTGACCACGCATCGTATGAACGCGGCGAACGGGGCCTACCGTGAGCGGTCCGGGACCGTGGAGATTCCGGCGAACGGGGAGGTGGCAATGTCCCCCCAAGGCTCGGCGGTGACCCTCCGCTCCGATCCCTCGTGGCGTCCCGGGAGCCGGGTCACGTTCACTCTCGACTTTCAACGGTCCGGGACGGTCACCGTGCAAGCCTTGGTCAGACCGGTCACTCTTGGCTCCACCCCCTGAAGCCGAGGCGGGTCTCGCACCTCCCCCCAGGACTTCGCCATCCCATCGGTGAACTTCGCCGAGGGTGGGAACTCGGCATCGTTTCCATCCGACTTATGGGGTGGTCCGTTAGCTGCTTCCTTCGATGGCGGCAGCGAATTTCCGGCTGCGGAGCGCTCTCGGAATCTTCGGCTCCCGGGTGGCCGGGCGTTCACGGACTGGGCGGAGAACCACATCGGATTCTTCCACTCGTGCGAAATTTCCGCCTTCTTCGTGCGTGCGCTGGACCGATTCACCGAGGAGATTTACGTGCAGGTAGCGATCGTGCTCTATCCCGGATACACCGCACTGGACGTCATAGGCCCCTACGAGGTCCTGGGGCGCCTGCCGGGGGCCCAGACCGTCTTCGTGGCCGAGAATCCCGGCCTCGTGACCAACGACCTGGGCAGCCTGTCGATCAATGTCGTAAAGAACTTGGACGAGGTGCCCGCTCCCGATGTGGTCCTGGTCGGCGGAGGCGCCGGGCAGGCGGACCAGATGACTGACGGCGCTCTGCACGACTGGTTGCGAACGGTCGACCGTTCCGCGACCTGGATGACATCGGTCTGCACGGGATCGCTGGTGCTGGCCGCCTCCGGAGTCCTGTCCGGCCGCCGGGCGACGACCCACTGGGGAGCGTTGGACCAGCTCACCGAGTTCGGGGTGACGCCCACGCCGGAGCGCGTGGTCATCGACGGCAAGTACGCGACCGGCGCCGGCGTCTCGGCCGGTATCGACATGGCCCTCGCGCTGGCCGGCCGGATCTCGGGCGACGACGTGGCGCAGGCCGTGCAGCTTCTCATCGAATACGCGCCGCAGCCGCCCTACAACGCGGGAAGCAGGGAGACGGCCTCGGACGAGGTCGTCGACACCCTATTCGCCGTCTTCGGCCCCGATACGTCTCATGAAAGTGACTGAGCCTCGTTTCCCCGTGGGGGTGCGATTCCGATTGATTTCTCGGTTACGGCGGGAACTCGACCGGACCACCATTCGACTATTAACACGAAGCGGCCACCAGTCCTCGATGAGGCCGCTGCTGCGAAGGTCGCGACGCAAGGACGAGACCTTCGCGGCACGGGCAGGGAAGGAATGAGCGATGCAGCCGACGTACGAGCAGTTCGCCGCGATACGTGAGGAATTCGGCTCCGACTCGCTGGCCCGGGTGGAGGAGATGATGGCCCCGGGAGGAAGGCCGAGACATCCCCTTCAGGCGGGCGCCAAATGGATCCTGCCAGGAATTTCACAGCAGCCCTGGCACGATCCGCGGAGCGATCCGGCCATCGCCTCGCTGGTCGACGCCTTGGAGAACGCACACGGAGCGATCCGCTCCGAGCACGAGCGCGCCTGGCAGACACGCCGTACGGCGTTCTCGGACTACGAGCACTACCTGACCCGTCAAGACGACTGGCAGTCCCTCTACATCTACCAGGACGGTCAACTCAGGACAGAATCAGTGGATTTGGCCCCCACTGCCTACAGCGTCATCAGAGATTTCGCCGTCGCCGACGGACTCATCTGTTCGCTCCTGGAAAGCCACTTCTCCACGTTGCTCCCAGGGTCCCGTATCGCTCCGCACAGCGACCTGTGGAACTTCAGCATCAACCTCCACTTCGCCGTCGACATCCCGGACGACTGCGACATCACAGTCGCCGGTGAGACGCGTATGTGGGAGGAGGGCCATTGCCTGCTCTTCGACTACTCCTTCGAGCACCATGCCGAGAACCGCGGCGAGCGCCCCCGGACCTGTCTCCTGGTCGACCTCTGGCACCCCGAGACGACTGCGCCCGAACGCAGGGCGCTGACTGTCCTGGTGACCGAGGTACGCAAGCTGCTCGCGGACATGTGAGATCCCGCGAGGCGTCCCGCATCGTCCGCCCACCGGCGTGCGACACGACACGCTCCCGCGCCCCGTGTCCGACGACGGGGCGACTTCCCGCAGGCCCGCCCGCACCAACCGCTCCTGCTCGGCCTGGACGCCAGGCCCACACTCAGAAAGGGACGTTCGTGTCCGCGACCGCAGCCGAGCCGACGGCCGGGCGCCAGCGCCTCGGCCTCCCCGTGGTCGTTCTGGCGCTCGCCCAGCTCGTCATCTCCCTCGACTACAGCATCGTCTACGTAGCGCTGCCGGAGATCGGCCTCGGCCTCGGGTTCTCCGACCACGACCTCCAATGGGTGGTCAGCGCGTACGTCGTCACCACTGGTGGCTTCCTGCTGCTCGGCGGTCGCGCGGCTGATCTCCTGGGCCGGCGCCGGATGTTCGTCCTCGCCACGGCGATCTACGCGGTCTCCTCCCTGATCGGCGGTCTCGCCCAGTCGCCCGGTGTGCTGCTCGCAGTCCGCGCGGCCCAGGGGGTAGGCGGCTCCCTGCTGTTCCCCGCCACGCTTTCGCTCATCAACACCACGTACGCCGAAGGACCGGTGCGCAACCGGGCGCTCGCGATCTGGGGCGCTGCCGGTGCGGGTGGCCTGTGCTTCGGCTCGCTGCTCGGCGGCGTCCTGGTCCACGGGTACGGCTGGCCTTCGGTGTTCCTGGTCAATGTCCCCGTGGCCCTGGCCCTGGCCGTGCTGGGACGGTTGCTCTTCCCGGCCGACGTGCCCCGGGACCGTACGCATCGCTTCGATGCGGCCGGGGCGCTGGCCGCCACCGGCGGGCTCACCTTGGTGGTCTTCGTGTTGGTGTACGCGCCCGCCTGGGGTTGGACGCGCCTTGCATCCCTCGCTGCGGCAGCGGTAGGGATCGTCTGCCTGTTGCTCTTCGCCGCCATCGAGCGCCGAGCTCCGGATCCGCTGGTCCCCGTCCGCCTCTTCCGGCACAGAGGGTTGGTCCTGGCCACGGCGGTGGCGGCTCTGTTCAGTGCGACGTTCAGTTCGCTGCCGTACTTCCTCACCCTTTACTTCCAAGCCGTGCGGGGTTACGACGCTTTTGTCACAGGGCTCTGCTTCCTGCTCCCGGCCGTCGTCGTCGCTGCGGGCACCCAGGCGGGGCCGCCCGCCGTCGCCCGTTTCGGGACGCGGCGGCTGCTGGTCGGGGGGCTGGCCGCCGGTGCCGTCGGCGTACTCGCCCTGGTGCCCGTAGTAGCAGCGGAGGGTTCCTACCTGTCGCTGGTGCCGGGAATCGTCCTCATCAGTCTGGGGCAGGGCTCAGCGTGGACCGCCCTGTGGATCGCCGCTGCCTCGGAGGTACCTCCGGGCGACCAGGGCATTGCCTCCGGGATCGCGTCCACCTCCCTTCAGATCGGCGGCGCCGTGGGCCTCGCCCTGCTCGTCGCCGCCGCCTCCGGCATCGGCCAGCAGTCCTCCGCCCCGGCGCTGGTTGACGGCATACGGACCGCCCTGCTCGCGATGTCCGGGGCTTTGGCGCTCGGCGCACTGGTCGCCCTCGCGCCCCGGAGGACGACCTCCCCGTGAATGCCCCCCACGTCTGCGACCACCCCACCCACCAGGAGAACCATGTCCGTGACTTCCGCCGGGCGACCCGACCGCGCCGCCGTGCTGTGCGGCGTCGGAGGACACCTGGCCCCGGCACAAGGTGGGCAACGACGAATTGGCGGCCCGGCTCGACACCGACGACGTCTGGATACGGACCCGGACCGGCATCCGGTTCCGGCACCTCGCAGGCCTGCAGGAGGCCACGTCCGACCTGGCCGTCGCAGCGGGCCGCCGAGCCTGGCGAACTCCGGCACAGCCAGGGCCGATGCCGTCGTGGTGGCCACCACCCCCGACCGGCCCTGTCCCGCCACGGCTCCGCCGGTCGCCGCACGATTCGGGCTGTCCGGGGCGGTGGCCTTCGACATCGGTGCGGTGTGCACCGGCTTCGTCTACGCCTCGGCCGCCGGAACGGGGCTGATCACCTCCGGTGTGGCGGACCGCATCCTGGTGATCGGTGCCGACGTGTACTCCCGCATCGTGGACCCGGCAGAACGCCGTCGTCTTCGGGGACGGGGCGGGGGCGTGTCCTGCTCACGGCCTTCGGAGGCGGCCTCACCTGGGGCTCCTGCCTCCTCATCTGGCCGGAACTGCCCCCGGCCGCCGCACCTGCCCACCACGAACAGGAATCCTCCCCGTGACCGCCACCTACGAGCAGCTGGTGTCCATCCTGACCCCTCTGCACGACGCCCCTGCCGACCACTTCCGGCCCGAGGCGACGTACGCCGACCTCGACATCGACTCGCTGACGATGGTCGAGATCAGCATCCACATCGAACGTCACCTCGGCGTCACCGTCGAGGACAGCGAACTCGTCCCGGACCTCACGCTCGGCGCGACCGCAGAGCTGATCGACGCCCGCCTGGCCGCCTGACGCGATCACGGCCCAACACCCACGCCACCGCATCACAAGGAGCACCAGCGTGCGCATCACCGGTCACACCGGCGCCATCGGCGCCTCCGTCGAGGACTTCGACCACACGTCGGCCTCGGAGAACGACATCGCAGCTCTCAAGGAGGCCGTCTACCGCCGAAAGATCGCCGTACTCAAGGGACAGCACCTCTCCCCGCAGGAGTTCTTGGAGCTGGGCCGGCGGCTCGGCCGTCCGGAGACGTACTACGAGCCGATGTACCAGCACCCCGAGGTCCCCGAGGTGTTCGTCTCCTCCAACGTCCCCGAGAACGGCAAGCAGATCGGCGTCCCCAAGACCGGCAAGTTCTGGCACGCCGACTACCAGTTCATGCCCGACCCGTTCGGCGTCACCCTGATCTACCCGCAGGTCATACCCGCCAAGAACCGCGGCACGTACTTCATCGACATGGGCGCGGCCTACGAGAGGCTGCCCGATGACCTCAAGGGCGAGATCGAGGGCACACGCTGCCTGCACTCCGTACGCAAGTACTTCAAGGTCCGTCCCCACGACGTCTACCGGCCGCTCTCGGAGATCATCCAGGAGGTCGAGGAGAAGACGCCCCCCGTCCGCCAGCCCACCGTCTTCACCCACCCCATGACCGGCGAGAAGGTGCTCTACCTCAGCGAGGGCTTCACCGTCGGCATCGAGAACGAGGACGGAAAGCCGCTCGACGAGGAACTTCTCCAGCGGCTCTTCGAGGCGACCGGACAGCTCGACCGCGACTTCGCGCACGAGAACATCCACCTCCAGAGCTTCGAGCAGGGCGACCTCCTGGTCTGGGACAACCGCAGCCTCATCCACTGCGCCCGGCACACCACCACGCCCGAGCCGACGGTCTCCTTCCGCGTCACCGTCCACGACGCGCGCAAGCTGCACGCCGGACTGGAGGCGGCATGACCGCCACCGGCACTGCCCCGACGCGCACCTTCGCCACCGACCAGGAACTGCTGCCCCGGGTGCTCACCCCGTACAAACACCACTGCCGCTACCTGCTCACCGCCGAGGTGTCCGCCCTGCCCGACGGACTCTCCCGGGTGCGCGCGACGTTCGCGATCCCGGAGTCCTGCTACATCGACGACACCGGCCACCTGAACGCGGTCGAGGTGAACATCGCCTACAACCAGATGATGTATTACCTCGTCGCCAAGTCGGTGAAGGAAAGGCTGCTGACCAGCTTCGAGAGCTGGACGCTGGAGGACTTCTGGCGCCATCAGCTGCCGGACATCCTCATCGCCCGCTTCGCCTCCCGCTTCCAACGGCCCGTCGACCCGCGGGACTTTCACGGCGAGATGGAGTTCCGCTCCGTCGAACGGCGCTCGCCCGGCGGCAAGCCACTTCTCATGGCCACCACCGCCTACCGCTACGGCGACGCCCAGAACGGACGGTGCGACGGCGACGCCACCCTCGCCTTCGTCAACATCACCTGACCTCCCCGCCCGCCAGCGCGGGACGGCACCGGACGGACCTCACACATGGAATCCCCTGACGGCCCACGACCGGGCGCCCGGCTGCATCAAAGGCTCACCACACTCATCGACACCGCACGCTTTCACGCCGAACACCAGCCTGACACCCCGGCGGTCATCTGCGGCGACACCACCCTCACCTACGCCGCGCTGCACCGTGAGAGCAACCGCACCGCGCAGGCGCTGCGAGCGGCAGGTCTCACTGCCGGCGACCGGGTCGCCTACCTCGGCAAGGAGTCCGAGCGCTACTACGAGATCCTCTTCGCCTGCGCCAAGACCGGAACCGTCCTCGTCCCGGTCAACTGGCGGCTGACGTCACCAGAGGTCAGCCACATCCTCCACGACTCCGGCACCCGACTCCTCCTCGTCGAGGAGGAGTTCCGGCCCGTCGTCGACGGTATGCCCGCCACACCGCCCGAACACATCGTCGTCCTCGACGCGGCCGAAGGCTACGCCACCTGGAAAGCCGCCGGCACCGGAGCCGCCGAGGCGTACGCGGCCACCCGCGACACCCCGGTAGCTCAGCTCTACACCAGCGGCACCACCGGGCTGCCCAAGGGCGTCGTCCTGGCCCACCGGAGCTTCTTCACCATCGCGGACGCCATGGCCGAAGCCGACGTCGACTGGATCGACTGGCGGGCAGGAGACATCGCGCTGATCGGCATTCCCGGCTTCCACATCGGCGGCCTGTGGTGGGCGACGCAGAACCTCAACGCCGGGACCACCGTCGTGGCGATGCCCGCCTTCGACGCGGCCGGGGCGGTCGAGCTGATCCACCGGCTCGGGATCACCACCGCCTGCGTGGTCCCGGCCATGCTGCGGATGATGCTGACCCGGCCCGGCGTCACCCCGGCCGACTTCGCCACCATCCGCAAGATCGTCTACGGCGGGTCTCCGATCACCGAGACTCTGCTGGAGCAGAGCATGGCCGTGTTCCGCTGCGAGTTCGCCCAGATCTACGGGCTCACGGAGACCGGCAACACCGCCGTCTGCCTGCCGCCCGCCGTCCACGAACCCGGATCGCCCCTCATGCAGGCGGCGGGCCGCCCCTACCCGGGCGTGCGGGTCCAGGTGATCGACGACCACGGCACGGTGCTGCCGCCCGGGGCCGTCGGCGAGGTCTGCCTGGCCACACCGGCGCAGATGCTGGAGTACTGGAACCTCCCCGACAAGACCGCTGAGACGCTCGTCGACGGCTGGATACGTACCGGGGACGCCGGCTTCGTCGACGAGGACGGATACGTCTTCATCCGCGACCGGATCAAGGACGCCATCCTTGTGGCCGGGGAGAACGTCTACCCGGCAGAGATCGAAAACGTCCTGGAGCACCACCCCGGCGTCGCCGACGCCGTGGTCGTCGGCGCGCCGGACGACCGGTGGGGCGAGTACGTCCACGCCTTCATCGTCCCCGCCGACCGGGGCGGCGAGCCCATCCGCGCCCGCGACCTCCACACCTTCCTCACCCCCCGGCTGGCCGCGTTCAAGCTGCCCGCGAAGTACGAGTTCATCGACCACGTCCCCCGTAACCCCAGCGGCAAGATCCTCCGCCGCGAACTGCGGAACCGGTTCTGGGACGGCTCCGACCGCAAGGTCAACTGACCCCCGCCCACCCGGAAACGCCCGCCACGCACAGCGAGGGGATCATCATGCCCGCAATCCTCACCCTCCAGCAGTTCCGTGCCGATCTCGCCGAACTGCTCTACCAGGAGCCCGGAGAGGTCGACCTCGACGACAACCCCGTCGGCGCGGGACTCGACTCCCTGCGCCTCGTCACGCTCCTTGAGCGCTGGCAGGAGTACGGCATCGACGTCTCCTTCATCGACCTGGCCGAACTGCCCTCCTTCCAGCACTGGTGGCAACTGCTTGACGAGCGACAGCGAGCACGACAGGAAGCAGGACACCATGGCGACATCTGAGAACGACCTGCGCCGCCACCCACTGCTCGGCGCCCAGGAGGGCATCTGGGCCGGGCACCAGCTCGACACCTCCAGTCCCGCCTACAACACCGCCGAGTACGTGGTGATCGAGGGCCCCGTCGACGTGGACCGCTTCGAAGCTGCCCTGCGCCGGGCGGTCGAGGAGACCGAGGCGCTGCACTGCGGCTTCACAGCAGACGAGGAGGGGCACCCGTGGCAGGTCGACACGGCCGTTCCCGAGTGGCATGTCCACACCGCCGACCACTCAGAGGCACCTGACCCGCACGCTGCGGTGCTCCGCTGGATCGAAGAGGACATCGCCCGACCCGTCGACCTCACCCACGGCCCGCTGTTCGGCCACGCCCTGTTCCGTCTGGCCCCCGACCGGCACCTCTGGTACCACCGGGTCCACCACATCGCGCTCGACGGCTTCGGCCTCTCCCTGGTCGCCCGCCGCGTCGCCGACCTCTACACCGGCCTCGTGACCGAAACCGAGCCGGGACCCAGCGGCTTCGGCACCCTCGCCTCCGTACGCGAGGAGGAGGCCGCCTACCGTACGTCCGAGCGGTACACCCGCGACCGGGACCACTGGAACGGCAGGTACGCCGACCGACCGGAGGTAGCCACCCCGGCAGGCCGCTCGGCGCTTCCGGGCGCCTCCTTCCTCCGGGACGCGGCGGATCTCGACGCCGGCACCACAGCGGCGCTCCGGACCACCGCCCGTGCCCTGAAGGTGTCCTGGTCGGAGATCCTGCTCGCGGTCACCGCCGCCCACCTCCACCGCGCCACGGGGGCACCCGAGATCGTGCTGAGCGTCCCAGCGATGGGCCGCTTCGGCTCGGTTTCCCTGCGCGTGCCCGCCATGGTCCGCAACGTCCTGCCGCTCCGGGTGACCGTGGCCCCGGACGACAGCCTGCGCACCCTGACCGCCGCAGTCTCCCAAGAGGTGCGCGCCGCCCTCCCGCACCAGCGCTACCGCTACGAGCAGATCCGCCGCGACCTGCGACTGGTGGGCGGCGGACGGCGCCTCTCCGGACCCGGGGTCAACATCATGCCCTTCGCCTACGACCTGCGCTTCGCCGGACACCGCAGCACCGTGCACAACGTGTCGGCCGGTCCCGTCGACGACCTCGCGTTCAACGTGTACGACCGCTCCGAAGGCACCGCCCTGCGCTTCGCCGTTGACGCCAACCCAGACCTCTACACCGCCGCCGAGGTCGCGGATCATCGCAGGGCCCTGTTCAGCCTCCTGGCGGAATCGGTTGCCGAGCCCGGCCGGCCGTTCACCGCTCTGCGCTCCGTACGGAGCGCACGCGGCATACCGCCGATTGACGTAATCGAAGGGGATCCGCTCCCCGCACCGCCGCGCCCCGTACTCTCGCTCATCGCCGATCATGCGACCCGCCGCGGCGGCGCGGTGGCCGTCGAGGAGGGTGACCGGAGCATCTCGTACGCCGACCTCTTCGGAGAGACCCTCCGCGTCGCCCGGCGGATCGCCGGGCGCGGGGTGAGCCGCGGTGACCTGGTGGCCGTGGCCCTGACCCGAAGCATCGACGCCGTCACCGTCCTGCTCGGCATCATGGCCGCGAGCGCCGTCTACTGCCCCCTCGACCCCAGCGCCCCGACGGACCGCACCGCCGCCCTGCTCACCTCCGCCCCGCCGGCCCTCGTCGTCACCGAGCAGCGGTATGCCCACCTCTTCCCGAACCGCGAGATCATGCTGATCGACGCACCGTCGGGCACCGAGCCCCACCAGCGCTCGCTCTCCACCCCGGGGCCCGACGACCTCGCCTACGTGCTCCATACCTCCGGTTCCACGGGGGAGCCCAAGGGCGTCGAGGTCGGGCACGGCGCGCTGACTCACTTCGTCGCGGCGGCGGGCCTCCGCTACGGGCCGCAACGCGCCGACCGTCTACTTCAGTTCGCCCCCCTCCACTTCGACACCAGCATCGAGGAGATCTTCCTGACCCTGTGCTCCGGAGCCACCCTGGTGCTCCGTGAGCCGGACATGACGGACTCGGTCCCGCACTTCCTCTCCGTATGCGAGCGTCTGGCCGTCAACGTGCTTGACCTGCCGACCGCGTACTGGCACGAGCTTGCCTATGCCCTGTCCACCGGGGCGGGAAATCTGCCGAGCACGGTGCACACCGTGATCATCGGCGGCGAGGCGGCCCTGCCCGAGCGAACGGCCCGCTGGCGTAAGGCCGTCGGCACGGACGTCCGCCTGGTCAACACCTACGGCCCGACCGAAGGAACAGTGGTGGCCACCGCCGCCGACCTGAACGACCCCGCCCTCGCCCCCGACGACACCCCCGTGGGCCGCCCCCTGCCCGGCAGCCGGGTCGCCCTCCGTGGCAAAGAGCTGTATCTGCTGGGTCCCGCCCTCGCCCGCGGCTACCGCAACCTGCCCAAGGAGACCGCCGAGCGGTTCGTCCGGCTGGAAGACCTGCCCGACGCTCCGCGCGCCTACCGCACCGGTGACCGAGTGCAGCTCGGGAAGGACGGCCTCCTGCGCTACCTCGGTCGCGTCGACGACGAGTTCAAGATCAGCGGCCACCGCGTCCAGCCGGCCGAGGTGGAGAGCGTCCTGCTCTCCCACCCCGGCATCAAGGACGCCGCCGTGGTGGGCCACGTACTGCCCGACGGAGCCCGCAGGCTCACCGCCCACCTGGTCGCCGCCGAGGGTCAGCCCCCGCTCTCCGCGGTGCGCGACCACCTCAAGGCCCGGCTGCCCGCAGCGATGATCCCCACCTCGCTCAGCTTCCTGGCCCGCCTGCCCCTTACGCTGTCCGGCAAGACGGACCGCGCCGCCCTGCTCGCCCAGCTCCCGTCGCCGGGGGGCACTGCCGGAACCTTCCAGGACCGCACGCTCACGAAGGCCGTGACCGACGTCTGGCGTGAGGTGCTGGCGGCCGGAGACCTCACCGAGCACGACGATGTCTTCGACCGCGGGGCCCAGTCCCTCCAGGCCATCCAGGCAGCCAACCGCCTGGCGGCCGAACTGGGCAGGGAAGTGAAGGTGGCCTGGCTCTTCCAGCACGCCACTTCCGCCGCTCTCGCCGCGTACCTCGCCACCGAGTCCGACTCCGACAACCTGACAAACGGGACCGTACTGCCCTCTACCCTGACTGCCGACACGATCCTCACTCCCGTTGTCCAACCGGGTGCGGACACGGCCGTCTGGCCGCCCCGGAGAGTCCTGCTGACTGGAGTTACGGGCTTCGTCGGCACCCACCTGCTCGCCGAACTGCTGCGCCGCACCGATGCCGAGGTGGTCTGCGCCGTACGGGCCATGAGCCCCGACACAGCCCTGGAACGCGTCCACTCCGCGCTGGCTGCGGCCGACCTGCCGCTGCCACCGGACCAGCACCACCGCGTGACTGCCCTTCCGGCCGACCTCGACCGACCCCTGCTGGGCCTGGGCGACGAGCAATGGGACGAACTCAGGGCCACTGTCGACGCCATCGTCCACAACGGCGCGGTGGTCAGCGTCGTCCGTGACTACACCGCGCTTCGCCCGGCCAACACAGACTCCACCCACGATCTGCTGCGGCTGGCCGCTCCGCGACGCATCCCGCTCCACTACGTCTCCACCCTTTCCGTCGGCCCGCCCCGCTCCCTGAGCGCGGAGTTCACGGAGTCGTTCCTCCCTGCCCACGAAGGGCTGCGTCACGGATACCAGCAGACCAAGTGGGCCTCCGAACGCCTCCTGGAACAAGCGGTTGAGCGTGGTCTGCCCGTCACCATCCACCGGCTCGGCCGCGTCGTCGGACCGATCGCTACGGGCAAAGTCAACCGCCAGGACTTCCTGTGGACCGTCCTGCGTGCCGGAGTACCGGTGGGCCTCGTGCCCGACCTTTTCACAGAGGAGTCCTGGACCCCCGCCGACCGGGTCGCCGCCGAGATCGTGGCGACCGGCCCCGGCACGCGGCACCCGGCGGCGCTGGTACACCACCACGCGGGGACCTCGGTGCGCCAGGAGGATCTGTACCGCTGGCTGCGCGAGTACGGATACACGGTCGAGGCCCTGGCCCTGGACGCCTGGCGGGAGCGGATATCTCAGGACGACGAAGACGCCGCAGCGATCCTGGCGTTCTTCGACTCCCTGCCCGATGCCCCGATCGGAGCGTACGGAGACCTCACCCTGGCGACCGTTCAGGCCGACCACGTGCGCGCAAGCCTCCTGGCAGCCGGAAGCCCCGTCCCGCCAGCTCACCCGGTGATCGACCGGGCGGCCTTCTTCCGGCAACTGGACCACTGCGTGGCCCAAGGCGACCTCCCGGCCCCCACTGCCCCCAGCTCGCAAAAGCCGGGAACTGGCTCCGAATCCCGTCCGACTCTTGAAACGAACCCCGGCCGTGAGCCGGCCTCTCACTAGGAGCACCCATGCCCACCAAGCGGATCGCCGCCCTCGGAGTGATAGCCGTCGTCGGCCTCGCGACCGCCGGATGCGGGGACTCGTCGGACGGGAAGACCGCAGCAGCCGAGAAACCCGCCGCCTCGTCCCCGGCCGAAGGCTTCCCCGTGACGCTGGAGAACTGCGGGGTTGAGCAGACCTTCACCAAGGCCCCCAGCAGAGTGGTCGTCATGAACGGCGCCTCGGTCGCCGAGGTCTCCACGCTGCTGGCCCTCGGACTCAAGGACCGCATCGCCGTCAACCAGCAGACCTACGGCATGTCCGAGGTTCCGGGCCGAGCCGACGAGATCAAGGCCCTGCCGAAGGGGGACATCAAGCTCAACGACGCCTTCGACATCCCCCGCGAGGCGATGCTCGCCCAGCGCCCCGACCTCGTCCTGTCCACCACCGCCTACGGGTTCGACGCCAAGAACGGCTTCGCCACCCGCGACCAGCTCAAGCAGGTCGGCGCCAACAGCTACATCTCCCCGCAGGGCTGCGACCAGGACACCTCCGGAATGACCATGGAGGACAGCCGCACCCTGCTGCGCGACATGGGCAAGGTCTTCGGCGTCAGCGACCGAGCCGAGAAGCTGATCGCCGAGTCCGCCAAGCGCACCGCTGAGATCGCGGAGAAGGTCAAGGGCGAGAAGAAGCCCAAGGTCATGGTCCTCTTCTCCAACATGACCATGGGCGGCAACGACTTCAGCTCCGTCGTCGCCAAGGGCATCTACAACGACATCCTCGCAAACGCCGGGGGCACCAACGCCTTCGAGAACGCCGCCAAGGGCTCCTTCGCCGACCTCAGCAAGGAGAAGGTCGCCGCCGCCGACGTGGACGCCCTCGTCGTCATCAGTTACAACGACCCCGATCCGACGGCCTACGCCAAGAAAATGCTCAAGGAGTTCCCCCAGTGGACGGCTGCGAAGAACGAGGCGTACGTGGTGCTGTCCGACTCGATCTACCTCGGCCCCAGCAACGACGTGGCCGTGGAGAAGATCGCCAGGACGCTCCACCCCGACGCGCTCTGACCGGACTTCGGCTCTCTCTCGGCGTCGCCGTCCTGCTCGCGGCGCTGATCGCCGCCATGATCACAGCGATCAGCATCGGCGCGGTGACCATACCGGTCGCCGACGTCTGGACCATCGTGGCCCACCACATCACGGGGCAGGGGGCCACGGACGACCCAGCACTGGACCAGATCGTGTGGAACTTCCGCACACCCCGCGTCCTGCTCGCGGCCCTCGCAGGAGCCGGACTGGCGGTGGCCGGTGCAGTCCTGCAGACCCTCGTCACCAACCCGCTGGCCGACCCGACCGTGCTCGGCTTCTCCTACGGGGCCTCCTTCGGGGCGGTCCTGGTCATCACCCTGGGCGGGATCGGCATCGGGGGCGTGGGGGTGGCGGGGGCGGCCTTCTTGGGCGCTCTCGCCACCGGGGCGGTGGTCTTCGCCCTCGGCCGCCGCCGAGGACGACTGGCACCCACCCGCCTCGTCCTCGCGGGCGTGGCGGTCGGCTACGTCCTGCTCTCCGCGACCAGCTTCGTCCAGCTCTGGGCCACCCCCACCGAGCTGCGCACCGTCATGTTCTGGATGCTCGGCAGCGTTGCCGGAGCCCAGTGGAACCAACTGCCCGTCGTCGCGACCATCGTCCTGACCTGCACCGCCCTGCTCGGGCTCTTCGGCCGGCAGCTCAACGCCGTCCTCGCGGGCGACGAATCCGCCACCGCACTCGGCGTGGACGTAAACCGCCTGCGCGCCGTCCTGCTCGTCATCACCGCGCTGCTCACCGGCTCGGTCATCGCGGTGGCCGGCGGCATCGGCTTCGTCGGCCTGATGATCCCCCACCTCGTGCGCCTCACCGTCGGCGCCGACCACCGCCGGCTCCTCCCGCTGACCGCGCTCCTCGGAGCCGTCTACCTCGTCCTCGTCGACCTCCTCTCCCGCACTCTCATCCGCCCCAACGAGCTGCCGCTGGGCATTCTCACCGCCCTGCTCGGCGCCCCCTTCTTCCTGTGGCTGCTGCGCCGCAACAAGGGCCTGGACTGAGCATGAAACTCACCGTGGACCACATCCACGTCACCCTGGACCACAACCCGATCCTGCGAGACGTGAGCCTCGAGGTCCGAAAGGGCGACATCGTCGGCCTCGTCGGCCCCAACGGCAGTGGCAAATCGACCCTCTTGCGGACGGTCTACCGTTCACTGCGCCCGGCGGGCGGGGTGGTGCGGGTGGGAGGGGACGACGTGTGGGAACTGTCCCCGCGCGCTGCGGCGCGTCGTACCGCCGCCGTCCTCCAGGACGGCGGCGGCAACGCCACCGGCCTGAGCATCACCGAGATCGTCGCCCTCGGCCGCGCCCCGCACCACGGGCTGCTCGGCCGCGACGGGCCCCAAGACCACGACGCCGTCTCCGACGCGATCGACCGTTGCGGCGTACGCCCCTTCGTGGGCCGCGACTACGCCTCGCTGTCGGGCGGCGAACGCCAGCGCGTCCTGCTGGCCCGGGCACTGGCCCAAAAGCCCCAGCTGCTCGTGCTGGACGAGCTCACCAACCACCTCGACATCAGGGCCCGGTTCGAACTCCTCGACCTGATCCGCGCGACAGGGGTCACCACTCTCGCCGTCCTGCACGACCTCGACCTCGCCGCTCGACTCAGCGACTACCTGGTCATCCTGAGCGAGGGAGCCGTGGCGGCGGCCGGGTCTGTGTTGGAGGTACTCACTCCGGACGTTCTCGCCGAAGTCTTCGGTGTCCGTGCCATCACCGAACGCCACGCGGACGGTGTCATCCGCATCACCTACGCCGCCCGGCCCCTCATGGGCGGCGGCAGACCGGCACCGGCTGGCGAGAGCACGAAGGACGACGACGCGCGCCTGGCCAGGACGGCCGAATACTGAGGAGCGGGCGATTGCCCGCCAGACGGCGGGAAGACCGGCTGCGGCGAACACGGGCACTGGCCCCAGCCGGGTGGACGAGCCGAGCGGCAACTTCGGGTCCATGTCGAGATCAGCGACTACACCGGTCTGGGGGGGGCAAAGCTGGGGGCCAGTGCGCCGTGCACGTAGTTGCCTCGGGCTGTCGGTGTTGCCGGAGAGCACGGTCTATGACGGAGCGGTGTCCTTGACCGGTTTTACGCGTCTCCGTTTCGGTGTCCGGGAGGGGTAGCGGTGTCTCGTGGCTCAGTGCTTCAAGGAGCAGAAAGTGGGGGAGCCGAGCTCGCGACTTGGTGTGGGCCGCCACAAGACTACGAACTGGTCTGGGGTCACCCTGATTACTCCATGGGCGGTCGAAGGAGGCGAGATCTCGGAGCGGCCTGAGACGCTCGCGCAGGGTTCGGCCGGACGAAGGGAAAGGGCCGAGTGGGGACCAGTTGGGGACCACACCCTACGCGCGGCGGTGCACGGCACATATTTCAACGCACAACTTTCGAACGGAAGTCCGTAAATCCTGAAAATGCCCTTGCTCCCTGCTCCTGGGGGTCGAGGGGTCGCAGGTTCAAATCCTGTCGTCCCGACTGGAGACAGCCGCAGGTCAGGGCCGGTTTCGGAGAAATCCGAAACCGGCCCTGAGCCGTTCTCGGGGACCAGCTTCCTTGACCGGGGTCAGCAGGCCACGACGATCGGACACGGCATGGAATGTGGTGCGGGAGCGTGCAGTGCCGGCTGCCGTGATCTTGTGTACGTCCGGGTGCACGTGGCGCTGTGTGCTCATCGGCGATCCGTGGCGGTCGATCCTCCGAAGGACGTGGATCGGGACCCCGGCATCGGCGAACCAGGTCAGCCCCGTGTGCCGTGAGTCGCGTCGCGCAGGACAGCGGTGGAGACGCCTGACCAGGGGCGGATCTTCTCGACGACGGAACCTCGCGGGCCCGCTTGCCTTTGGTGCCTTTGTCGGTTGGTGCCTTTGTCGGACGAGCCACCGGTGCGGGTGCTGGTAGGACAAGCTGAGCGAGGTCGTCGGCGGTTGAGCGTTTCGCCGCCCGTCCTCATGGCCATTCATATTCTGTGCCCGTGGTCTCGGTGAACTCGGTTGTGCGGGCGCAAGCCACTTGATATCGGGAGCAGAAGTCAAATGGGGGAGTGTGAAGGGTTGTTCGATCGGTGCTTTGCGTTTCCGGATGAATTACGTGTGGCAGGGCTGGCCCACCCCGCGCGTGTGGGAATTATCGGCGGCGGGCTGGCCGGGCTGGTTGCGGCCTACGAACTCCAGCGACGTGGGGTGGATGCCGTGGTCCACGAACGAGCCGACCGCCCTGGAGGGCGGGTGCGCACACATCGATTCTGGGACGGTACCTACGCCGAGCTGGGTGCGATACGCATTCCAGGAAATCACGACTGCGTGCTCCACTACGTTCAGGAGTTCGGGCTGCGGACTCGCCCCTTCATCAACCTGAATGAAGATGGGTACTATCATCTGCGCGGGCGCCGCGTGCGATTGAGTCAAGCGCACCAGATGTATCCGGATTACGGTCTCGATGTCACCGAAAAGGACGGACCGAGATCGTGGTTGGACCGTGTACTGCGTACGGCGTGGGATTCCCTCGGTCCTGCGCAGCAGATGAGCGTTCTGGAAGGCAAGGGCAACTGGCAGGACGCGGACCTGGACCAGTTGATGTCGACCTCGTTGTGGCAGTTCGCACGGCGACAGATGTCCGAGGACGCCTGGGAGCTGCTCGGACATGCCAGCGGACTGGTGCACTACGAGCAGGCCTCTCTTCTTGAGGTGCGTGTCGACTACTTCGGTCTCTTCCACGCCGCACCCCTCGAAATCGTCGGCGGGATGGACACGCTGGTCCGTGAGTTCGTGCGGCGACTGCGGCCGGGAACGCTCCGCCTGGAGACCCGCATCGACGCCGTGCATCTGTTGTCCGACGCGGCACGGATCCGCGGCCGGTGTGTGGGCCGGCCCGTCGACGAGTCGTACGACGCCGTGCTGGCCTGCGTCCCGCTGACCACACTCGACCGGATCTCCATCACTCCGGAGCTGCCTCACCGGCAAGCGCAGGCTGTCCGCGGCCTCACCTACGCGAGCAGCACCAAGACCCTTGTGCACCTCCGTCGGCGAAGCTGGGAACTCGATGACGGAATCTACGGCGGAGGGAGTTTCACCGATCTCCCCATTCAGCAGTGCTGGTACCCGTCGGACAACGCCCGCGTCGCCCTCGGTCCCGGCACGACGTCACCACAGCGGCTGACGGCCCGGAGCACCGAGCTCTCACACGAGCCAGGGGTACTCACGGGCGCCTACCTCTGGGGCCCGCACGCACGGCGGTTCACCACACTGGCGCCTGCGGACCGCGACCGGGTCGTGATGCGAAGTCTGGAACAACTGCATCCGGGCATCTGCGACGACATCGACGACATCCTGCACTGGGATTGGGACAACCAGCCGGGAATGAGCGGAGGGTCCTTCGCCTACCTCGCTCCAGGGGAGCACACGAGATACCTCGACGGTCTTGCGACGCCGCACCCGGCGGGCAATCCGCGTCTCTTCTTCGCGGGCGAACACCTTTCGATCGCCCATGCGTGGATGCAAGGCGCCGCCCAGTCCGCACTCCAAGCGGTCGGCCACGTGCTCGATCGTCTGTCCGCGACGGCGGAAGGGCTGGGCAAGCAGCCCACGCAACACGAAGCCGATGACCTCATCGGACAAGGGACGGCGCCATGAGTGCACAAGACAACGAGAGCAGTCGCAGCCGTCCTCCTCTGCGCATGTCGGACCTGCACGAAGCGTTTCTCGCTCCTCACGGCACACGCGAACGCATCGGTCTCGAAGTCGAGGCAGGCGTGCTCGACGAGACGACAGGTCTCGCCGCTCCTTACGTCGGGCCACATGGCCTGGCCGCCCTCTTGCACCAGGTGTCACGGGAGTGGGGCGGTTCACCGCAGTGGGCCGGAGACGTGCTGACAGGAGTTCACCTACCGGACGGGACGAAGGTGACGCTGGAGCACGGCGGTCAGCTGGAGTACTCCTCTCCCCCGCTGACGACCTTGTCACCCTGGTGACGGCCATGCGCGCCACCATGGAGGGCCTGGCCGCTCTGGCACAACAACACGGGCTGGCCATCGTCCCCGGGGGGAACCTCCCCTTCAACCGAGTCGACACCGCCACCTGGGTGCCCACCGTGCGCGGTGGCGTCATGCGAACGTACTTCGCCGGCCTCGGACCGGAAGGCGAGGGCGCACCGCACATCATGAAGCTGTCGACCTCGACCCAGACCACGCTGGACCACCTTTCCGAGGACGACCTGGCCTCGAAGCTGCGTGTTCAAGTCGCCGCCTCGCCCGTCGTCGCGGCGCTGCTCGTCAACTCACCGCTGTATGCCGGACACCTCGACGGCGTTCTTTCGCACCGCTGCCGCGACTGGCTCCGCATGGACCCCAGGCGCGGCGGCTCCCCGCGTCCCGCTCTGCGGACCCCACTCACGGCGAAGGTCCTCACCGACTGGGCACTGGACATGCCCATGATCTACCGCCGGGGCCCCAGCGGCTACTGCCTTGCCGGACCGCGGACCTTCGCGGATCATCTCCGGGACGGCTTCGACGACGGTACCGCCGCTCATTGGGACGACTGGCTTTCCCACCTGGACCAGATCTACACCACCGTCCGCGTACGCCGGACTCTGGAGGCCCGTGCGCCCGACGGCCCACCGTACCCACACATTCCCGCCGTGCCGGCGCTGTGGACCGGCCTGACGTATCACGCGTCTTCGCGTGCTGCTGCCTGGGAAGTCCTCCGGCACTACACGCCTGAGGAGAGCAATGCTGCCCAACAGGCCTTGCCCACGTCCGGACTGGCCACCCGTCTGGGTGGGGACAGCATTCGTGACCTGGCTCGTCACCTGCTCGGGCTGGCACGCGCGGGCCTGCAGGCCCGCATCCACACCGGGCTCGAGCAACCCGAAGTGCTCGCCTTCCTCGACCCGCTCGACGAGATCCTGGACACGAACGAGACCTTCGCAGAGCAGACCGCCCGTCGCTGGCAGACGACCCACCGCAACGACCCCGCCCGCTACGTCATGGCTCATCGGATTCCACCCGCCATCTGACGCAGATCTCGCTCGAAGGCGGACGGTCCACCGCCGCGGCTGCCTCGCCGCACATGGGCCGTCCGCGGCTTCGGCGGTTCACAAGCCGTTCTCGACGACGGGGTTGATGTGGGGGAGCTGGACGATGCTCATGGCCAGGACATGGTGTGCGGTAGGGGGCGGGGTTGTTGGGGGTCGGGCTTCTCGTTGTGACGGGCTGTCGGCGCCCGGCTGGACTGTGCCCGCGCTCACGTCATGGAGACGACGACTTTCCCAGCCTTCGCGCGGCCCTTCTCGACGTACTCCAGGGCCTGGAGGGTCTCGTCGAACGGGAAGACGCGGTCGACTACGGGACGGACCTTTCCGGCGTCGACGAGGGGGGAGAGTTCGCGCAACTGGTCGCCGCTGGCCTTCATGAACAGGAACGAATAGGTCACGCCGTGGCGCTTCGCGTCGCGTCGGGTCTTGAAGCTGAGGGCGGTCATGGCCAGGCGGAGGAGCGGGTTCAGGCCGAGTTCACGGGCGAAGGCCGGGTCGGGCGGGCCCGCGACGCTGATGGCCGTGCCACCGAGCTTGAGTACGCGCAGCGACTTGGCGAGGTTCTTACCGCCGAGACTGTCGAGGACGACGTCGTAGCCGTCGAGGACCTCTTCGAAGTCCTGGGTGCGGTAGTCGACGACGATGTCCGCGCCGAGGTCCTTGGCCAGGTCGACCTTGGCGGTGCTCACGGTGGTGGCCACATGCGCGCCCAGCGACCTTGGCGAGCTGGACGGCGATGGAGCCCAGGCCGCCGGCGCCCGCGTGGACGAGGACCTTCATCCCCGGCTGTACGTGGGCCCGCTCGACCAGTGCCTGCCATGCGGTCAGCGCGGCCAGGGGAAGGGAGGCGGCCTCGGCCATGGTGAGCGTGGCCGGCTTGGGTGCCAGGTCGTCCTGATGCACGGCGATGAGCTCGGCGAAGGTGCCGATCCGATCCTTGTCGGGCCGGGAGTAGACCTCGTCGCCCACCGCGAAGCGGGTGACGGACGGGCCGACCCGGACGACCGTCCCGGCGAGGTCGTTGCCCAGCACGAGCGGGAGACGATAGGGCAGGAACGCTTTGAAGTCCCCGTTGCGGATCCTGAGGTCCAGCGGGTTGACGCCCGCCGCGTGGATCTTGATCAGGACGTCATCGGCGCCCACCCGCGGATCGGGATGTTCTGCGGCACGCATCCCGGCTCGGTCGCCGTACTTCTCGACAATGAAGGCCCTCATCGTCGTCTCCGTTCCGTGTCCCGCCCGTGTGGGCGAGGGTTCCGTTCGGTCCGGGTCTATCCCAGTGCGAACTAGTCTGTGTTGTCTTTCTGGGTGCGGCGCGGGCGCACTGTGTCCTTGGCCCGTGTCCGGTGCAGGCCACCACGATCTGGGCCGGTGCGCTGTCGAGCTTTGTCCGGCTCGGCGCCCCGGCCGGTGCCGATCAGTCCGCGGTCGGCTGGGGTGCCGCGGCGAGGTTCTGCTTGACGTACCGGCTGGTCTCGTCGGCGAGGATCTCGGGCAGGCCGGTCTCGATGCCGTGAAGGGCCTGGGCCGCGACGTCGGCGGCGGCGACCGCCTGATCGGCGGGGACGCCGGCGGCCATGTCGGTGTCCATGTAGCCGACGTGCAACGCAGAGACGGTGATCCCGCGCGGTGCCAGCTCCTCACGCGTCGCGTCGCTCAGCGCCCAGGCGGCGGCCTTGGAGGCCGCGTAGGAGCCGAGTCCTGCCGGGTGGAACCACGACAGGGCGGACAGGACGTTGAGTACGGCGCCGCCGCCGTTGCCCTCGATGACGGGGGCGAAGGCTCGTGTGGCGGCGAGTGGGCCGAAGAAGTTGGTCTCCATCTCGCGACGTACCTCGTCCAGGTCGCCGCCGATCAGTGTCGCGCCGGTGGATATGCCGGCGTTGTTGATCAGCAGTGTCGCGTCGGAGGCGATGCGAGCGGCCTCCCATATCGACTCCTGGTCCGTGACGTCGAGGCGCAGCGGGGTGACGCCGGGCAGGTCGACCGTCTCGGGACGGCGGGCCGCCGCGTAGACCTTCGCGCCGCGCTCGACGAGCTGGGCTGCGAGGTGTCGCCCCAGCCCTCGGTTGGCGCCGGTGACGACCGCCACCGTGTTCTTCAGTTCCATGCTCGCTCCTGGTCCTGGCGGGAACCGTCGGAACCCGCAGCGAATTAGATTATGCATCCAATCTAAACATGGGTCTACGATAGATGCCAGTCGACAGCCAAACGGGAGGTGGCCATGGGCCGCGTATCGCAGGCGCAGGCGGAGGAGAACCGCAGGCGGGTGGTGGACACCGCCTCCCGGCTGTTCCGGGAGCAGGGCACGCAGGTCAGCGTCGCCGACCTGATGAATGCGGCCGGCCTGACCCACGGCGCCTTCTACAAGCAGTTCGCCTCCAAGGAGGCACTCGTCGACGAGGCCACCGCCCACGCCTTCGCCGAGTTCACGCAGCGCTACAGTGCCGGGCTCGAGCGCCACGACGGGCAGCGCGCCGTCGCCCAGCAGGCGCTGGTCGACGCCTATCTCTCCGTCGAGCACCGCGACGACCCGGCGGACGGGTGCCCGGTCGCCGCGCTCGCCACCGACATCGCGCGCGAGGGCGAGGGGCGAGGGGCTCGGCGCGTCTACACCGAGGGAGTGGCCGACTTCGCCGATTTCCTCGCCACCGACGACCAGGACGGCATCGCCCGCCTCTGCACCCTGTTCGGTGCGCTGGTCCTGTCCCGGGCCACCAAAGGCTCCCCGCTCTCCGGGGAGATCCTCGCCGCCGCTCGCGCAGCCTTGACGGAAGCGGGCTGAACAAGGCACGGTACGGGCGCTCATTGACCGCACTCGTGGCCGGCGAGGAACCGGTGGCCGGACGGCGGCGGGGGATGAACCGGTCTGCGGAAGCGCCGGTCCCATCCGTGGACGTGCGTCGGGCTGACCTCGGAGTTGGTCGATGGATCCCCGAACGCTCGGCCGCCGCTTCCGAGTCGACGTGGAGCTCCGCAGGCCCGGTGAGGTGCCGATCGGCAGGAGTGGGAGGGCGGGGAGGTGCCGGTCAGCCGAGCGGGTTGGTGGTGTCGCGCAGGGTGGTGAGGGCCGGGGCGTACATGTGGGCCTTGATGGTGCCGAGGGTGTCGCCGGCCTTGCTCACCTGTGCTTGGGCGAGTTCGATCGCGGTGGAGCGCACGGCGTCCTCGGTGACGGCCTGGTCGACGATGCCGACGGCCGCGGCGTCGGTGCCGCCGTAGCGATGGGCGGTGAGCATGGCCTCGTGCGCGGTCCGCGGGGCCAGCCGGGACTGGACGAGAGCAGCCATGCCGGGAGTGAAGGGGATGTTGATGTCGGCTTCGGGCAGGCACCAGTAGCCGCGGTCTGCGCGCATGACGCGGAAGTCGTGGGCGAGGGAGAACATCGCACCAGCGGCGAAGGTGTGCCCCTGCAGCGCGGCGACGGTGATGACCGGCAGCGACAGCATCCGTGCGAACAGGTCGTGGACGGATACGACGTAGTCCTGGTGCTGGTCGGCGTGGGCGAACAGCCAGTCCAGATCGAGTCCGTTGGAGTAGAACTTGCCGGTGGCGGCGGTGACCAGGGCGCGGGGGCCTTCCGCCTTCTCCACCTCGTCGAGCGCGGCGTCGACGGCGGTGAGCCAGTCGGGGTGGAAACGGTTCTCTCCGTCCCCGAGGTCGAGGACGAAGACGTTGTCGTGGCGGTCGAGCGAGGGCATGGTGACTCCTTCAATTACTGATCGGACGTGGATCGGAGGCTACGGGCCACGCCTTGGGGCGGGGCGCGGATTCGGTGCCCGGGCGGTCGCGCAGGGCGTAGACGAGCAGGTGGTGGACCTCGGCGGCGGCTGCCTCGATGGGGGCGGTGCTCTGTTCGGCGCGGCACATGATCACCGCGCCTTCGACCGCGGCGATGATGAAGGCCCCGAGCCGGCGGCTACGCTCCTCGGCCAGTCCGTGCCGGATGAGGAGGGCCGCGAGGGCTTCCTGCCAACGGGCGAAGACGGCGGCGGCGGAGCGGGCGAGCCGGGGTGCGTCGTCGTTGGTCTCGACGGCCACCGCCACGATCGGGCAGCCGGCCCTGAACTCGCTCTCCACGAGCCGGTCGCGCCACGACACGAAGAACGCGTCGACGGCCTCCACCGGATCGTCCGCCTGCTCGGCGGCATCGATCAGGCCCGCGACGAAGTCCGCCGCCAGCGCCACCGCCTCATCGATGAGCTGGGCTCTGCCGCCGGGGAAGTGGTGGTACACGGAGCCGCGCGGGGCTCCACTGTGGGCGAGAACCCGGTCGATACTGGTCGCGCTCGCCCCGTACTCCCGTAGCAGCGCGGCGGCACTCAGGATCATCCGCTCACGGCTATCGCTCCCGCGCTGACTCATGTACCCACCACCATCCGCATGTCAGGATTCCCCACCGACTGATCTACTCGTCAGTAACTTATGAGGTATGACATAGAACATGCAAGGGAGCTACGGTCATGGTCTCCCTCGGGCTCAAGGGCCAGCCTCCGCTACACCAGCGCAGTGGCCGAATCGGAAGCGGAGCAGGAACCGATCACCCGCTGATCTCGAGATCTACTCCGCAGGGAGCCGTCGCTGGCCCTCCGGCGTGAAGGTGAAGGTCTGGCGGAAGGGCCCTGTTCCGAAGCGCACTGCAAGCAGGAGGGGTTCCTCGTGCTCAGGTGGCCATGATTGCTCGGCTCCCGGAGCGCTGCCGTCACAGAGATCGAAGGACACCATCGGTTCCTCCGGGTTCGCCGTCAGGTAGCCGAGGGTCTTGCCGTAATAGGGGTTGTTGCCGCCGAACAGCATGGACGGCGTACCGAACCTGTCGACGACGTCCGACCACGCACGGTCCTCACCCGCCCACTGGCGGACCGAAACCCTGCTGGCTCCGGAGGCAGCCGCAGAGGGCCCCCTATCATCAGTGCTGAAGCCAATACGGCCGCTATCACAGCAGCCGATGCGAATGGCGTGTGCGTAGCAGGCCTTAGCGCTGGCGCGTAAGAATTACCTGCTTCGCAGGCCGTGTCCACGAAACTCGAGATGTTGTTGACCTTGGGCCGGAACGATCGTATGCACTGTGCCTGACGGGTGTTTGGATCGGTGCCCCGGTGGTGGGCATGAAGAGAGCTCCTGGCAGACGGGTTGGTCACGACCAGGGTCACCAATTCGCCAGGAGCTTCACGGTGCTTCTGAACCCGTCCGGCATAGATCTGTCCGGCCGCACGGCGATTACGCTCCTCGGGCGGGTCCAGGCCGAACGCGAGCAGGCGCAAGAGGCCGCCGAGCGGTCGGTTACGACTGAAACTCGCAGGACACAGATGACCAGAATCACGCTCCTGAGGCGCGGATTCCTTCCCTAGCATCGCAGCGATTGCCGTTGGGCATCGCATCCGAGCTGCGACGTATCAGAGAGGGAAGCATGAGATCTGCACGAACGCTCACGCGTGCTGCCTGTGTCTCCATGGCGCTGGGCGCCATCGCCTCGCTGGGAGCCGGGACCGCTTCCGCCTCGCCCGCTACCGCTACCGGGCCCGCCACCGCCGCTACCTGCGCCTACCCGTACGTCTGCTTCCAACGGTTGTCCGACGGGGCCATCGTCGGCCGCTTCCAGGACGTCACCTCGACCTGGCAGTCGCTGCCGTCCCGGCCGAGCAACGTAAAGATCATCAATACCCGTAACGACGATGTCGCCTACATCCGCTACGCCAGTGGATCCCAGGCCTGCGTCACTCCGAACAGCACCTTCACCATCACGGGTTATGTGCTGACAGGCATTCGTATCTCCTCGTCCGCGACCTGCGCCTGAGCCGCGCCGTCATCGACCGGAAACCGACCAGGCACCGACCAAGGAGAAGACATGAAGACATCTCGGCGAACCGCCAAGCGAGTTGGGTGGGCTGCGGCATTGGCCACCGGACTCCTTGCCACCTCTGTGGGGACAGCAGTCGCCGCCCCCTCTTCCGTCCACACGGCAGCAACTGCCCCGGCGCAGACCGCTGTAAACTGTGCATACCCCTACGTATGCCTGTTCAAGAATGGCAGCAGGATCGGCCAGTTCCAGGACGTCACCTCGGGTTTCCAGAGCCTTCCGTCCAGGCCCGTCGGGACATCCAGCTCGCCCATCGTCGTCACCAATACCCGTCACGACGATGTCGCCTACATCCGCTACGCCAGCGGCACCACCGTGTGCCTCCCCCCGGAGTACACCACCAGCCTGACGGGAACACTGACGGGCATCCGCATCTCCTCCTCCGCGACCTGCTGAGGCGGCCCGCAGAGTGAGCCGGACCGCGGTGGTCCGGAGCGCTTGCCTGGGCTCGTTCTCGACCTGGGCGACAATCACCCGGCCATTCGGACGCCGGAGGCGAGTGCGTGGCCGGGGCTGCCCTACCCTGATGGCCCCGAAGCCAGTTGACCGGGGCGCCGGCGGCAAGCCCAGCAGCCGGGGACTCAGCAACTACCACGCACTGAACCTTGTCCATCTCGATCAGCTGGCGAGTTCGAGGGCGACGACGGCTCGGACGACAGCGGTGATCCGGTGGTGCTGCAGCGGAGCTTTCGCAGGAGACCAACACTTGAGGGTCGCCATGGCGCGTTCACCGAGGCCGCGGATCTTTGCGTGGTTTCGGTTGTGAGGCTGGCGCCAGCCGCGCAGGATCTTGCCTCGGAATGGGACGTGGAAGCGCGGGCGAGGCCCACAGCAGGCGACCGAACGGGGCAGTGAGGACCTGGACGTTCATGCCGTGAGGTTTGTGCTTGCCCGTGCGGGGTGTCGGCTGCGATCCGGTCGATCGGCAGCAGGGTGCCGTCCAGGATCACGAACACCTTGGTCCGTGCGACGCGCATCGCCTCTGCCAGGGTGGGCGCGAGCGCGGCCAGCAGGTCGACGGCTTCGCGTATGTAGCGGTACGCGGTCGCGATGCCGATCCCGGCGGCAAGCTGGACGTAGGTGTCACCGCACCGCAGATGGGCCAGGGCGAGGAGAGCCTGACGGCCGGCGGCCAGGCGTCGCCACCGGGTCCCGGTCTTCCCTCGCCGCACAGCGAGTCGCCCGGTCAGGTACTACAGGGTGCGTCTGGACAGGCCGATCGACGGCGGGTGGACAAGCACGCGAAGCTCCTGGCAGACGGCGGATCTTGGTCGTGAACCCGTCTACCAGGAGTTTCGTCGTACCGTAGATCCGTCCAACACGCGGCCAGCGCCGTCAGGTTGGAAACGGCTCGCTCTTGGAGCCGTTCTGATCTCCCTGAGCACGGGCTGTTACCGCTCGGTCGATCCCGCCGAAGAGACCGGCGATGGACCCCGATCCCAGGACGCAGAAACGAGCTGACCAGCAGGCAGCGCCTTCCGTCCGCTATCCCGTCAGGGGAAGCAGCCGGGCGGGCCAACGACCTCTCCGTGTCGGCTTCGAGATTGCGTCGTTACCGTGGGCTCGCATGGTTGAGGCGCAGGTCAGGGCCGGTTTCGGAGGAATCCGAAACCGGCCCTGGGCCATTTCCAAGGCGCCCGCCTCGGCGGTTGCCGGACTTCAGCGCGGCACTGGGTCGGTGGCAGCCCCCGTCAGGTGAGGTTCCAGCGCTGGTTGCTGCCGTTCGAGCAGGAGTAGAGCTGGATCAGGGTTCCGTTGGCGGTGCCGTTGCCGACGGCGTCGAGGCAGAGGCCGGACTGGACGCCGACGACTGATCCGTCGGAGTTGATGCGCCATTTCTGGTTGTCGCCGCCCCAGCAGCTGTAGATCTGGACTTTGGCTCCGTTGCCGGTCCCGGCGGCGTCCAGGCACTTGTTGCCGTAGACCCGGAGCTCACCCGAGTCGGTGGCCGCCCACTGCTGGTTCGTGCTGCCGTTGCAGTCGTACAGCTGTACCTGCGTGCCGTCGGTGGTGCCGGCGCTCGGCACGTCCAGGCACCGGCCTGAACCGATGCCCTTGATCTCTCCGGAACCGGTCGGGGGTGTGGACGAGCCGCCGTTGAGTGCGTTGAGGACGGAGGTGTAGGCGGCTTTCTTGCTGCCGTCGTTGTTGAACAGCAGCGGCGTCTGCTCCGCTCGCCAGGAGTCGCTGTCGCGCACACCCCAGACGGTGATGCCGAGGCAGCGCGGGACGGCCAGGCAGTCGTTGGTCACGCTGGCGTAGGTCGAGGCCGGGGCGCCCTGGATGTCGAGTTCGGTGACGGCCACGTCGACGCCGAGGGCGGCGAAGTTCTGCAGAGTGGTGCGGAAGTTGCTGTTGTACGGGCTGCCGCTGTTGAAGTGAGACTGGAAGCCGACGCAGTCGATCGGTACGCCCCGCTGCTTGAAGTCCCGGACCATGGAGTACATGGCCTGGGTCTTGGCCCAGGTCCAGTCCTCGACGTTGTAGTCGTTGTAACAGAGCTTGGCCGCGGGGTCGGCGGCGCGTGCGGTGCGGAAGGCGACCTCGATCCAGTCGTTGCCGCTGCGCTGCAGGTTGGAGTCGCGTCGGGCACCTGAACTTCCGTCGGCGAAGGCCTCGTTCACGACGTCCCACTGGGCGATCTTGCCCTTGTAGTGGGCCATCACACCCTTGATGTGGTCGTTCATCGCCTGGCGCAGTGTGCTGCCGCTGAGGCTCTGCATCCAGCCGGGCTGCTGGGAGTGCCAGGCCAGGGTGTGGCCGCGCACCTGCTTGCCGTTCTGTACCGCCCAGTTGTAGACACGGTCGGCGGAGGTGAAGTTGAACTGGCCACGCTGTGGTTCGGTGGCGTCGATCTTCATCTCGTTCTCGGCCGTCACCGAGTTGAACTCACGGCCGGCGATCGTCGTGTACGCCGAGTCGCCCAGCTTGCCCGAGGCGATGGCGGTGCCGAAGTAGCGGCCGCTCTGCGCCGCCGCGGCGCCGAGCGTGCTCTCGGCGGCGTCTGCGGTCGGCGGGGCGACCAGTGTGGCCGCCGCACCGAGGACGCCGACGACCAGCGCCAACAGCAGGCTGCGGATCTTCCGGCCGACAGCGGGTCTGGGAAGGGCATACGAGCCCATGGCTGTGCCTCCAAGCTAGAAATCACGGAAGGGCTGAAGCGCGGGGTCACGTCGTCCGCGCCAGGTCGCCGGACACCGCGGTGATGGGGCGGGACGATCTTCGACAGATGAAACGGGTGTGGCAGGCGTTGTGGTGCTGCTTCGGCGCGCGGATCTGCTGTGCGGCACGTTGTGCCCAAGGCTGACGGGGTGGGAGTGTGTCGATCTGCGGCCGGTTTCCCAGACAGGATGATTGAGGCATTGACGATGCATCGTCAATACTCACGGCAAGAAAAGTTTCTATCCTGTGTTCGAAAGTTTCGAAGAAGTCTGTTCGTCGATCACCTGAATCGGTGCCGATAGGGCACCTTTGGTGATCGAATTACGCTGTGTCGCCACGCTCCGGCGTCACGCGTGGTGCGACTCGGCTATCGGTCGGCATGAAGGCCGGTAAATGTTTCGGCACGTGTGGCGATACATGCGAGAGGTGTTGACGCCTTTAGGTGGCTCCCTATCATGAGGGTGCTCGACACTTCGACCCTCGTTCGATATGACGAACGCGTCGTGTTGGGTAGATGTCATGCCCTCGTCAAATTGCATGCCGTGGTGCTCATGGACCGCTGCACACCGCACCGCACCGCACCGACAGTCCGGGCGACCTCTGACGAGGTCGGCCGGAACCGTCCACTCAAGGGTGAGGAAGTCCCCATGCACGGAGAGAAATTCAGCCGCAGACATCCGTCCGCGGTGCTCGCCGCCGTGGTCGCGGCCCTCGCCGCGCTGGCGGCGATGCTCGTCGCCACCCCGGCTCAGGCGGCTGCCAGTGGCGCCTTGCGCGGTGACGGTTCGGGGCGCTGCCTCGATGTACCGGGTGCCGTCCAGACCGATGGCGCGTCCCTGCAGATCTACGACTGCTGGAACGGAACCAACCAGCAGTGGACATGGACGGACGCCAATCAGCTGACCGTGTACGGCAACAAGTGCCTGGACGTTCCGGGCCACGCCACCACGGCCGGTACCCGCGTGCAGATCTGGAGCTGTTCCGGCGGCGCGAACCAGCAGTGGCGGGTGAACTCCGACGGCACCGTCGTCGGGGTGGAGTCCGGGCTGTGCCTGAACGTCACGGGCTCCGGTACGGCCAACGGCACGGCCGTGCAGCTGTCGACGTGCGACGGCGGCAGCAGCCAGACGTGGACCGGTCTGACCGGGACGCCGCCGACAGGTGGCGCGTGTTCGCTTCCGTCGACGTACCGCTGGACGTCGACGGGTGTGCTGGCGCAGCCGGCGAACGGGTGGGCCGCGGTGAAGGACTTCACCACCGTGACGCACAACGGCAAACACCTGGTCTACGCGTCGAACGTGTCGGGGTCGTCGTACGGCTCGATGATGTTCGGTCCCTTCACGAACTGGTCGGACATGGCGACGGCCGGCCAGAGCGGGATGAACCAGGCCGCGGTGGCGCCCACGCTGTTCTACTTCGCGCCCAAGAACATCTGGGTGCTGGCGTACCAGTGGGGTTCGTGGCCCTTCATCTACCGCACGTCGAGCAACCCCGCCGACCCCAATGGCTGGTCCTCCCCGCAGCCGTTGTTCACCGGGAGCATCTCCGGCTCGGACACCGGACCGATCGACCAGACGCTGATCGCCGACGGCCAGAACATGTACCTGTTCTTCGCCGGTGACAACGGCAAGATCTACCGGGCGAGCATGCCGATCGGGAACTTCCCGGGCAGCTTCGGATCGTCGTACACGACGATCATGAGCGACACGAAGGCCAACCTCTTCGAGGGTGTGCAGGTCTACAAGGTCCAGGACCAGAACCAGTACCTCATGATCGTCGAGGCGATGGGCGCGAACGGGCGTTACTTCCGTTCCTTCACGGCCTCCAGCCTGAACGGGTCGTGGACCCCGCAGGCCGCGAGTGAGGGCAGCCCCTTCGCGGGCAAGGCCAACAGCGGTGCCACCTGGACCAACGACATCAGTCACGGTGATCTCGTCCGGGACAACCCCGACCAGACCATGACCATCGACCCCTGCGACCTGCAGTTCCTCTATCAGGGCAAGGATCCCGCCGCAGGCGGCGAATACAACCGACTGCCCTGGCGGCCGGGCGTCCTCACCCTGCGGCGCTGACCGCGGCGCGGTCGACCGCCAGGCTCACGACGGCGAGGACGGCTCAGTCCCTCGGGGCCGCCTCGCCCTCGGAGCCGTCGGGTTCCTGGCCGCGCAGTCGTGCCTCCACGCGACCGCCGATGATCCGGGTCTCGAAGGACGGCTGCGCGGCGGTGGCCGGTCCCCGGACGTTCCAGCCGTCGGAGAGGCGGAAGACGCTGCCGTGCCACGGGCAGCGCACGCAGCCGTCGGTGACCTCGCCCGAGGACAGCGGGCCGCCCAGGTGGCTGCACATGTCGGCGAGCACGTGCACCTGCTCGCCGCTCTCGCGTACGACGGCGACGGGCACGTCGTCGATGGAGCGGCGGACGGCCCGGCCGACGGGGAAGTCGACGACGGTGCCGATCCCGTGCCACCCGGGCTTCACCAGGTCCTGCACCGCTTCTGCGTGGTTGGCCCCGGAGGCCTGCCGGTACGCCAGGTGACCGCCGATCGCGCCGCCGATCCCCACGGTCGAGAGCCCCGCGAACCCCAGTGTCCTGCCGAGGCGGGCGCGCCCCCGCACGCGGGCCGTGAGCGACGCGGCGTACAGCGCCACGGCGGTGATGTTGGCCGCCGCGTGCACGAAGCCGACGCGGCGGTGGCGTTGCTGCAGTTCCGCCCAGTCGACCCAGCCCGCCACCGCGGCCGGGCCGGCGGTGCCGAGGCCCACGCCGATGAGGACGCAGGCCGCGCGGCGTTGCCCGGGCAGGAGGTCGAGGACCGCCGCCGAGAGCCAGCTGCCGAGCGGGACCTGCACCAGCAAGGGGTGTGCGGGGTGACCCAGCGGGCGTCCGTGCAGCACGTCGCGCAGAGATCCCAGCGGGGCTGCCCGGATCTTGTCCCGGATCAGGTCGATGACGCCGTCGAGCGCCGTGGTGTGTTCCAGACGGTCCATGGCGCGGAGGATCCTGCCGGGCCCGAGTGGCGACGGCAGCAGGCGCTTCGCCGCTCGTGAGGCCTTGCCGCCGTCAGGGGTGTGACTGCCGACTCCAGACATTTCGTTCATAGGGGGCGGGTATCCGCTGTGGGTGCCAGGAAACGGCTGCGCGCCCCGTATCAGTCGACTGCCCGCCCGATGCCCCCCGACCGCCGGTCCCGCCCGCCACGGCTCCGGTCAGTGCTGGGCTCCGAGGGCCTTGTCGATCTCCTGTACGAACGGTTCCAGGTCGCCGGGGTCTCGGGAGGTGATCAGCGTCCAGCCGCCGGAAGCGTCGGTCACGACCGGTTCGTCGGTCCACTCGCCTCCCGCGTTGCGGATGTCGGTCCGCAGTGACGCGTAGGAGGTCAGCCGCTTGCTCGCGACGACGCCCGCCTCGACCAGCGCCCAGGGGCCATGGCAGATGGCCGCGACGGGACGCCCGGAGTCCGTGAACGCACGCACGATTCTGGTGGCCGCCTCCTGCAGGCGGAGCGAGTCCGCGTTCAGGGTGCCGCCCGGGACGAGCAAGAGGTCGTAGCCCTCGGGGTCGGCGTCGTTCAGGGTGAGGTCGGGCCGGACCTTCTTCCCCGGATCCTTGTCACCGACCAGGGTCATGATGTCGTCCGTCGACACGGCCGCGACGTCTACCCGGGCGCCCGCACCGCGTAGGTGGTCGAGGGGCACCACGAGTTCGTCCTGTTCCACGCCGTAGTTCGTGACCACGGCCAGCACCTTCCGCTGCTTCACACCGTTGTCGGTCATCGGTTGCCGCCTTTCCTCGTGGGAGCCCTCCCGGCCGGGATCAGGGACCGCGGACGTTCAGGCTCCGTCGTCCTCCTGGATGTGAACCGCTGCCTCCTCGGCGGAGGCGGCGCCTCCGTCGATGCCGACATCGCGGCCCAGCACCCTGTTGTTGCGCTCCTGCCCGGCCTCCTCGTCGGCAGTCGCGACGCGGCCGGCGCGGTCGTGCCCGGCGTCGTCCTCCTCCGGGCCGTTGTCCTCGGGTCCGTCGCCGGCCCCGTCCGCCCTCAGCGGGTCCTCCTCGGGCACCTCCTGGGCGAGGCGCTGGTCGAGGGACTCGCCCTCCCGCTGTTCCTCGCCGGTCGTGCCGTACTTCGACACACCCAGGGGCTTCTCCGGTGGGGAGTACCCCGTGTCCAGTGTGTCGTCGAGATCGGGCTCGCCGATCACGTTCTCCGGATCGAGGTCGTCCGAGGGCTGGTTGCCCGCGTCCGCACCGTCCGGCTGGTAGACGTCGTCACCGCGTCCTTCGTCCGGCATCGGACCGCTCCTTACCTTGAGTTCTGCCAGGTGCGCCGCATCCGCCGTCATTCGTACGAGGGCCGTGCGGCGTCGCCGCTCTTCTGCCCGCACTCGTCCATCTCAGTGACGCACTGTCCCGGGTGCGGGTAATTCGACTGCCGGGTGGGTCGGACGTGCTGGTCAGGGCTTCGTGAACACACACTGTCGGCCCCGGCAGCTTATGACCGATGCCCGGGGGAGGCGACCGGAACCATCCTGTAATAGGAACAATTGTTCTAATGCCGAGGTAGGCTTGCCCCATGTCCGTTCATCTTCAGGGTTCGCTCTTCGACCAGGCCGACGGCCCGCGCCTCGGCCGCCTCGCCGGGCTGCGGCGGACGGTCCTCGGGGACGGGGCGTGGATCGACCTGCTCCCCGGCTGGCTGAGCGGCGGGGACGAGCTCTTCGCCGAGCTCGCGGCCGGCGTCCCCTGGCGGGCGGAGCGGCGGCAGATGTACGAGCGGACGGTCGACGTGCCCCGGCTGCTCGCCTTCTACCGCTCCGTCGACCCCCTCCCGAGCCCCGTGCTCGACGAGGCCCGCGCCGTACTGTCCTCGCATTACGCGGAGGAACTCGGCGAGCCCTTCACCACGGCCGGCCTCTGCTACTACCGCGACGGACGCGACAGTGTCGCCTGGCACGGGGACCTGAACGGCCGAAGCTCGCACGAGGACACGATGGTGGCGATCCTCTCGCTCGGCGCCCCGCGCGATCTGCTCCTGCGCCCCTGCCGGGGAGGCGACACCGTGCGCCGTCCGCTGGGCCACGGCGACCTCATCGTCATGGGCGGCTCCTGCCAGCGCACCTGGCAGCACGCGATCCCCAAGACGGCCCACGCCCGCGGACCGCGGATCAGCATTCAGTTCCGCCCCCGCGGAGTGCGCTGACGGGGTAGGCACCCCTTCGCCTTCGGCCTCGACGAGGAGAACCCGCCACTTCCACCACCTGCTTCTCACGCGCCGGCGAGGGGCGTACGGTCACCGGATCGGCGCCCCTGGTGACGTGGCCGACGAGCCCAGGTGGACGACCTCGCCCCGCTGCGTCCAGTACGCCAGGTCGCCGGTGCGGTACATGCGCTGCGACGGCCGGCCGAAGGGGTCGGCGACGAAGCGGGACGCGGTCAGCTCGGGGCGGTTGAATCCGTCGTCGGCGAGCTGACGCCCCGCCAGGTAGAGCTCACCGGGTATTCCCGGCGGACAGGGTCTCAGCGCCGCGTCGAGCACGTACAGACGGGTGTTCCAGATAGGGCGGCCGATCGGCACCGGGCCGGAGGCGCCGGCCTCGCACGCGTGCGAGGCGACATCTGCGGCCGCCTTCGTGGAGCTGTACAGATGGTGCAGTTCGACGCCGGGCAGGACGCGTCCGAAGGTTTCGGCGGTCTCGCGGGGCAAGGTCTCACCACCGCAGAAGACCCTCCGCAGGCTGCCGCACGCTTCCACCCCTCCCGCACCCAGCTCCGAGAGGAACACCTTCAGCATCGACGGGACGAAATGGCAGGTGGTGACGGACTGTTCGCGGATCAGCCGGGCCAGGTGGGCCGGATCCCCGTGGCCGGTGGGTTCCGCGAGCACCAGCACCGCGCCCTGGCGCAGCGGCCAGAAGAACTCCCATAGGGAGACGTGGCAGGACGACGACGCCTTCTGGAGCACCCGGTCGTCCGGGGTCAGTCCGTAGGCACTCTGCATCCAGCGCAGCCGGTTGTCGATCGCACCGTGCGGGACCACGACGCCCTCGGGGCGGCCCGCCGACCCGGAGGTGTACATGACGTAGGCCGGGTGAGCCGGGGTGAGGGGGCGTGACGGGTTCACCCAGAGGTACTGCGAGACGTCGAGGCCGTCCAGGACGACCAGCGGCGTCCCGGTGTCCTCGGGGAGCCGCCCCGCCCGGTCGGTCACCGCGCACACCGGCGCCGCGTCCCGCAGCGTGTACGCGAGCCGTTGGTCCGGAAGGTCCGGGTCCAGCGGCAGACAGGCGGCACCCGCCTTCAGCACGGCGAGCAGGGACACGACGAGCTCCACCGAGCGGGGCACCGACACCGCCACCACCGCACCCGGCCGGGCGCCGAGCGTCCGCAGATGCCGGGCCAGCCGGTTGGCGCGGATGTTCAGCTCCTCGTAGGTGAGCGAGGTGTCTCCGTACACCAGGGCGGTCGCGGCGGGGGTGCGCGCGGCACGTGACTCGATCGGACCGATCAGCGTCGTGGGCGGGAGAACACGGCCGGTGTCGTTGAACGTGGAGACGACCAGCTCGAGTTCGGCCGCCGTCGCCATCGTGTGCGTGGCCGTCGGAACATGCGGATCGGCCTGGCCGATCCGCTCCACCAGATCCAGGAAGCGCTCCTGGTGCGCTGCCAGCTCCTCGCCTTCGTACAGTGCGGGATTGCCGTCGTGGTCGATGCGCAGGCCACGGCCGTCGGACCGGTCGTAGATGTTCACCGACAGGTCGTCCACCGGGCCGGTGGACAGATTCATGGCCCGCACCGTGGCGCCCGCGAAGTCGATGTCGTAATCGAAGGGCATGACGTTGACGAGGGGGCCGGCCACCCCGCGGTTCCCCCCGAGGAGCCGCACCTCTCGGCGGACGTCCTCGTAGCGGAACCGCTGGTGCCGGCGGACCTCCCGGATGCCGAGCACCACCTGGCGCACCAGCTCGGCGAAGGTGGCGTCGGGGGACACGTCGAGCCGCAGCGGAAGGATGTTCCTGACCATGCCCGGCACCCGCAGTGAGACGGACCCCATGCGGCCCATCATGGGCAGTTCGAGCACGACCTCCTGGTGACCGGTCGTCCGTGAGGTGTAGAGGGCCTGGGCGGCGATCAGCACGTCCGGCCAGGTGGCACGGAGACGGTCGGCCAGCTCCCGCACGCTCTCGGTGACCCCGGGGCCCAGGTGGGCCGTGCGGCGGAGGAACGTCCGCGAGGGCGGGGCCCCGCGGCCCGCCTGCCGGGGTGCCTCGGGGCGGTCGGCGAACGCCTCCGTCCAGTGCGCGCGGTCGGCGGTGAAGGCTTCCGAGGACCGGTAGGCGGCGTCCTCGGCGACGAGGTCGGCCAGCGCGCCGAAGGTACGGGGGCGGGGCTCCGTCCCCCGGACCAGCGCGGTGTAGACCTCGGCGGTGCGGCGCACCAGGAGCGAGTATCCGTAGCCGTCGATGACCAGGTGATGGATGCACTGGTACCACAGCCACCGCTCCTCGCCCACACGGAACAACGCGTGCCGGAACAGTGGGCCTGCCGCCAGGTCGAAGGGCTCGGTCAGGTCCGCGCGCATCCACTCCCCGGCCTGCCGGACGGCGTCGGACGAGTCCCGCAGATCACGCTCCGTGAGGGGCAGCCCGACCGAGGGGAGGACACGCTGACGCGGGCCGTCCGGGGAGTCCTCGACGGACACGCGCAGGGCCTCGGCCTCGGCTGTCACGCGGCGCAGCGCCGAAGTGAACAGCTCCGGGTCGAGCGGGCCCTCGATCTCCAGGCACTCCGCAGTGTTCTGCGCCGGGCTGAGCGGATCGAGCGACTGCGCGAACCACATGCCGGACTGGGCGGCGGTCAACGGCAGTACGACCGGCGGGCCGTCGGGGCCGGGGCCCGGCCGGGCCCCGGCGGTGCCGGTGAGCTGGACGGTCACGGGGCCTCCAGCAGCGACACCCACGTGGTGATGGAGGGGTCCTCGGCGAGGTCCGCGAAGTCCGCCTCGACACCGTGCTCGCGGCGCCAGCGCTCCAGCAGCGACATGATGCGCACCGAGTCGAGCCCGTGGTCCATGAGGTTCTCGTCGAGAGGTACGTCCGCGGGCTCCTGGCCGAGTGCGTCGGCGACCTGGTGACGGATCAGTTCGAGGGTGAGCGCCACGGTGTTCAGATCTCCTTCAGAAGGGCGTCGGTCGAGGTGACGACCGCGCAGCGGCCCGCGGCCCAGCGCAGCGCCATGTCGTGGTCCTCACGTGAGAAGTCCGCCACGGCGTCGGCGACCACGAAGGCCTGGATGTCGCGCATCCACGCGTCGCAGGCGCTCATGAGCACCCCGATGTGCGCGTACACGCCGGTGATCACCAGCTGGTCGCGGCCGGACCCGCGGATCAGCGACTCGAGCTCGGTCCGTACGAACGCGCTGTACTTCCACTTGGTCAGCACGGTGTCGCCCTGGGCGGGAGCGACGGGTCCGGGGATCGCCAGCGACTCCGGGGTGTCGGCCGCACCCGGCCCCCAGAAGTCGAGCTGGAGCCCGCGTTCCTGGGCGGTCTGGCCGCCGCGCTGCACCGAGTAGACGACCGGTACACCGAGGCGGCGGTACTCCTCGATCACACGGGCCGTGTTGTCGAGCATGCCGGTGAGCGGCTGCTGGCCGGGCGGGAAGGCACCGAGGAAGTGGTTCTGCAGGTCGTGGACCAGAAGGACGGCCCGCGCGGGGTCGACGGTCCAGTCCACCCGGTTCGGGGGCAGTTCGGCCTCGGTCGGCAGGGCGTAGGAGGCGATGGCGGGAAGGGCCATGAGGTGGAACCTTTCGGTGCCGCTCGGGGCGGAACTCGGTGCTGGTCTCAGTGGAGCGGGGTCTCGGCCCGGTCGGGAACCGCGTCGGAGCGGAGGCCCTTCTTGCTGACCTTGCCGATTCCGGTCTGCGGGAAGGCCTCGACGAATTCGACGAGGTCGGGAATCTTGCAGGCGGCGACACCGCGTTCCCGCACGAGGCGTTTGATCGCCACCGGTTTCAGCGGCTCGGCGTCCTCGCGCAGGATGACGTAGGCGAGGGTGCGTTCCCCCAGGTACTCGTCGGCCACTCCCACGACGGACACGTCGTGCACCGACGGATGGCCGAGGATGATGTTCTCGATCTCCTCCGGAGCGACCTTCTCGCCGCCCCGGTTGATCTGGTCCTTGGCGCGCCCCTCGACGACCAGGTGGCCCGTCGGGGTGCGGCGCACGATGTCGCCGGTGCGGTAGAAGCCGTCCTCGGTGAAGGCCCTCGCGTTGTGCTCGGGCGCTCGCCAGTACCCGCGGATCGTGTACGGGCCACGGGTCAGCAGGTGCCCGAAGCCGCCCTCGGGCACGTCCTCGTCCGCGTCGTCGACGACCCGGATCTCGTCGTCCTCGGAGATCGGCAGGCCCTGGGTGGTCACCACGGTCTCGTGGTCGTCGTCCAGACGTGTGTAGTTGACGAGGCCCTCGGCCATGCCGAAGACCTGCATGAGCCGGCACCCCAGCGCGGGCTCCAGCCGTCGGGCCGCCACCTCGCTGTACTTGGCGCCGCCGACGAGGACCAGTTCCAGGCTCGACAGGTTGTGCTCGGTGCCGGGGGCGGCCTGTGTCCACACCAGTGCGAGCGGCGGCACCATCCCGGTCATGGTGACGCGCTCGCGCTCCACGAGGGGGAACGCCGTCGCCGGGTCGGGGGCGGGGCACAGGACCACGGTGCCGCCCGCGTAGAGGGCTCCGAGCCAACCCGGGGAACTCATGGGGAAGTTGTGCGCCGCGGGTAGCACGACGAGGTAGCGGGTGTCACCGTCGACCCCGCAGATCTCGTTGGATCCGCGCAGCGAGTAGATGTAGTCGTCGTGCGTACGGGGGATGAGTTTGGGGACCCCCGTCGTGCCACCCGAGAGCTGGAGGAACGCCAGATCGTGCGGCTCCGGTTCGTGACCGGTTCCCGTGGGGTCGCACGGCACCTCGGAAAGGGCTGTGTGCCCGCCCGGCGAACCGACCACGAAGACGTGCTTCAGGGTCGGGGTGCGCTCCTTGACCTTCGACGCGAGCGCGAGGTGGTCGAAGCCGGCGTGCCGGTCAGGGATCACGTAGGCGACGGCCTCGGTGAACGAGCAGAAGTACTCGATCTCCGTGTCCCGGTGTGCGGGCAGCGCGTAGACGGGCAGCGCGCCGATGCGGAAGAGCGCGAAGACGACTTCGACGAACTCGGCGATGTTGGGGAGCTGTACGACGACCCGGTCGCCGGGGGAGATCCCACGGGCCGTGAACCCCGCGGCCAGGCGGGACGCCCGCTCGTCCAGTTCGCCGTAGGTCCACTCACGGCGTCCGGGGGCGGGATCGACGACGGCGACGCGGTCGGGGTGCGCGGCGGCGCGCTCGCGCAGCACACCGCCGAACGTCTCCCCGCGCCAGTGGCCCGCCGCGCGGTAGCGTGCGGCGAACTCGACCGGCCAGGTGGGGGCGTCGGATACCTGATGGGCGGTCACAGGGTGGCTCCTACGGCGTTCAGGAAGGTACGGAACTTGGCTCCGGTCTCCGCGGTCTCGGCGGCAGGCGAGGACTCCGCGACCACGCCCGCTCCGGCGAACAGCCGCAGGGTGCGGCCCTCGGCCTCGGCGCAGCGGATGGTGACGACCCAGTCGCCGTCGCCGTCCGCGTCCTGCCAGCCGACCATGCCGGTGTACGCGCCGCGTTCGAAGGGTTCGGACTCCGCGATGACCCGTCGGGCCACATCGGTCGGTGTACCGCAGACCGCCGGAGTGGGGTGCAGGGCCGATGCCAGGTCCAGGGCGGTGGGCGAGGGGTCGCGGAGTGCCCCGGTGACCGTGGTCGACAGGTGCCACATGGTGGCGGTCCGTACGAGGGTGGGGCGTTCGGGTACGTCCAGGCGTACGCAGAACGGTGCGAGCGCCTCGCGGATGGCGTCGACCACGACGGCGTGCTCGTGGAGGTCCTTCGGTGAGTCCAGGAGCGCGGCGGCCCTGCGGACGTCCTCCGCCAGATCGCTGCTGCGCGGCGCTGAACCCGCCAGCGGATTGGCGACCAGCTCGGCTCCCCGGCGGGCCACGAGGAGTTCGGGGCTCGCTCCCACGAGGGTGCGGCCCGGGCCGCTGGGAACGGCGAAGGTGTAGCCGTCCGGGTCACGGCGTGCCAGCCGGCTCAGCATGGCCGGCAGATCGAGGTCACGAGCCGAGCTCAGTTCGAGTGTGCGGGCGAGGACGACCTTGTCGAACTCGCCGGCGCGCATCCGCTCGACGGCGGCGGCGACGGCCGCGGAGTACGTGTCCGCCGCGGGCACCTCACGTATCCGCCACTCCTCGCTCCGGCCGGCGTCCGGTCCGCGCAGTGCGATCAGCGGGTCCGCGCGCAGGGCGGTCGCCCACCGGACGGTCTCCGGGACGGCGAGGGCAGCCACGCCGTCGGGCGCGAACGGCACGGTGCCCATGACGACAGGGGCGGGGCCGTTCGCGGTCCGGGCGTCGTCCAGGACCTCCCGCACCCGTTCGGTCAGCGGCCGTGCGTCGTGCGGTACCTCGGCCGTGGTCCCGGAGCCGAGCAGGGTGTGCCGGGGTGTGGCGAGGAAGCGGTCCGTGCCGGGCCGGTACGCCTCCAGGAGCGCGGTCGCGGCACCGGGTGCGTCGAGTGGGGGAGGGATGGCGGGGACGCGCAGAGATGCAGACATGGGTGGTCTCCAGTGGGACGGCTCGAACGTCGGCGGAGTGGACGGCAGGGCGGGCGGCAGGCCGGCTCTCAGGCCCGCAGGGTGGCTCCGCCGTCGACGTACAGGTCGTGCATGGTGATGTGCCGGGCGCGGTCCGACACCAGGAAGGCGACCGCGTCGGCTATGTCGGAGGGGTCCGCTATCCGGCCGAGGGGGATGCCGGTGCGGTACGTCGCCGGGTCGCCGTCGATGACGCGGCGGGCGGCGGCCTCCTCGTCCCCCGGCGTCCACAGACCGCGCTGCATGTCGGTCAGGGTCGAACCCGGGGAGACGGTGTTGCACCGCACCCCCAGGGGTGCCACCTCGAGGCCGAGGCACTTGGTGAACATCACGGCCGCGGCCTTGGAAGCGGCGTACGCAGCCATGTTCGTACGGGGGATGCCCGCGGCGTTGGAGGCCACGGTGACGATGCTGCCCGAACCCCGCTCGGTCATCCGTCGGGAGACGGCCCGTGACACATGGAACACACCATGGGTGTTCACCGCGAACGTGGCCTGCCACTCCTCGTCCGACAGCTCCGCGACCGGCGAACCACGAAGGATTCCGGCGACGTTGACCGCGATGTCCAGCGGGCCGATCGTGACCTCCGCGCCGGAGACGAGGTCTTCGACGGCCGTGGGGTCGGTGACGTCGAGCGTGCGCGCGGTCACCTGACCGCCGTACGTCTTCTCCAGTACGGCGATGCCTTCCGCGGCCAGGTCGGTGGCGAGGACGCGGGCACCGCGGCCGGCGAGGGCGTGTACGACCGCCTCGCCTATGCCGCGGCCCGCGCCCGTCACGAGGGCGATCCGGCCGTCGAGGTCCTGTTCGGTGCTCACCCGGCCACCGCCTCCCGGACGCCGTCGAGCGCCGGGACGGCTGTCTGCGCGCCGCCGAGGCTCGCCCGCCCGGTCCCGTCGATGACGGTCGCGTGCCCGTCGTCGAACGGCGTCGAGTGGTCCTCGCCCTTGTCGTACGGGTTGCCCGGCCGACCACCGGGGGACGCCGACATGACGGGTCGTGCGATTCCGCGGGGTGAGGGGGGCGAATGCGGCGCCATGGACAGGGATCTCCGTTTGCGTTCGGACGAATCCTGTTCCGGCGGGCGCTCTTCGAAGCCGGCGTCGAAGAGAGGTGGCACACGGTGCGCCACTTCTGGGCATGTGGGTGCACAGGACCCGCCGGAACCGGACGGGCTCTCTTAGGTTAGGCTACCCTTATGTCGATCGCGCAAGGGGGTCGGTCAAGATCAGCCGGATCCGCCCCTCCGGAAACCCCCCGCCCCGGGACCGCTCAACCCTCCGGATGCGCACGGGACTTCTGGTTCCCCGTCGCTCAGGAGGCGGACGCGACGGCATTCGGCTTCCGCGCGGCCGGCCGGAAAGGCCGGGTCCGGGGGCCGAACACGGCCAGGGCGACGGCTCCGACCATCCAGACCCCGGCGATGAAGTAGAAGACGCTCTGGTAGCCGGTGCGGTTGTAGAGCGCCGCGATGATCAGCGGGCCCGCGGCGTTCGACAGGCGGCCGATGCCGTAGGTGATGCCCGTGCCCAGGGAGCGGCTCCGGGTGTCGTAGAGCTCGGGGGAGTAGGCGTACGCAAGGGCGGTGTAGCCGCGCTCGAAGAGGTTGACCAGGAAGCCGAAGACCACGATGAGGATCGGGTCGAAGGTCAGCCCGTACAGCAGACCGCACGCGGCGATGACCGTGCCGAAGGCGACGAGGCACCACTTGCGCTCGAACCGGTCGGTGACCAGGGAGGCCAGATAGGAGCCCAAGGGCGCACCGACGGTGGTGAGGGCGATGTAGAAGACGGACTTCTCCACGCTGAAGCCCTCCTTGGAGAGCAGGGTGGGTGCGAAGCTGGAGTAGCCGAAGAAGCCGATGGTCTGGGTGACCCACAGGACGGTGAGCAGGAGCGTCGGTGCGAGGTACTTCTTCTGCAGCAGCAGACGTACCGGGGCCTTGACGGCCGGGGGCTCCTCGACGGGTTCCGCCGGTTCGGGCAGCGGCCCCTTCTCGGCGGTCACCGAGGCCTCGATCTCCCGCAGGACCGCGTCGGCCGCCGTGTGGTCGCCCTTGCTCTCGTGCCAGCGGGGGGACTCCTTGAGGTGCTTGGAGAACAGCACGAGCAGGACGCCGAGCGCACCCCACAGGTACACCAGCCGCCAGGACCAGTCGCTGAGCGGGACGACGAGACTGGCGATCAGGTTGGTGGCCGGTGTGCCGCAGATGCCGATGACCATGGCGTACGCCTGGTACTTGCCGCGGACGGCGGCCGGATACATCTCGTTGACGTAGATGACCGCCACGACGGTCATCGCGGACAGACCCGCCGAGGTGAGCACCCGGAAGACGCCCAGGGAGAAGACGTCCCACGAGAACACCGAGACGAACGAGAAGAAGCCGAAGAACAGCGTGGTGCGCAGCAGGGTCTTCTTGCGGCCCCACCGGTCGGCGACGGCTCCCGCGACGATGGAGCCGATGAACATGCCGACGAACGACAGCGAGGTGACGTAGGCGACCTGATTGACCGTCACGCCCCAGAGGTCGATGAGCTTGGGGGCGGTCGTCGCGAAGCTGTTGATGTCCGCGAACTCGAAGAAGTAGGCGAACGCGACGGCCAGCAGGGTGGTCTTGTGGAAGCGGGAGATCGGCAGCCGGTCCAGCCGGTTCGCCGCATTGGCGTGCTGCATGGGGACGGTCCCTGTCGGAGTGCGGGTGGGGAGGGAGTCAGATGCCTTCGCCGGGCCAGTACAGGCGCATCGGGTTGTCGACGAGGAGGCGGTGCTGCTCCTCGGGGGTGACGGCGACCTGCGGTACCTGGTCGACCAGGAGGCCGTCGTCGGGCATGTGAGCGGTGAGGTTGGGGTGCGGCCAGTCCGTGCCCCACAGGACCCGGTCCCCGAACTCCTGGACCACGCGACGGCCGAAGGGCACGACATCGGCGTAGGGGTGCTCCTCGCCGTCGAGGGCGGCGGGGCCGGTCACGCTGAGGCGCTCGGGGCAGGTCACCTTCACCCAGACGTCGTGGGAGTCGGTGAAGCGGAGGAAGCGGCTGAACTGCGGGCCGTCCACCGGCAGGGTCACGTCCGGCCGCCCCATGTGATCCACCACGAGGGGGGCGGGCAGGGAGCCGAAGAAGCCCTCCAGTTCGGGAAGATCAGCGCTCTCGAAGTAGAGCACGATGTGCCAGCCCAGCGGGGCGATCTTCTCGGCGATCCTGGTCAGGTCCTCCTTCGGGGAGGTGCTGACCAGGCGGCGGAGGAAGTTGAAACGGACCCCGCGCACCCCCGCCGCGTCCAGCTCACGCAGTTCGGCCTCCGAGATGTCCGGACGTACGGTCGCGATGCCGCGCGCCCGGCCCTCGGCCGCGCGGACGGCGTCGAGCATCGCGGTGTTGTCCGCGCCGTGACAGGTGGCCTGGACGACGACGGCACGGTCCACGCCCAGATGGCTGTGCAGAGCGGACAGCTGGCTCTTCCCCGCGTCGCAGGGGGTGTACTTGCGCTCGGGGGCGAAGGGGAAGGCGTCCTGCGGTCCGAACACATGGCAGTGGGTGTCGACGGTGCCCGCCGGAAGCCGGAACACCGGTACGGACGGGTTCTGGTGCCAGTCCAGCCAGCCCGGGGTCTTGGGGGAACGCACACGCATGAGATCTCCTCGCGGTTCATGAGGGAGGCCCGGGGGTGCACCCGGGTGGGCAAGCGGGTTCAGCGGCCCTGACGCTTCAGCAGGGCGTCCAGGCGTGGGTACACGGAGCGCGCGTTGTGCTCCCGGATGTCGGCCCATCCTTCCGGGGACAGCCCGGCGGCCTCGGCGTAACGGCGCGTGTCGTCGAAGTGATGGCCGGTCCGGGGGTCGATGTCACGGACGGCGCCGATCATCTCCGAGGCGAAGAGGATGTTGCGGGTGGGGACGACGTCGAACAGCAGGTCGGAGCCGGGCTGGTGGTAGACACAGGTGTCGAAGAAGACGTTGCCCAGGACGTGCTCCTCCAGCGGCGGCTTCCCGAGCGCCATCGCCAGTCCGCGGAACCTGCCCCAGTGGTAGGGGACCGCGCCGCCGCCGTGGGGGATGACCAGCCGGAGGGTGGGGAAGTCCCTGAACAGGTCGCCCTGTACGAGCTGCATGAACGCGGTGGTGTCGGCGTTGAGGTAGTGCGCCCCCGTCGTGTGGAACGCGGGGTTCACGCTGGTGCTGACGTGGATCATCGCCGGTACGTCGTACTCGGCCATCTTCTCGTACAGCGGGTACCACGAGCGGTCGGTGAGGGGTGGAGCGGTCCAGTGCCCCCCGGACGGGTCCGGATTGAGGTTCAGCGCGACGGCGCCGTACTCCTCCACACACCTGGTGAGTTCCGGTATGCAGGTGGCGGGATCGACGCCGGGTGACTGCGGAAGCATGGCGGCGGGGACGAAACGCTCCGGAAAGAGCCGGCTGACACGGAAGCACAGCTCGTTGCAGAGTGCCGCCCACTCGGCGGAGGTGCGGAAATCGCCCACGTGGTGGGCCATGAAGGACGCCCTGGGTGAGAAGACCGTCATGTCGATGCCGCGCTCGTCCATCAGCCGCAGCTGGTTCGACTCGACGCTTTCGCGCAGCTCGTCGTCGCTGATCGTCGGATCCGCCGGCCGCGGGGAGGCGGACGGGTCCGTGAGCCCGGCGATCTGCCGGTTCCGCCAGGCCTCCAGGGCGGGTGGGGCCGTCGTGTAGTGGCCGTGGCAGTCGATGATCATCGCGGTTCCTCTGTGAAGTGCCTGCGGGTGGCGTCGGCGCGCGATACCCGCGTGAACGAGCCGGAAGGCTGCTCGCCGATCCGTCTCGTCCGGTCGGCTGTTCACGCCACCGTAACCGTCGATGAAATTGTTGACAATATGCCTGACGAGAAAGTTTCGGGCATTATCACTGGTGTCGCCGCGTGGATTCACACGGCGGAGGAATGTCCCCACGATGTACGGAAGGCGGAGGGGTGACGTCGAATCAGGTCACCGGTCGGACGGGCCGGAGCGCGGTCTCCAGTGGTATCCGGGAGGCGCTCGCGGCGGGCGACATGGTGCCGGGGCAGCGCCTGGTCGAGCAGGAGCTGTCCGAGGTCTTCCGGGCCACGCGGAGCTCGGTGCGCGAGGCGCTGCAGGATCTGGCCGCCGAGGGGCTGGTGGAGCTGATTCCCCGGCGCGGAGCACGGGTTCGGGTGATCTCCGTCGAGGAGGCGATCCAGATCACCGAGTGCCGGGCCCTGCTGGAGGGCCTGTGCGCCAGGCGGGCGGCGGAGTACGCCACGGACGAGGTGCGCCAGGACCTGCGGGACATCGGGGCGGCCATGAGCCGGGCCGTCGCGGACGGCGACCCGGACGCCTACTCGGTGCTGAACCGCAGACTGCACGAGTGCCTCGGCGAGGTCAGCGACCAGAAGGTGGCACAGGCCCTGCTCGAGCGGATGAACGGCCAGATGGTGCGCTACCAGTTCCGTCTGGCGCTGCGCCCGGGCCGTCCGGCGCAGTCGCTTCCGCAGCACCTGGCGATCATCGAGGCGGTGGTCGCGGGTGACCCCGATGCCGCGGAGGCCGCCGCGCGGGCGCACGTCGAAAGTGTCATCGCGGCGCTGAGGGACACGCCCGTGCCGGTCCGCCTCGGCTGACGGGGGCGGGCGGCGAGCCCCGCCCGGTCAGGCGGCGAGCAGATCCAGGAACGCGGAGAGCTTGCCCCTGGTCCGCTCGATCTGCTGCTCGACGGTCAACGACTCCTCGAAGCGCCCGCCGGGCGCGGGGTCCTTCTTGCCGCGTACGTACAGGGAGCAGGCCAGATCGGTGCACAGGTAGATGCCCACCGAATTGCCGTCCCTGCCGGCCTGTCCCCGCTTCCGGGCGGTCATCAGCGAGACCCCGCTGCCCGGGTGTGTGGTCAGGCAGACCGAGCACATGCTGCGGTGCAGGAAGCCGCGCTGGTGGGACGGGAAGCGGAGCGTGACGCCGATGAGTTCGCCGTGCAGTTCGGTGACGATGTAGCTCCGGTCCGGTGCCGAGAGATCACGCCAGCCCAGGAAGTCCAGATCGTCCCAGCGGCGCTCCTCCAGGTCGCGGGGCATGGGCAGACGCTTCGCCTCCCCCTTGGAACAGTTGACGAACGACGCGCGGATGTCCTGCTCACTCACGGCTCTCATGGAGTCGACGCTAACTCTGCCTATGAGGCCTAGGCAAATGTTTAATTGCTCTAGGCCCCACCCTGGGTGCAGGCGTTCCGGGGCGGGATGTACGAAGGGGTGATGGCGGTCCTCGCGCGGGGTCACGCCACCAGGTTCAAGGTGGTGTCCGAGACCCCGAGCCGGATCGACTGCCCCCACGTCAGCTCCAGCGCGTCGGACTCCATCCCGTCGCCGAACACCACCATCCGGTCCGACTCGACGGTGAGTCTGAGACCGTCCCGGCGTCCCAGCTCTCCGGCGACCATCGACGTTCCGGTGGCCGGGGACGGCCAGGCCTCGCGCACGAACCAGACCAGCCGGGGATCGGAGGGAGCCGGCAGCGGCAGCGTGCTGCCGCGCTCGGTCCACAGGGAGCGCAGCCAGCCGGTGGAGCCCGTCCCGGTGCCGACCAGGACCCCCGACGAGGCCTGGGACTCGGCGGCGGCCGGGGACCCGTCCGGGCCGATGCGGTAGCGGGCGGTCTGATGGCCGGGCGACCCGAGGTAGATCTCGTTGAGGGCGAGCAGCCGCTGTGTGTCGTCCGCGACGGCCTCGGTCATGGTGAGGGCGTCCAGCGGCCCGCCGGGCGACACGGCGGCCCGGCACAGCGCCGCCGTGTCACGGGCCCGGTGGCGTACGAGCACCCCCGGGTTGCGGCCCGGGTCGGTGTCGATGCCCACCACCAGCTGGCCGGACAGGTACTTCGCGGCGTTGGCGACCAGCCCGTCCTGACCGACCACCACGACCACGTCCTCGGGTCCGAACAGGAAACGGTCGAGGTCCGCCCGCTCCACCCGGGACCGCCGCCACCGCAACGGCACGGCGGCCGCCACCTCGGTGAGTGCCCGCTCGTTGCGCCGGTGGCGCTCGGCCACCTCCTCGATGGACCGGCCGCGGCCGGCGAGCACGAACGCCGCCTGCCCGTGCGTGCCGTGCCGCGCCAGGAGTTCCTCGTACTCGGTCGTGCGGTGCACCAGCACCGCGCGCGGGGCCAGGCTCACGCCCGGGCCTCAGGTTCCGGCCTGGCGAGCCGGCCGAGCAGCCCCGTCAGGACGTCGGGGGACAGGGTGAGGCTGTCGATGCGCGGCAGGTTCTCGGCCAGTCGCGTCGCGGCCAGGGCGTGCAGCGTGCCGGGATCGGCGTCCGCGTGCGCCCGCAGCCAGGCAGCCTGTGCCTCGGCGCGCGCCGCGCCGACGTCTCGGGCGGCCTCCGCCTCCGCGCGGGCCAGCCGCACGGTGCGGGCGGCCTCGGCGGCCGTACGCACTTCGTCGGCCGCGGACTTCTCCTCGGCCTCCCTGCGGGCGTTGGTACCGTGCTGGTCGACCAGCTGCTCCTCGCGGCGGGCCAGCTCGATCTTGCTGGCGAGCTCGTTCTCGGCGATGGTGCGCTCACGCTCGACCGCGACCGCCCGGCGCTCGTACACCGAGCGGTCGGCCTCCTGCTGGATCTGTTCCCGGGCCGGGGTGCGGAGGGCCCGCTCGACCTCCGCCTCGGGGCGGATGGCGACTACGCGTACGGCGACCACGTCGATACCGGTGTCGGGCAGCCGGGGTTCGGCCGCGAGCCCGGAGGCGACCCGTTCCCGCACGGTGGCGACCCCGTCCACCAGCGCGGCGGCGAGCGGAGTGCGGGCCAGGACGTCCAGGGTGTGCTGCTGCGCGGTCTCGGTGAGCAGGGTGGCGATCTGCTCCAGCGGTGCGCCGCGCCAGACCCCGGTGTCAGGGTCCACCGAGAAGTCGAGCCGCGCGGCGGCCCCGGCCGGGTCGCTGATCCGGTAGGTGACCGTGGCCTGCACGGTGACGTCCTGGAAGTCCGCGGTACGGGCGTGGAACGCCATGGCCAGCTCCCGGTCGTCGACCGGGACCTCCGAGAGCGCCGCCGAGAGCGAGCGGTACCAGAAGCTCAGTCCGGTGCCGTCGTGGGCGAGCCTGCCGCGCTTGTGGTGGCGGATGTGGGTGGTGGGCGCGGAGCGCAGGTGGCGCCAGCCGAAGCGCCGGGTGATGTCGGCCATGTCGGGACCCCCTCTTTCTCGTCATGGAGACGATAATGCGTCCCGATGTATATCGTCAAGGGGACGAGAAGGGGTGGTGTGGGACGAAAAGGGGTCGGCCGGTGGTCTCCGAGGAGACCACCGGCCGACCCGGTGTGCGCCGACCCCGTCCCCACGGTGCGGCGCGCGGGTGGGCCGTCGTCATCCGCTCGGGCGACGGCCCACGTTCATCGGGTCCCGCCGCCCCGGGTGGCGGGTGGGGGGGAGGGGAGTCCGAGTGCGGGGAGCACGGCGCACTCGATGAAGCGGGTGAGGAAGGTGTCGTCGGCGTACCGCGAGTCCAGGAGGGGCCGGGCGCGCATGATGCCGAGCACCTGCGCGGCCACATAGTCCGCCGCGGGGTTGGAGGCCGCGATCTCACCGCGCCGGACGGCCCGCTCGACCATCGCGTCGATCGCGCCGATGGCCGGTGTGATCAGGGTGGAGCGCAGTGCGCAGTGCAGGTCCGGATTCTGCAGTGCGGCATGGCTGAGCGCGTGCATCAGTGCGGTGTCCTGCCCGGACGCGGCCTCCACCACCTGCGCCACCTCGTGCAGATCGCCGCTCAGGCTGCCGGTGTCGATGTCCGAGAACAGGGTCCTGCGGGTGCCGTGCAGTGCGGCGACGACCAGTTCGGGTTTGGAGCCCCACTGGCGGTACAGGGTCGACTTCCCGCACCGGGTGCGGGAAGCGACGCCCTCCATGGTCAGTGCGTCGTAACCGCTCTCCCGCAGCAGATCCAGCACGGCGGCGTAGAGCTCCTGGGCCCGCTCCGGTGTGATTTTCGACCGGCGTGACGCGAGTGCTGGCTCCTGTGCTGAACCGGGCGACGGCATCTGCTTCCCTCTCTGCGACTCTGCGGCGGGACCCTCGGTACGCAGTGTACCGATACGCCAGTGTACCGATACGTCTACGTATCGGTACACTGGCGTATCGATGAGGCATGGACAGGCCATGCCCACGTCGTCACAGCGCATCGTCAGCAAAGGGGCACGGGTGATGTACACCCGCAGTGAGCCTGCGGAGCGGGAGCCGGACACCTCAGCCCGACCGCCCCTCGTCCGTGAACTGCTACTGGTAGCCGGACTCTTCCTCGTCTACAAACTCGGCCGGCAGGCCGCGAACGGCCATGTCGAGGAGGCCTTCCACAACGCCGGACACGTCTGGAGCGTCGAGCGAGCCCTCGGCCTCCCCGGCGAGGGAGCCGTGCAGAGCGTTCTGCTGCACAGCACCACGCTCGTCCACACGGCGAACACCTACTACGCGGCCGTACACTTCCCGGCCACCCTGGCCTTCCTGGTCTGGCTGTACTGGCGCCGCCCACGCCACTACGTCTGGTCACGCCGCGTCCTGGCCGCGCTCACCGGCGCGGCGCTCGCCCTGCACCTGCTCTTCCCGCTCGCCCCGCCGCGGATGCTGCGCGCCGCCGGCCTCGTCGACACCGGGCAGGTCTACGGACCCACGGTCTACGGGGACGCCCCCGCGACCGACTCCATGGCGAACCAGTTCGCGGCCATGCCCTCCCTGCACTTCGGCTGGGCCCTGGCGGTCGCCGTCGGGCTGATCGTCGCCACGCGCTCCCGCCTGCGCCTGCTGTGGCTGCTGCACCCGCTGTTCACGCTGCTCGTCATCGTGGGCACCGCCAACCACTACTGGCTCGACGCGATCGTGGTCACCGCCCTGCTCGCCGTCGCCTACGCCGCGCTCCGGCTGCCGCGCACACCGGTCCGTACGCATCCGGCCTGGCCCGTGGTCGTCCCGCAGCGCTACGCGTCGCCCGCGTACGCGCGGTCCGGGGTGCGACGATGAACGCCACGCTCATAGCCGTCGCGCTCTCCCTCGTCTCCGCCGGCGCCTACGCGGCCGCCGCGGTGGCGCAGGCCCGGCTCGCCGGCCGGACCGACCCCTCCGCCGGAGCGCTCAGCCTGCTGGGCAGAGGAGCCTGGTGGTCGGCGGTCGGGCTGAACGCGGGCGGGGCGCTGCTGCACGTCGCCGCACTGAAGTACGGACCGCTCACCCTGGTCCAGCCGCTCGGCGCGCTCACCCTCGTCGCCGCCGTCCCGCTGGGAGCCCGCTCCGCCGGTCGCCGGGTCAGCCGTACGGAATGGCGCGGCACGCTGTTCACCCTCGTCGGCCTCGCCGCTCTGCTCCTCGCCGCGGGCGGTGCCGCGCCCCACGACACGCTGAGCCTCCCTCAGGCACTGGGCGTCGGGGGAGTCACCATGGCACTCGTCGCCGCTCTCAGCCGCCCGGGCGCCCGCCCCGGCCTCCGGCACGCCGCGGCGTCGGGCATCACGTCCGGGGTGGCGTCCGCGCTCACCCAGACCCTGACCGTCGCCGCGACCGACCACTCGGGCCCGTTGCTGAGCCCGCGGCTGATCGTCGTGGCCGTGCTCGTCTCGTTCTTCGCGTTGGGCGGCCTGATGCTCTCCCAGACCGCCTACCGGGGCGGCCTCGGCGCGCCGCTCGCCGTGGTCACCCTCGCCAACCCCGTCGCCGCCGCCGCGATCGGCCTCGTGCTGCTCGGCGAACGCATCCAGGGCGGCCTGCTGGGCCTGGTCCCCGCGCTCATCGGCGCCGGGGCCGCCGTGCGGGGGGTCATCCTGCTCAGCCGGGCACAGACGCGGAGCGCGTCCGGGGCCGTGCCCGCGCCCGCCGGCCCCGGGCGCCCTTCGAGGGTCGTCATCACCGGCCCTTCCGTCACCGGCCCCCGTGCCACCGAACCGCTGACGCCGCGCCCGCAACCGGTCGGCACCTCGGGCGGCGGCCCGGGCTAGGAGGGCCGCAGGCCGGGGGCGGCGGGGCCGAGCGCTCACAGCTCCGAGGCGAGCTCCGTGCCCTGGCGGATGGCGCGCTTGGCGTCCAGCTCCGCGGCCACGTCGGCGCCGCCGATGAGGTGCACCGGACGCCCCGCGGCCCGCAGCTCCTCGTACAGCTCACGGCGCGGTTCCTGGCCCGCGCACAGCACCACGGTGTCGACCGGCAACAGGTGCTGCTCACCGTCCACGGTGAGGTGCAGGCCCTCGTCGTCGATCAGGTCGTAGGAGGCCCCCGCGATCATCGTCACGCCGCGGTGACGCAGTTCGGTGCGGTGGATCCATCCGGTCGTCCTCCCGAGTCCGGCGCCCACCTTGCTCGCCCTGCGCTGGATCAGATGCACGGCGCGTGGCGGCTTCGGACGCTCCGGGGCCCGCAGCCCGCCCCGGTCCGCGTAGGCCGTGTCCACGCCCCACTGCCGGAAGAACACCTCCGGGTCCAGGCTCGCCGCGTCGCCCCCGTCGGTCAGGAACTCGGCGACGTCGAAGCCGATCCCACCCGCCCCGACGACCGCCACCCGGTCGCCGACCGTCGCGCCGTCGCGCAGGACGTCCAGATAGCTGACCACGCTGGGGTGCCCGACGCCGGGGATCGCGGGGGTACGCGGCTCGACACCGGTGGCGAGGACGATCTCGTCGAAGCCGTCCAGTGCGGCGGAGGTGGCACGCGTACCCAGCCGGAGCTCGACCCCCTCCTCCGCGAGCCGGGTACGGAAGTAGCGCAGCGTCTCGTCGAACTCCTCCTTGCCGGGGACCCGGCGCGCGACGTTCAGCTGACCGCCGATCTCGTCGGCCGCGTCGAACAGCGTCACCGCGTGCCCGCGCTCCGAGGCGGTGACCGCGCACGCCAGCCCCGCGGGCCCGGCGCCGACCACGGCGACGCGCTTGCGCACACGGGTCGGCGCGAGCACCAGCTCGGTCTCGTGGCAGGCACGCGGATTCACCAGGCACGAGGTGATCTGCCGGCTGAACACGTGGTCCAGGCAGGCCTGGTTGCAGCCGATGCAGGTGTTGATCGCGTCGGCGCGGCCCTCGGCGGCCTTGGCCACGAAGTCCGGGTCGGCGAGGAAGGGCCTCGCCATCGACACCATGTCGGCACGGCCCGAGGCGAGGATCTCCTCGGCCAGCTCGGGGGTGTTGATGCGGTTGCTGGTCACCAGAGGCACGGAGACCGCGCCCCGCACCTTCTCCGTGACCCAGGTGAACGCGCCGCGCGGCACGGAGGTCGCGATGGTCGGGATGCGGGCCTCGTGCCAGCCGATGCCCGTGTTGATGATGGTCGCGCCGGCCGCCTCCACCTCGCGTGCGAGACGGATGACCTCCTCCAGCGTGGAACCGCCGGGCACCAGGTCCAGCATGGACAGCCGGTAGATCAGGATGAAGTCGGGGCCGACCCGCTCGCGGACCCGGCGCACGATCTCGACGGGGAAGCGGATGCGGTTCTCGTACGAGCCGCCCCAGCGGTCCTCGCGGTGATTGGTCGCGGCGACGATGAACTCGTTGATCAGATAGCCCTCGGAGCCCATGATCTCGACACCGTCGTAGCCCGCGTGCCGCGCCAGCTCGGCGGCCCGGACGAAGTCCTCGATAGTCTCCTCGACCTCGTCGTCGTCGAGCGCGTGCGGGGTGAACCCGCTGATGGGGGCCTTGAGCGCGCTCGGTGCCACCAGGTCCGGATGATGGGCGTAACGCCCGAAGTGCAGGATCTGCATCGCTATCCGGCCGCCTTCGGCGTGCACGGCCGCCGTGACCTCGGAATGCTGCTCCGCCTCCGCCTCGGTGGTCATCATGGCGCCGCCCGGGAAGGAACACGCACGCTCGCTCGGCGCGATCCCCCCGGTGACCATGAGGCCCACCCCACCGCGTGCGCGCGCCGCGTAGAAGGCGGCCATCCGCTCGAAACCGCGCTCGGCCTCCTCCAGACCGATGTGCATCGAGCCCATCAGCACCCGGTTCGGGAGGGTGGTGAATCCGAGGTCGAGCGGGCTCAGCAGGGTGGGGTACGGACTCATCCGGGGCTCCTCGCAGGTGTCGTCGAGCCAGTTGTAGACCACCCGAGCGGAGTTATGCAACTAGTTGCACAATGGCGTACGTCGCAGTCCAGGCACGGGCGGCCCACGAATGGCGTAACACCATCGAACCCCGCCGCACGGCCAGGACGACAGTGGATCCGTACGGCTCACCGCCGCTGCTCCTCCTCGTCGACAGGAGACACCCATGACCTGCATCAACCGACGTGACCTCGGACTCCTCGTCCTCAGGGTCGGTACGGGAGCCGTCCTGGCGGCTCACGGCAGCCAGAAGCTGGGCGGATGCCTCGGCGGCGGGGGGATCGAGGGGACCACCGCGGCCATGGAGGCCATGGGTTTCCACCCGCCGAAGCACAGCGCCATGGCCGCCGGACTCGGTGAGGCGGGCGGCGGAGTCCTGCTGGCCCTCGGCCTCGCCACCCCCGCGGCGGGTGCCGCCGCGGCGGGCACGATGGCGGGTGCCGTCGCCGTGCACGCTCCCGCCGGCTTCTTCGCCACCGGCGGCGGCTACGAGTACCCGGCGTTCCTCGGCTTCGCGGCCGCCGCGATCGGGGTGACGGGCGCCGGCCGGTACTCCCTGGACCATGCCACCGGGCACGTCCTCGACCGTCCGTGGGTCGTCGCCCTGGCGTTCGCGGGCAGCGCCCTGGCAGCGGCGTCCGTCGTCGGGCGCCGTGCCAAGGGGCAGACGCCGGCCGGGAACGAACAGGACGACGAGGGAGCGTAGCCCTGGCATCGTTCGCCGTTTCAGGGGCACTCGGGAGTGCATGAATGCGAATGCACTGTCGATGAACGCACGTGGTCAGGCCAGAAGAGCCGCGCGCAGCCGTGCCATGGACGTGGGTGCCCGCGCCGGGTTCGTGGCACGGGGGGTGATCTACCTGCTGGTGGGTCTGCTCGCACTGCGCATCGCCTTCTCCGACGGTGGCGGGAAGCAGGCCGACCGGGGCGGAGCACTCTCCGAAGTGGCCGAGCAGCCCTTCGGCCACATCCTGCTGTGGGCACTCGGTGCCGCGCTGGCCGGCATGGCCCTGTGGCGCCTGTCCGAGGCGTTCTTCGGCCAGGCGGGTCCCGACGGCGGCAAGCCGGGCAAGCGGGCCATGGCCGCGGGACGCTTCCTCTTCTACGCTTTCGTGGCGTACTCCGTGCTCTCCTACGCCGCCGGCGACGGGGGCAGCGGCAGCGGATCGAGCGACCGGCAGACCGAGGACGTCACGGCGCGCGCGCTGCAGTGGACGGGCGGTCCGTGGATCGTCGGTGTCGCGGGCGCCGCCGTCATCGGTGCGGGGCTCTGGATGGCGTACCGGGCCGCCGCACGCAAGTACCGCAAGCACCTCAAGACGGGCGAGATGACGAGGAGGACCCGTCAGGCCGTCGACATCACCGGTGTCTTCGGCGGCACCGTCCGGGGCGCGGTCTTCGTCACGGCGGGCGGATTCGCCATCGCGGCGGCGGTCCGGCACGAACCGGGCCGCGCCAAGGGCATGGACGACACCCTGCGTTCCTTCACCGAGACGCCCGCCGGTCCCTGGCTGCTCGCCTTCGTCGCGGTCGGGCTGGCAGCCTTCGGCCTCTTCTCCTGGGCCAACGCCCGCTACCGCAGGATCTGAGCTCTCAGTCCAGTCCGCGCGCCTCCTTGAAGCGGGCCAGGCCTTCCGCAAGGCCCACGACCGGCTCCGGGTAGCCGCGGCGTGAGCGTTCCGCCTCCGGCAGCTTCCACGGCTCGTGCACGGCCGGCCCGGGGATCTTTGCGAGCTCGGGCACCCAGCGGCGGACGTACGCACCGTCGGGGTCGTACCGCTTGGCCTGTGTCACCGGATTGAGCACCCGGTTGGGCCGGCTGTCCGTGCCTGTCCCGGCCACCCATTGCCAGTTGAGCTGGTTGTTGGCGATGTCCCCGTCCACGAGCAGCTCCAGGAAATGGCGCGCTCCGGTGCGCCAGTCCACGTACAGCGTCTTGGCGAGGAAACTCGCCGTCAGAAGCCGGCCCCTGTTGTGCATCCAGCCCTCGTGGAGCAGTTGCCGCATCGCCGCGTCCACCACCGGGTAACCGGTGCGGCCCTCCTTCCAGGCCGCCGTGTCGTCCGACGCCGCCCGCCCGGTGCGCCAGCCGTCCTGCCGGGGGCGGTAGTCGGCGTGGGAGGCCACCGGGCGTGCGGCCAGGACCTGGCGGTGGAAGTCCCGCCAGCACAGCTGCCGTACGAACGCTTCCGCGCCGGGGCCGCCCACGGCGCGGGACCGGTCGACCAGCTCGGTGGGGGAGAGTGTCCCGAAGTGCAGGTGCGGGGAGAGCCGTGAGGTCGCGTCGCCCGCGAGGTCGTCGTGGCGTTCCTCGTACGACGCGAGTCCCTGCCGCCGCCACGTGGTGAACAGCCTCCGTCCCTCGGCCTCCCCGCCCTCGGCGAGGCCGGGGGAGAGGCCTGTGCCCGGCCGGGAAGGCAGCGCGGCGGAAGCCGGGCCCTCCGGCACGCGTACGGCGCGCGGCGCACGGAACGGGGCGCGGACGCCCTCCTCGGACCAGCGGCGGAAGTACGGGGTGAAGACGGAGAAGTGATTCCTGCCCGCACCCGACGGCACCACCGCACCGGGCGCGACCGCCGTGACCACGGCGTCGTGCACGCGCAGTCGGCAGCCCGCGGAGACGAGGGCCTCGCGGAGGCGTTCCTCGCGGCGCTGCGCGAACGCGCTGGCGTCCGACGCCATGTGCACCGCGTCCGCACCGGTCTCGGTGACGATCCGGCCCACCTCGTCGGCGATGTCGCCCTGCCGCAGGACCAGGCGTCCGCCGCGCTCGCGGAGACCCGAGTCCAGGTCCCGGAGGCAGTCGGCCAGGAACGCGCGCCGGTTGGGCGCGCCGAATCCGGCGGCCTCGACGGCGTCGTCCAGGACGAACAGCGGGACCACCTCGTCGGCCGACGCGAGGGCCGCGTGCAGCGGCGGGTGGTCGTGCAGCCGGAGATCGGCGGTGAACAGGACGATCGCGACGCTCATGACCGCCCCCTGGCCGATTCCCTGCCGGCGGCGCGTGCGATGTTGCGGGCCATCCCGCCGAAGACCACCGCGTGGAAGGGGGACACACTCCACCAGTACGCGTGGCCGGGCAGCCCGTAGGGATGGAAGACGGCCCGCTGCCGGTAGTGGGACCGGCCGTCCACGCCCTGCTCGGCGTGCATCTCCAGCCAGGCCAGGCCGGGCAGCCGCATCTCCGCGCGGAGCCGGAGCAGTCGGCCGGGCTCGATCTCCTCGACCCGCCAGAAGTCCAGCGAGTCGCCGACCCTCAGCCGTTGGGCGTCCCGTCTGCCCCGGCGCAGCCCCACCCCGCCGATCAGCCGGTCCAGCCATCCCCTGACCGCCCACGCCAGCGGGAACGAGTACCAGCCGTTGTCACCGCCGATCCCCTCGATGACCCGCCACAGGGCATCGGGTGAGGCGTCCACGTCGAGCTCGCGGACATCGGTGTACAGACTGCCGCCCGCCCAGTCGGGGTCCGTGGGCAGCGGATCGCTCGGGATGCCGGGGGTGGAGGCGGAGGACCACCGTGTCGTCACCCGCGCCTCGCGGATCCTCTGCAGGGCGAGGGAGAGCGCGGTGGCGAAGGAGAAGGGCTGCCCCGGGCCGTCGGGGACGTGGTCGGAGATGTCGTGCTCGTGGCACACGACCTCGTAGCGCAAGGACTCCGCGAGCGGGCGGGCGATCGACGCGGGCACGGGGGTGACCAGTCCGACCCAGTGGCTGGACAGCCCCGGCGAGAGCATGGGCACCGCCAGGATCAGCCGGTGGCGGAGCTTGGCGACCTGCGCGTACTCCTGCATCATCGCGCGGTACGTCATGACGTCCGGACCGCCGATGTCGAACGCGCGGCTCACGTCGGCGGGCATGCGGGCACTGCCCACGAGGTAGCGCAGGACGTCCCGGACCGCGACCGGCTGGATCCGGGTCGACACCCAGCTGGGGGTGATCATGACCGGGAGCCGCTCGGTGAGGTAGCGCAGCATCTCGAAGGACGCCGACCCCGAGCCGATGATCATCGCGGCGCGCAGCGCGGTCGTCGGCACCCCCGAGGCGAGCAGGATGCGTCCGACCTCCGCGCGGGAGCGCAGGTGGGGGGAGAGGTCCCGTTCGGGGACATCGGCAGGGGTGAGTCCCCCGAGGTACACGATGCGCCGGATCCCCGCGGCCCGCGCCTGCTCGCCGAAGATCCGGGCCGCGTCGCGGTCGGTCTTCTCGAAACCGGATCCGGTGGTCAGCGCGTGCACCAGGTAGTACGCCACATCGATGCCCGCCATCGCCGTGCGCACGGACTCCGGGTTCGTCACATCGCCCTTGACGATCTCGGCATCGCCCGCCCACGGGTAGTCCCGGAGCTTCTCCGGCGTACGCGCCAGACAGCGAACCCGGTGGCCGGCGTCCAGCAGGGCGGGGACGAGGCGGCCCCCGATGTATCCCGTCGCGCCCGTCACGAGACACCGCAGTCCGTCGTCGTCCTTGCTGTCCATGGCCCCTCGCTCCGGCTCGTGTGTCTTCGGACACGGTGTCACCCGTGCGGAGGATTCCGCTCGCCGACGGGGCCCTGACACGCCGAAGCCCACCCCACCGGGTGGCGGGGCGGGCGGGGGATCAGCGCTGTTCGGTCCTCCCGGTGACGGTGCCCTTGATGACATGAGGGTCCGCCGTGCCGGTCGCCGGGCCCGCAGGGTCGCCCGGCGCGCTGCCGTCCGTCTTCAGGGCTCGCGCCTCGCTCTTCAGGATCCGGGCCGACTTGCCCAGGGACCGGGCGAGTTCGGGGAGCTTCCTGGCGCCGAAGACCAGGGTGGCGAGGATGATGAAGATGGCGATCTCGCTGATTCCGAACATGGCGGCTGTCTCTCCCTGACGGTGTGGGCCGCTCTCACGGCGACCGCGAAGATGCCCTGAGCACCCGGGCGGGCCAAATCTACAACACTGTAGAAGCCCGCGGCAGGGCATCTCGCCGGCCGGGCGTCAGCCCTCGTCGCCTCCCTCTTCCTCCTCGTCGCCCTCGAAGAAGTCGCCCACCTCGTCGATGACTTCGGCGGCGACCATCCCGCCCACGACGCCGACGGCGAGACCTGCCGCCCCGACGGCCACCGCGGTGCCCAGGCCGGGGCCCGAGTGGTGATGCGCGGAGCCGTCACCGTGTCCGTGGGTGTCCGGGGCGCCGTACGACGAACGGGCCTCGGCCAGCGCCCGGATCCACCCGTCGATCTCGGCGGCCAGGTCGCGGCTCCGGATCTCGTGCGCGCCGACGGTGAAGCGGCTGATGCTGTCGCCGCCGCCGTGGAGGCCGCCGCGCTTGTCCGCCTCCAGGACGACCTCCACCGCGTCCGCTCCCGCGAGGAACGTCACCTCGACCTCGTTGACCCGGTCCGCGTACCGAGGTGCGGGTGAGAGCTCGATCTCCTGGTAGAAGGGCAGTCGCTGTCCGCTGCCGCGGATGTGCCCGAGCTCCAGGTCGGCGGATCGGAAGCCGAACCCGAGCTTCCCGAACGCCTCCAGCACGGCCTCCTGGGCGGGCAGGGGGCGCACGGTGAGCCGGTCGAGGTCGCCCTTGTCCCTGGAGCCCGAGACCGAGAGCTCCGTGCGTACGCCGAGAGTGATCCCGAGGTCCTGTCCGTAGAGTTCGGTGACCGGGGTTTCCCACGGGAGGGACACGGTGAACGGAATACTGTGCTCCGAGTCCGCCGCCAGGACGAACCCGCCGCTGACGGTGAAGCGCTCGAAGGCGACAGTGCCCTCGGACTCGCCGTCGTCCTGCTCGGCCTCGACGCGTGCGACGAGCTCCAGCGTGATGTGCTCGATCGTGAAATCGGCACTGCCGCCCTTCAGATGGACCCGGCCGCCGAGGCTGCCGCCGGGAGTGACGGCACCGGGATCCAGTACCGTGTCGACGGTGGGGCCGCCGACGCCGAGTGAGCCGAGCAGTTTCTTGAACACCATCGTGGCGTCCGCTCCTTCTTCCGTACGCGGAGAACGCGTTCAGCAGAGTTCTACACAACTGTAGAAGTATAGGGGCGCCCTAGTATGGGGCGGTGAACAGTGCGGACGACCCTCGTGACGGAGCGGGCCCCGGCCCCACCGGGCTGCCGGAGCTCCAGGCGCTCGCCGTGGAGTTGCGCCGGATGAACGGCGAGATCAACCGGCTGGTTCACGCGTTCGCGCATGCGCAGGGCCTCCATGCCACCGACGTGCAGGCGCTGGGTGCGATCCTCGACGCGGACGTGCCGCTGACCCCCGGCAGGCTGCGGGAGCACCTCGGCCTGACATCCGGTGCGGTCACCGCGTGTCTGGACCGGCTGGAGCGCGCCGGTCACATCCGGCGCGCGCGTGAGAGTGCCGACCGGCGTGTCGTGCATCTGTACTACGAATCAGGGGCCAGGTCGGCCGCCCGCTCCTTCTTCATGCCTCTCGCCGAGGCGGCGGCAGGGGCGCGCTCGGCGTCCGGGCCGCAGGAGCTGGAAGCCGCACTCCGTTTCCTCGGCCGGATGAACGGCGAACTCGCCCGAATGCAGATTCCCCGGCGCTGAACGGCCCCGTCGTCGCGGAGGTGTGCTTCGGGGCATGTAATCTCAATCATTGAGATACATCATGATCGAGAGATCATGGCCGACCCGGGAGCCCCATGTCCACCGCATCGAAGCCGGTCCGCCGGCTCTTCCTCGTCCCTGTATTCCTCGTCCTCGCCTGGCTCGCCGTCGGCGGCGCGTTCGGCTCGTACGCCGGGAAACTCGGTGAAGTAGCCACCAACGACCAGGCCTCGTTCCTGCCGCAGAGCGCCGAGTCCACCCAGGTCGTCGAGGCCCAGAAGGCGTTCAGCAAGCAGCAGACCGTCCCCGCCGTCGTGGTCTGGACGTCCGAGACGGAGGGCGCGAAGCTCGACGCGGAGCAGCAGGAGGCCGCGACGGCCGCGCTCGCCTCCGTCAAGGACGGACCGGGTGTCACCGGGCAGGTGAGCCCCGCGCTGCCGTCGAAGGACCGTCAGGCGCTCGAAGGGGTCGTCCAGTTGAGGCCCGACCTCGACGACGGCCTGCCCGACGTGCTCGCCGACATCCGCACCGCGGCGGAACGGGTGCCCGGAACGGTGGTCGGACTGGCCGGCCCCGCGGCCTCACAGGCCGATCTGTCCGACGCCTTCGCCGGCATCGACGGACTGCTTCTCGGTGTCGCCCTGGTGACCGTGCTCGTCATCCTGCTCCTGGTGTACCGGAGCGTGCTGCTGCCCCTGATCATCATCATCGGCGCGGTCCTCGCTCTCGGCGTCTCCTGTGCGATCGTCTACGTTCTGGCGGACCACGACATCGTCCGGGTCGACGGACAGGTGCAGGGCATCCTGTCGATCCTGGTGATCGGGGCCGCCACCGACTACGCCCTGCTGCTCACCGCGCGGTTCCGCGAGGAACTGGGCCGGCACGCCGACCGGTGGGCGGCGATGCGAGCCGCGCTCCGTGAGTCCGCGGGGCCGATCACGGCCAGCGCGGCCACCGTCGCGCTGGGGCTCCTCGCCCTCCTGCTCAGCGATCTGACCAACAACCGCGCCCTCGGGCCCGTGGGTGCCATCGGCATCGTGTGCTCCGTCCTCAGCACGCTCACCTTCCTGCCGGCCGTGCTGGTCCTGCTGGGCAGGGCCGCGTACTGGCCGGCCAAGCCGAAGAAGGGCGGCGTCGAGCCCGCGTCCGGTTCGACGGGAATCTGGTCGCGGATCGCCGGTTTGGTCGACCGCTCCCCGCGCAAGGTGTGGGCCGTCACGCTGATCGGCCTCCTCGCGTGCGCCGCCTTCATGCCGACGCTGAACTCCAAGGGCGTACCCCTGAAGGAAATCTTCGTCAACGACGCGCCGTCGGTCAGCGCGCAGGAGACCCTGGGGCGGCACTTCCCCGGCGGATCGGGCAACCCCGCCGTCGTGATCGCCGACGCGGACCGCACCCAGCAGGTGGTCACCGCGGCCCAGGACGTGTCCGGCGTCGCGAGCGTGTCCGTGGTGACGGCCTCCGGACGTCCGGGCGGCGGCGGGGAACCGCTCGTCGTGGACGGCCGGGTCCGCATCGACGCCACGCTGTCGGACACGGCCGACAGCGACGCCGCCAAGGAGACCGTCACGCGGCTCCGCGACGCGGTCCACGAGGTGTCCGGTGCCGAAGCGCTCGTCGGCGGCTACACCGCGCAGCAGTACGACACGCAGAAGACCGCCGAACACGACCGCAACATCATCGTCCCGGTGGTGCTGGTCATCATCCTCGTGATCCTGATCGGCCTGCTCCGTTCCCTGCTGATGCCGCTGCTGCTCGTGGCGACGGTGGCGCTGAACTTCCTCGCCACGCTGGGAATCGCCTCGCTCGTCTTCGAGCACGTCCTCGGTTTCAGCGGTACCGACTCCTCCGTCCCGCTGTACGGATTCGTCTTCCTGGTCGCGCTCGGGGTCGACTACAACATCTTCCTGATGTCCCGGGTCCGCGAGGAGTCCCTGGTCCACGGCACCCGGCAGGGCGTGCTCCGCGGGCTGACCACCACGGGCGGGGTCATCACCTCGGCCGGGGTCGTGCTGGCGGCCACCTTCGCGGCCCTGGGGGTCATCCCGCTGGCCTTCCTGGTCCAGATCGCGTTCATCGTGGCGTTCGGCGTCCTGCTGGACACCCTCGTCGTGCGGTCGCTCCTGGTGCCCGCCCTCGTCCGCGACATCGGGCCCACCGCCTGGTGGCCGGGCGTCCTCAGCCGGCGCGGAAAGGACACGCCGGAGGGCGGCACCTCCCTGCCGTAACCGGGCTCATGTCACAGGCGTGGTCTGCCGCACCATCCGGTGCGGCAGACCGCGCCTGTGACGGGGGTGCTCAGGAACGGCCGGGATGCCGTCCCGGGGGAGTCCGGGCCCGCAGGGCGGTGACCTCGTCCCGCAGCTCGGCCAGTTCCCGGTACAGGGCCTGGATGGCGACGACGGCCACCCCGTTGGCATCGGTGCAGCAGATCGTTCTGTCGTTCTCGCCGACTCCGAACGCCTTCCACCAATCCTGAGCCATGGGCCCCAAGTGACGTACGTGCGGCGGGTCCCAGTGGTACCGCCAGGTGGATACCGGAAGCCGCACCACTTGTTCGAGAACGCGGTAACCGTTGACCGGCTCACTCCCGCACACGGCTCCCGACACGGCCCCCGATGTCAGACCCGCCGGCCATGTGTCCTCCTGGCGGCGCTTCCGGAGCGCCGCCGGTCTCCAGACCCGTGTGAGGAGCCCCCGCCATCGTCGGCCCCTCATCGTTCCCAGACCACCGGGGAGACTCCGGTCTTCAGCGAACGGTCGGAGAAGAGCATGCTTCCGCCACCGCCGCGGTTCTGGGGGGTGTCCACGGGCAACTGGACGAAGCCGTTGCCCAGCCCGCTGCCGTGCGTGGTCCTGCCGGCCGCCGTGACCGCGTGGTTCATGTTGATCATCGTGGTATCGAAGCCGGGGTTGCCGACAGCCAGGACGTTCGTGCTTGCCACGGCTGGAGTGTTCAGGGTGCCGGTGCAGGCAGCCGCCGTGGCCGACAGGACCAGGAGACGGCGGGTAAGGGGTTTCTCGGGCATCAGGCGTCCTTCCGGCAGGGGTGCGGGGTACGTCCGCGGTACCCCTAACGGCCCTACGTGCCGAAAGGTGCGCAGGGAGCCTCGTGACCGGCCGGCCGTTGTTCCGAAGGCGGGAGTCCGTGACCGAATGTCCCGATGAGACAAAAGTCCCATCGGGACATTTCAAGGTGTACGATGCACCTATGAGCTCGACAGGGAACGACCCGGACAGGCGAGGCCGCAAGGCGCGCAGGACCCGGGACACGCTGGCTCAGCACGCGTTCGAGCTGGTGCTCGAGCGCGGTCTGCGGAGTGTGACGGTCGAGGAGATCGCGCAGGCGGCCGACGTCGACCGGCGCACCTTCAGCCGGTACTTCCCGAGCAAGGAGGCCGCCGTCCTCGACACAGTGCGGGGCGACGGCGACAGAATCAACCGGGCGCTCCGCGAGCGTCCCGCGGCCGAGCCACCGCTCACCGCCTATCGTCTGGCCGTCCTCGACTGGCTGGACGACACGGAGGCGAAGCCCTGGCACCTGCGGCCGCGCATCTTCGACCTGCTGGTCATGGCCGAGGAGGAGCCGACCCTGTACGCGGCGTACCACCACATCCGTGTGGACGCCCAGGAGGAGTCGGTCAGGATCATCGCGGAACGGATCGGTGCCGATCCACGACGGGATCTCCGTCCCGCCGTGGCCGTCGCCGCAGGGGCCGGAGCGCTCCTCGCGGCCCAGGCGGCGTGGGTACGGGGCGGCCGACCGGCAGCCCTGCCCGAGTTCGTCGTACAAGCCTTCGACGCCCTCTCCACGAACCTGCTGGACTCCCGGCAGGGCGGGCCGGCGCCCCACAGCAACACGCAAGGAAGCACAGCATGAGCACCAACCTCCCCACCGCCTACGAGACGGAATTCGCGGGCAAGGTCGCCCTCGTCACCGGTGGCGCGTCCGGCATCGGCCTGGCCCTCTCCCGGCGGCTCGCCGCGAGCGGCGCGGCCGTCGTGGTCGCCGACTACGACGAGGAGAGCGCCCGCAAGGCCGCCGACGAGCTGACGGCCACCGGCGCCCGCGCGGCGGCGGTGGCACTCGACGTCACCGACCCCGCCTCGGTCGAGGCAGGTGTCCAGTTCGCCGTCGACACGTTCGGCGCACTGCACCTCGCCGTGAACAACGCCGGCATCGGCGGTCCCGCGCAGCCCACCGGCGAGTACGGGATCGAGGCCTGGGACAAGGTCGTCGCCACCAACCTCAGCGGCGTCTTCTACTCGATGCGCTACGAGCTCCCGGCCATTCTCGCCGCGGGCGGCGGCGCCGTCGTCAACATGGCGTCGATCCTCGGCACCAACGGCTTCGCCGGCTCCCCGGCCTACGTGGCGGCCAAGCACGGCGTCGTCGGCCTCACCAAGACCGCCGCACTCGAGTACGCCGCCCGGAACGTACGCATCAACGCGGTCGGACCCGGCTTCATCGACACCCCGCTGCTCCGCGACACCGACTCCCCGGCCCGTGAACACCTGATCTCCCTGCACCCGGCCGGCCGCCTCGGCACGTCGGAAGAGGTCGCCGAGCTCACCGCCTTCCTGCTGTCCGACCGAGCCTCCTTCATCCACGGCAGCTACCACCTGGTGGACGGCGGCTACTCCGCCTCCTGACCCCCCGGGTGGCGCATCGCCACCACCAGGGTCACAAAGGACGTACGGAGAATCGAAGGAGAGACATGAAAGCCGTCCAGTACCGCACCGTCGGCGCCGCGCCCGAGGTCGTCGAGATACCCGAGCCCGTGGCAGGGCCCGGCCAGATCCTGCTGAAGGTCACCGCCGCGGGCGTCTGCCACTCGGACATCGCCGTGATGAGCTGGCCCGCGGAGGGATTCCCCTACGAGCTGCCGCTCACCCTCGGACACGAGGGCGTCGGCACGGTCGCCGCGCTGGGTGACGGTGCCGAGGGCTTCTCGGTGGGCGACTCGGTCGCCGTCTACGGCCCCTGGGGCTGCGGCACCTGCGTGAACTGCGCGGAGGGCCGGGAGAACTACTGCCTGCGCGCAGCCGACCTCGGCATCAACCCGCCCGGACTGGGCAACCCCGGTGCCATGGCCGAGTACATGATCGTCGACGACGCCCGTCACCTGACGCCCATCGGCGACCTGGACCCGGTCAAGACGGTCTCGCTGACCGATGCCGGCCTCACGCCCTACCACGCGATCAAGCGCTCGCTGCCGAAGCTGCTGCCCGGCGCCACTGCCGTGGTCATCGGCACCGGCGGCCTCGGCCACGTCGCCATCCAGCTGCTGCGCGCCATGACCGCCGTGCGGGTCATCGCGCTCGACGTCACCGAGGAGAAGCTCGCGCTGGCCCGGACCGTCGGCGCCCACGAGACGGTGCTCTCCGACGAGAACGCGGCAGCCAAGGTCCGCGAGCTCACCGGCGGCATCGGCGCCAAGGTCGTCTTCGACTTCGTCGGGGCCGAGCCGACGGTGAAGACGGCCGGGGCGATGGCCTCCGTCGACAGCGACGTCACCATCGTCGGCATCGGCGGCGGGCTGCTGCCCGTAGGATTCGGCGTCCTGCCGTTCTCCACGTCGGTCACCGCGCCGTACTGGGGCTCGCGCAAGGAACTGGCCGAAGTCATCGAGCTCGCCCATGCCGGCGCCGTCGACGTGCATGTCGAGACGTACTCCATCGACGAGGCCCCGCTCGCCTACGAGCGGCTGCACGCCGGCAAGGTCAACGGCCGCGCCGTGATCCTGCCCAACGGCTGACCACCGCGGACGGCTCGCCGGAACGCCCGCTGAAGGCGCCCGGCGAGCCCTCCGTCTTCTCAGGGGGCAGCCTCCACCACGTCCGTCCGGGTCAGCCGCACAGGCTCGGTCCCGGACGCGCTGTGCCGCTCCGCCCAGGTCTCCAGCGCCGTGCGGCAGGCGTGGTCCAGGTGGTGCAGGCCGGACAGGTCCAGCGAGACCGGACGGTCCCTGGGCAGTGCCTCCAGGCTGTCGAGTATCTTCGGCAGCCGCAGAAACGTCGCGTTGCCGGACAGGCGGGCCCGGACTCCGTCGGGACCGCTGCCGACGACCTCCAGCTTGATGTGCGACGCGTCCCAGGCGGCCTTGGCCACCGACAGGGCCAGCCCCGTCAGCACACCCTCGAACATGTTCACCGTCACGATCGCCACGGCGGTGACGACCAGGATCAGCGCCTCACCGCGGTGCTCACGCCACAGCTCCACGAGCGGGCGCAGCGGGATCAGCTTCCATCCCGCGTGGATGAGGATGCCCGCGAGGGCCGGCAGGGGGATGAGCCCCAGCGCGGACGGCAGCAGTGCCGCGAACAGCAGCAGCCACACGCCGTGCAGCACCCGGGAGGCCCGGGTGCGAGCCCCCGCCTGTACGTTGGCGGAGCTGCGCACGATGACCGCGGTCATCGGCAGCGCGCCGAGGAATCCGCACACGGTGTTGCCCGTGCCCTGGGCCATCAGCTCCTTGTCGTAATGCGTACGCGGGCCGTCGTGCAGCCGGTCGACCGCGGCGGCGCTGAACAGGCTCTCCGCGGAGGCGATCAGGGTGAAGGCGGCGATCGTCCCGAGCAGACTGAGGCTTGCGAGCCCGCCGAACTCGGACAGGGCGGGGAGCTGGACGGCGTCGAGCAGGCCCTCTACCCGCACCGTCTCGACCGGCAGGCCGAACGCCAGGGTCGCGAGAGTGGCAAACACGACCGCGGCGAGCGCGCCGGGAACGGCCCGTACCCGCTTCGGCATCCTGTTCCACCCCACCACGAGGGCGATGGTCGCGGCGCAGACCGCGACCGAGGCGAGCGCCGTGGTGCTCGTCACGACGTCGGCGGGCAGCCCCGGGATGCCGGCCATCTTCCCCGTACCGGAGAGCGGTGCCTCGACACCGGCGGCCGCGTAGAGCTGCCCCGCGATGAGGACGAGCCCGATTCCCGCGAGCATGCCCTCGACGACCGAGATCGAGATGGCCCGGAACCAGCGGCCCAGTCGGAGTGCGCCCATGGCGAGCTGCAACAGCCCGGAGGCGAGCACGATCACCCCGAGCGCGGGGAGCCCGAAGGCCTGGACGGCCTCGAGGACGAGCACGGTGAGACCTGCGGCAGGGCCCGACACCTGGAGACTGCTGCCGCGCATCAGACCGGTGACGAGACCGCCCACGATGCCGGTGATCAGGCCCAGTTCCGCCGGGACGCCGGACGCGACGGCGACGCCCACACACAGCGGCAGGGCGACGAGGAAGACGACGAGTGACGCGGCGAAATCCTGCCGCAGGTGGGGGAAGGTACCGAGACGGTCCATGGCGGCCCTCATCCCGTGCGGAAGGGGGCCGGGCGCACGTCGCCGGGCGGAGGCGCCCAGACGGGGTCGTCGCTGATCCATGGGAACTGTCCGGTGGGGCGGTCGTCGAGGGATGACACAGCAGTGGTACCTCCTGGCGCGCCTGAGGCCGGCGCGTCGCCATGCGTACGAGCGGTGGGGGGCGCGGGTGGGCGGCTCGGCACGGCCCCGGGCCGATGGGGTCCCGCAGGACCGCGGCAGGGGCAGGTGTCCGAGCGCCTCGGGTCAGCTCAGCAGCGGAACACCTGGAGCACGGGGGAGGAGTGGGCGTTCGACGCCCTGGAGGCGTGGTGCGCGTGGCCCGTCGCGACGACGGCCGCCGGAGCGAGTATGCCGACGACGTCACTCGCCATCACGGACCGCGACGGCGGTTCGGGAGCGTGAACGGTCGCGGAGCGATGCCGGTCACGAGGGCGCAGGAGGCCGTTCGACTCGCTTCCGCGTTCGGATGTCCCACAGGTGCCGTACCCGCCGTGTGCCGACGTGGCATTCCCCTCCGGAGAGTGTTCCGACTGAATGGCCCGGGCGTACGCGTGCGCGTCAGCCGACGGCGTGCCGGAGTGCGGGGCCAGGAGGAAGCCCATCAGGAACGCGAGCACGCACCGGACCGCCGTCGTTCGCACGCGTCACCTCCCGCTCGACTTCGCCGCTCCTCTTTCGGGACGCTAACAGGCCGGAGGACTTGTGGAGTTCGCCCTTCGCGAAGAGTCCGAAAGTCGATGCCCGTCGAGTCGAACAGTACGAGGAAGCCCTGTGGCCTGGGGATGTGCCTCATTATGGGTTCTCGGCATTCGAGATTCGTGACGCCTGTACGGCTCATGCATGTGCGAGCGGAATGGCGTCGGCCATATTCGTACATCGGTTCGGCATAAGCGGGTGTATCGAACTGCCGGAATACCGGTCGGTGTTTTATGCCGGAGCGTCAGATACCCGTCGGAGAGGAGTGGTCCGCCGAAAGTTGTTCCGCGGTGCGGGGGCCGGGCGCCGCGGGGTCCAGGAGACCGTGCGCCCGCAGAATCCGGGCGGCGGCTATGCCCCACGGCAGCCGCAGCCCCGCCTCCCGCAGAAGATCCGTGCGGGCCAGCATCGACGGCGCGGGGCCGGCGCGCACGCCGGAGGGGGTCAGGAGCGCGGCGTCGTCGGCCCAGCGCAGGGCGAGGTCGACGTCATGGGTGGCCATCATGACGGTGGTGCCGCCCTCACGCAGGGAACCGAGCGTGGCGAGCAGCCGTTCCTGGCCGTCCGGATCGAGCCCGGCGGTCGGCTCGTCGAGGATCAGCACGCGGGGCCGCATCGCGACCGCGCCCGCGATGGCCGTCCGCTTGCGCTGGCCGTAGGAGAGGAGGTGGGTGGGCCGGTCCGCCAGGGCCGTGATGTCGAGGGCGGTCAGCGCCTCGTCCACCCGTCCCCGCACCTCGGTGTCGGACAGTCCGAGGTTCAGCGGCCCGAACGACACGTCCTGGGAGACGGACGCGGCGAACAACTGGTCGTCCGGGTCCTGCACCACCAGCTGGACGGTGGTACGCAGCCGGGTCAGCCCCTTGCGGTCGTACGTGACCGGGCGCCCATCGACCGTCAACTGCCCGTCACGCGGGCGCAGTCCGCCGCTGAGGAGCCGCATCAGGGTGGTCTTCCCGCTGCCGTTCCGGCCGAGCAGGGCGAGCGCACGTCCCTCGTGCGCCTCGAAGTCGAGGCCGCTGAGCACGGCGGGGCCGTCCTCGTACGCGAAGGACGCGCCCCGCAGGGCGAGCAGCGCGGATCCGGTCATGACAGGGGCCTTTCCAGGGCGAGGGTCAGGACGGTGAGGGCGGCGAGCAGGGTGACGCTCGCGGCCACGAACCGGACGGATACGCGGACCTCGGGCACCAGGACGCGCAGGGTGCCGTCGTAGCCGCGCCCGGCAAGCCCCGCCTGGAGCCGGGCGGCGCGGTCGAAGGCCCTGACGAACGCGGTGGCCCCGAGTCCCGCCAGGGACCGCCAGGCCGCCGCCCGGGTGGTGTGTCCGAGCCGGGCCGCCTGGGCCTCCCTGATGCGGTGTACCGAGTCGAGGAGCAGGAAGCTCATGCGGTACGTCACCAGCGCGACATCCACCACCGGCGCGGGCACCCCCGCCCCTACCAGGCGGGGCAGCAGGTCGGACATCGGGGTGGTGAAGGCGAACAGCAGCACCCCGAGCGAGGCGGCCGAGGTGCGCAGCAGCAGCTCCCCGGCGCGGACCGGCCCTCCGCCGGCCAGGCCGACGGGTCCGTCCGGCCCGCCGACCTGCACGAGGAGCGTGGCGGCCCCGGTGACACAGAAACCCAGAGGCACCCGGTACGCCCGCCACAGATGACGGGCGGTCACCCCTGCGGGCCCCAGCAGCAACGCGAGGGAGACGGCGAGGACCAGGACCGCGCCAGGCCAGGGCGGCAGCGAGATCGCCAGGAGCGTGAGCCCCAGGCCGAGCACGGCTTTGTCCACGGGATGGCGGCGGCGCCAGCGGCTGCTGTGCGCCGCCGCGTCGATCGGCAGCACGGGTGCTCAGTTCCTCCGGCCCTCGGAGTCCCCGGCGGGGCTCCCTGTGCCACCGCTGTCCCGCTGGGCCGTCGCGCGCAGCTCGCCCTGACGGCGCCCGCGCCGCACCCCGAAGTAGTAGGCGAGGACGCCCGCTCCGAGTGCGGCCTGCAGGGCGAACAGCGCCGACTCGATCTCGCCGGACGCCGGTTCGTACAGCGGGGAGAACCAGGGTTCGTAGTCGGGATCGATCTCGGTGATCGCCGTCTCGGCCTGGGCGTCGGCGCCCGCGAACGGCTCCTTCTCGCCTTCACCGAGGCCGAGGACCAGGGGAAGGACGGCCAGCGCGGCCACGACGAGCAGCAGAAGGGCGTTGATCCGGGTGTTCCTGTTCATCGCGCCACCGCCTCGGTCCCGGCTGTGCCGGTCCTGGCCCGCCTGCCGGTGACGAACACGCCGAGCCGGGTCAGGTCCCCCCTGCTGGACTGCACGAGGAGACGCATCACCAGTACGGTCAGCAGCCCCTCGCTCACGGCGAGAGGGATCTGGGTGACCGCGAAGATCGAACCGAACGTGCCCAGCGCGCCCGCGAATCCGCTGCTCGGGTCGGGGAAGGCGAGTGCCAGCTGCACGCTGGTGACGCAGTAGGTGGACAGGTCTGCGGCGAACGCGCCGCAGAACACCGCCACCATCAGTGCCGCGCCGTACCTGCGCAGCAGCCTGTAGACGGCGTACCCCGCCCAGGGGCCGACGACCGCCATCGAGAAGACGTTGGCGCCGAGCGTGGTCAGGCCGCCGTGGGCGAGCAGCAGGGCCTGGAACAGCAGAGTGATGGTGCCCAGCACGGCCATGACCGGTGGGCGGAACAGGATGGCCCCCAGCCCCGTGCCGGTGGGATGCGAACAACTCCCCGTCACAGACGGGATCTTCAGGGCGGAGAGAACGAACGTGAAGGCCCCGGACGCCCCCAGGAGCAGCGTGCTCTCAGGGTGTTCCCTGACCTCACGCGTGAGCGACCGGACTCCGTGGACGACGAACGGCGCGGACGCGACACCCCAGGCGATCGCGTGCGCCGGAGGCAGAAAACCCTCGGCTATATGCATGACTCGGCAGACCCTCTCCAGCACCTCGTGGATGGTTGAAGTGCCTTGGCCGGTCTCCTGGCTTACGGGTACCACCGCCCGAGCTCCGCCTTCCCGGGTCACGAGGACCCAGTGGCTGCCCGTGAGGGCCGGAGCCGGACTTCCCGATCACAGTGGCGAGGGCCGCACCGGCATCACACCGGATTTCCCGTTCACCAAGGCGTGGCGACAGTAGTGCCGGGCGGGGGGTGAGGACAAGCGGGCAGGTGCGCCGTACGCCACGTCAGGAGAACCGTTCGACCTGCCGGGTGGGCGGGCCGTCGGCGATCGCTCCGGCCGTGACAGGAGGCGCCGACCAGTGTTGAATATGAATATCGTTATCAACTACTGTGTGCGTGGTGGCGGCACCGACGTCACCCGAAGAACGCAGGGGAGGAGTCCGCGTGAGCGCGACAGACCGGCCGTCCGAGCCGGAGCGGGTCCGTGCGGTACGGCACCTCTGCGTGGGGGCGGGGCAATGCGTGCTCGCCGCACCGGCCGTGTTCGACCAAGCGGTCGACGACGGGCTGGTGCTCGTGCTGGACGACTCGCCGCCGGCTTCCGAACTGGCCGCCGTAGGACAGGCCGTGTGGGCGTGCCCGTCGGGCGCCGTCACCCTGCGCCGGGGCACGGTCCGCTGAGCCGTCCGCCTCCCTCTCATCTCTGATCAGCACCTCGTCAAGGAGACGCATGTCCAGACCGTTCGACCGCCGTGCCTTCCTGCGCCGCAGCGCCACGGGAGCCGCGGCCCTGGCAGTGGGCCCCGGCCTGCTGGCGGCATGCTCGACCGACGACCCCGCCACCTCCGGGAAGCCGGGCGGTGGATCCTCACCCCGTACGGGCGGCACGCTGCGGGCGGCCTTCGTCGGGGGCGGTGCCTCCGAGACGCTCGACTTCTTCAACGGCCCCTCGTCGCTGGACCTGGTCCGGGCCCGTGCCTGGCACGGCACCCTCGGGAACCTCGACCCCTCCGCCCCCGACGGCGTCCGCTACGGCGTGCTCAAGGGGATCGACATATCCGCCGACCTGTCCACGTACACCCTGCACGTCCGGCCCGGTGTCCGCTTCACCGACGGATCGAAGCTGACCTCCGCCGACATCCTGCACTCCCTGTCCGCGCTCGCGGGCAGGAGCATGCTGCCCGTGTACAAGCTGGCCGCCATGAACTTCGACCTCGCCGCCGCCCGCGCGGACGGCGACCTCAAGGTCGTACTGCCCACGCTCCGGCCCATAGCCGACGGCCGCATGATCCTGTGCCAGGGCAACTTCCTGGTCGTCAAGGACGGCACACGGCGCTTCGCCCAGGGCATGCCCAGCTGCGGACCCTTCCGGCTCGGCGAGTTCACCCCCGGCCAGGGCTCCGCCTTCACGCGCTACGACGAGCACTACGGTCACGTGCCCCACCTCGACGGGCTGGAACTCCGGTCCATCGCGGACTCGACGGCCCGCGCCGGTGCGCTCACCAGCGGTGAGATCGACTTCGCCCATGACCTCGCGCCGGTCACCGCGCGCACCCTCGCGGACAACGGGAACATCGAGATCGCGCCCACGAGGAGTCCGTACCTGGTGGGGCTGTCGTTCCAGATGAACATGAGCGCCGCGCCCTTCGACGACCCGCGGGTGCGGGAGGCGTTCAAGCTGGCCGTGGACCGTGAGGCGATGGTGAGGACGGTGTTCCACGGGGACGCGGTGGTGGGGAACGACCTGCCGTCCATCGGATTCCCTGACTACGCGGAGAACGTGCCCCAGCGCGCCTACGACCCGGACAGGGCCCGGAAACTGCTCAAGGCGGCCGGGGCCGAAGGGGTGGAGGTCGTGCTGACCACGGGCCCCGAGACACCCGGGATGGTGGAGATGGCCACCCTGTACGTCGAGGACCTGAAGAAGGCGGGAGTCCGGGCGTCGGTCCGTGAACTGCCCGCCGGCCAGCTCTACGCGGACTTCGCGGCGTACAGCAAGCTGCCGCTCGCGGCCTCCTACCAGATGCCGATCCCCGCGCTGTCGACCTATCAGATGAGCACGGCGGGCGGGTCGCCGTCCGCCTTCGGCTGGAAGCAGGCCGAGGTCGACGCCCTGGTGTCGACGGCCCGCGCCCAGCCCGACGGGACCGAGGCCCGGAAGCTGGGCACCCGGGCGCAGCGCGAGCGCTGGGAGGAGGGGAACCAGGTGCTGCCCGTCTTCAAGCCGAACCTCAACGCACAGGCCAAGGGCGTCAGCGGGATCAGGGACGACCTCTTCGAGCAGTTCCCGGGCTTCTCCCAGGCGTCCTTGGCGTGAGTCTGCTCCTCTTCGCCGGCCGCCGGCTCGCGGGCGGGGCCGTCCTGCTGGTGCTGCTGTCGGCCGTGATCTTCGCGATCACGGCGGTGCTGCCGGGGGACGCGGTCAGCGCGGTGGCAGGGGTGGACGCCTCACCGGCGGAACGCGCCGAGGTCCGCGCGGCCCTCGGCCTGGACCGGTCCGTGGCCGAGCGGTACGCGTCTTGGGCGGTCGGCGCCCTCGGGGGAGACCTGGGGACCGGATTCGTCGGACACCGGCCGGTCGTCGACGTGCTCGCCACACGGCTGCCCAACAGCCTGCTGCTGGCCGGGCTGACCCTCGCCTGCACCGCGCCTCTCGCCGCGCTGCTCGGTCTCTGGACCGGGTTGCGGGGCGGGGTCGCGGACCGCTGGACCTCGAAGGCCATGCACGCGGTCGCGGGGATACCCGAGTTCGTGCTGGCGTCGCTGCTGATCGCGGTCCTCGCCGTCCAGCTCCAGATCCTGCCGCGGGTCTCCCTCATTCCCCTGGGCGGTACACCGCTCGATGTGCCACGCGCACTCGTCCTGCCCGTGCTGACCCTCGGTGCGGTCGGTCTGGCCGTCGCCACCAGGCTGTTCCGGGTGTCCGTCGCGGAGGTGGCGGCGACGCCCTACGGGGAGTCGGCCAGGCTGAACGGCGTCCGAGGGGCCAGGCTCGCGGTGCGCCACATCCTCCCCAACGCGGCCGGCCCCGCCGTGCAGGCACTCACCCTCACCACCGGGGCGCTGGTCGGTTCCGGTGTGGTCGTGGAGAGCGTCTTCGACTACCCGGGGATCGGACGGGAACTGCAACTGGCGGTGGCCGCACGGGACATACCGATGGTCCAGGGAATCGCCACCGCGCTCGCCGCGGTCATGCTGGTGATCCTCCTGCTGGGTGACATCTGCGCGCGGCTGCTCGGCGCACAAGGAAGGCGCGACGCATGACCTCAGTCACGGCACCGGGCCGACGAACGCCTGCCGGCCTCCGGGCTCGGAGGCGCCGGCCGCCCTACCTCACCGGTGGAGTGGCGCTGCTCGTCCTCGCGCTCGCGCTGCTGGGCCCACTGACGGCACCGTACGGACCGAACGAGCCCGTGGGTGCGCCCTTCCAACAGCCCGGAGGGGGATTCCTGCTCGGCACCGATCTGCTGGGCCGGGACGTCACCAGCCGGGTACTGAGCGGCGGGCGGACGATCGTGGTGGTCGCCGTGGCCGGAACCGTGCTCGCGGGTGCCGTCGGAGTGGCCGCGGGCGTCCTGGCCGCCATGGTCTCCCCCCGCTTCGGCGCCTTCGTGCTCCGTGCCGTCGACGCCCTGGCCGTGCTGCCGGCCCTCCTGCTGATCCTGGTGCTGGCCGCGGGCTTCCCCGGCAGCGACACCGCCGTGGTCGCGGCCGTCGCGCTCGCTACCGCGCCGTTCTCCGTCAGAGTCCTGCGCGCCGCGGCCGACTCCATCCTCACCAGCGGTTACGTGGAGGTCGCGCTGGCGCGCGGTGACAGCAAGGCGGCCGTACTGCGCCACGACGTACTGCCCAACATCGCCGGACCGGCCCTCCTGGACGCGGCCCTGCGGCTGATCGCCTCGCTGCACCTCACCGCCACCGCGGGGTTCCTCGGCCTCGGGCGGGGCGGGGCGGAGCCCAACTGGGGGCGCATGGTGAGCGAGAACCTTCCGGGAGCGACCCTCGCACTCGCCCCCTTCCTCGTACCCGCCCTGCTGCTCGTCCTGTTGTCCGTGTGCGTCGGCCTGCTGGCCGGCCGACTGGCCGACGCCGTGGGAAGGGGCGCCGCATGACGGGCTCCGGCGCGCTCGCCGAGATCGAGGGGCTGACCATCGGCCCGACGGCCGGGGGACCGCCCGTCCTGCTCGACGCCCGTCTGTCCGTCGAGCGTGGGCAGGTGCTCGGGGTGGTGGGCCGGTCGGGGTCAGGCAAGAGCAGCCTCGCCTACGGGCTGCTCGGCCATGTCCGCCCCGGCCTGGAGAAGCGCGGTGGCCAGGTCCGGGTGGCAGGTCTCGACCCGTTCACCCGGCAGGGCGCACGCCGCCTCCGGGGGCGCGTCGTCTCCTTCCTGGGCCAGGACCCCGCCTCCTCCCTCAACCCCGCCCTGCGCATCGGGAAGCAGATCACCGAGGCCGTGCGGCTGCGTGCCGGTGCCTCGGGAGCGGAGGAGGCCGCGGAGGAGACCGGGGCGCTGCTCCGGTCCGTACGGCTGCCCGACGACCGGGCGTTCCGGCGGCGGCTGCCGCACCAGCTCTCGGGCGGGCAGGCCCAGCGAGTGGCCCTGGCCCTCGCACTGGCGGGTTCTCCGGACCTGCTGGTGCTGGACGAACCCACCAGCAGCCTGGACACGGTGCTGGCCGCCCGGATGCGCCGTCTGCTGGCCGAGGTGCTGAGCGGGGGCGAGCGAGCCGCGGTGCTGGTCAGCCACGACCCGGCCTGGATCGCCTCCGTCGCGGACGACGTGATCCGGCTGGAGGGCGGCCTGATCGCCGCTCCCCGGACCGCACCGATCCCGGCGGCCACCCCCGTCCCGCTGGCCCGGACGGCCGGTGCTCCCTCCGGCCCTCCGGCCGGCGGTCTGCTCTCCGTCGAAGGGCTGTCGGCCGCCCACGGACGGGAGAGCGTGCTGCACGGCGTGTCCCTCACCGTCGAGGGCGGTGGTTGCACGGCCGTGGTCGGTCCCTCCGGCTCGGGGAAGACGACCCTGGCCCGCTGCCTCGTGGGTCTGCACCGCTACACGACGGGGAGCGTCGACTGGCGGGAGGACACCCGGCCGGAGGGCGGGGGCGCCGCCGTCCAACTGGTCGCCCAGGACGCGCGCGGCGCGCTCAACCCACGCGAATCCGTGCGCACGGCGATGACGCGACCGCTGACGAGGCACCGGGGGATACCGGCCGGGGACGCGGCGGCCGAGGCCGTCAGGCTGCTCGACCTGGTCGGCCTCGACCCCGGGACGCTGACGCGCCGGCCGGGCGAGCTGTCGGGTGGCCAACGCCAGCGGGTCGCTCTGGCCAGGGCGTTGGCCGCAGGACCGCGCGTCCTGGTGTGTGACGAGATCACCTCGGCACTCGATCCGGAGACGGGAGCCGGAGTGCTGGCCCTGCTCGGCACACTGCGGCGGACGCTCGGACTGACCGTCGTCCTGGTGACGCACGACCTGACGGCCGCCGCCCGCTTCGCCGACCGGGTCGTCGTCCTGGCCGGAGGCCGGGTGGTCGAGTCCGGGCCGGCGGACCGCGTCCTCGGGCGGCCGGAGCACGCCGTGACCCGCGAACTGGTCGGCTGCGGCGGGGAGCCGTACGACACGTAGGGCCACAGGAGCCGAGGAGGAGGGGGAGGGTGCGGGAGCCTCCCCCCCCACCCGTCACGCCCGGGTCAACCGCAGGGCCAGCGCCGCCTTGTCGATCTTCCCCACGGCGGTCAGGGGCATGTGCGGGACCTCGACCACCTCGTCCGGGGCCTTGTGGTCCGCCAGCCCGCGCTCCTTCAGGAAGGCGGCCAGCTCCCGGGCGCCCGGTGCGCTCCCCGAGCACACGACGAAGGCGACCGAGCGCTCACCCCAGCGCTCGTCGGGCACCCCGACCAGGGCGGCGGAGGTGACGGCGGGATGGATCAGCAACTGCTCCTCCACCTCCGTCGCCCCGATCTTCTCGCCCCCGCGGTTGATCTGGTCCTTGATCCGGCCTACGACGACGAGGTGCCCGGAGGGCAGGCGCCGCACGAGATCCCCGGTGCGGTAGAAGCCGTCCCCGGTGAACGCCGTCCGGTTGTGCTCCTCGGCCCGGTGGTAGCCGCGCAGTGTGTACGGGCCCCGGGTCAGCAGCTCGCCGGGGGAGCCGTCGGGCACCGGCTCGCCGGCCGGGTCCACGACGCGTACCTCGTCGTCGGGTGAGAGCGGGCGGCCCTGGGTGGAGCAGACGAGCTCCACGGGATCGTCGAGCCGCGTGAGGTTGATCAGACCTTCCGCCATGCCGAAGACCTGCTGCACCGTCACGCCGAGCGCGGGTCCCAGCCGGCGGGCGAGGTCGTCGGGCAGTCGCGCCCCGCCGACCTGGACCACGGCGAGGCTGCTGATGTCCGACAGACCCGTGGCCGCCTCGTCCATCCAGTACGGGACGAGCGGCGGGCTCAGCGAGGTGACGGTCACCCCCTCGCGCTCGATGAGCGCGAACGACGTCTGCGGACTCGGATCGGGCGAGATCACCACGGTCCCGCCGCCGAAGAGGGCCCCGAGTACGCCGGGACAGGCCAGCGTGAAGTTGAAGGCGACCGGCAGGACCGCCAGATACACCGTGCCGGGGCCGAACGCGCAGACCTCGGCGGCGGCGCGGGCGTTGTAGCCGTAGTCGTCGTGCGTCCGCGGAATGAGCTTGGGCAGCCCCGTGGTACCTCCGGAGAGCAGGAGCAGGGCGAGGTCACCGGGACCGGCGCCGCCGTCGTCGGGCAGGGGGTCCGTCCCGTCGCCGCTGCGCAAATCCTCGAACCGGACGAACTCCTCGTGCGGTCCCGGATCCCCGACCACGACGACATGGCGCAGGGAGCCCCCGCCCTCCTCGTCGGCGAGCACCTCCCGCATCAGCTCGCGATGGTCGAAGCGCGCGTGCCGGTCGGGTACGACGCAGGCCGCGGCCCGGGAGGCGCGCACGAGGTGGCCGATCTCCGTACGCCGGTGCCCGGGCATGGCGTGCACGGGGACCGCCCCCAGACGCTGGAGGCCGAACCAGATCAGCACGAACTCGGCGCAATTGGGCAGTTGGACCACCACCTTGTCCCCTCTGCCCAGGCCCAGTCCGCGCAGTCCGCGCGCGACACGGTCCGCTTCGGCGTCCAGCGCCGCGTAGGTCCAGCGCCGGTCCCCGTCGACCAGCGCGACGCTCTCGGGACGGGTGGCGGCCCAGTCGCGCAGGGCTGCGCCGAAGGTCACTCCCGCCCAGTACCCGGCGCTCCGGTAACGCTCCGATTCGGCTGCTGACCAGCCCGGTCGTGCCTCGGTCATGACTTCTGCCTCTCGTCACTGGGCGTCAGGTGCTGGCGCACAGAGGTTCGGATGGTTAAGATACGCGTTAGAAATGATAATCATTTCCATCTGGGTTGTCGGCCCTGGCCAGGAGATCGCCAGGAAGACCGGAACCACCTCTCCGTCTGGAAGGACCCCCATCAGTGAGCGACGAACCCGCCGAGGTGCGCGAGGCGGTGGCACGCGCGCTGCAGCTGGCTCCCCAGGAGCTGGACGGCGACCGTGACCTCTACGAACTCGGCCTGGACTCGCTGACGTTGATGGCCCTCGCCGGCGAGTGGCGCCGGGGAGGCAGCACCGTCACGTTCCAGGACCTCGCGAACGAGCCCACGCTGCGCGCCTGGGCCCGCCTGGTCGGGGAGAAGAACGGGAGCGGCGCACGGCCCGTGCCGGTCACGTCGCCCGCCGGCCCGCCCGCTGAGGAAGCGGGGCCGTTCCCGCTGGCGACGATGCAGCACGCCTACTGGATCGGCCGACAGGACGGTCAGCCGCTCGGCGGCGTCGCCGCCCACTTCTACGTCGAACTCGACGGCGGCGACGTCGATCCCGCCCGCCTGGACACCGCGCTGAAGGCGCTCGTACGCCGGCACGGGATGCTGCGGGCCGTTTTCGACGAGGAGGGCCACCAGAGCTACGGCGAGACGCACGCGGGGCTCACGGTCCACGATCTGCGGGCGCTGACCGCCGACGAGGCCGGAACCGAGCTGGAGCGGATGCGTGAACACAACACCCACGCCCGCGCGGACCTCGCCGAGGGCGACGTCTTCCGGGTCGCCCTGTGTCTGCTTCCGGGCGGGGAGACACGTCTGCAACTCGACCTCGACATGATGGCCGGGGACGCGCTGAGCCTGCGGGTCCTGCTGTCCGATCTCAGGGACCTCTACGAGTCCCCCGGGAGCCCGCCCGCCGAACTCGGCCTCGACTACCGCCACTACCTCACCGAGCGCGAACGCGGACGCGGAACCGAACGCGAGCAGGACGCGGCCTGGTGGCGGGAACGGCTGGGCGAACTGCCGGGCGCACCACGGCTGCCGACCACCGTCGATCCCCTCACTCCCGTACACACCGGTGACGACGCCCTCACCCACTCCCGGCGACTGCACCACCTGCTCGGCCCGGAGGCCAAGGCCGCCCTGGTCGGCCGTGCCCGCCACCACGGAGTGACCCCCGCCGCCGCCCTCGCCACCGCCTTCGCCGAAGTCATCGCCGCCTGGAGCGGCAGCCAGAGGTTCCTGCTGAACCTTCCGCTCTTCGACCGCGAGATGTACACGCCCGAGGTGGCCGGGCTGGTGGGCGACTTCAGCAGCTCGGTCCTGCTCGACGCGGACATGAGCGCCCCGCTGCCCTTCGTCCGTCAGGCGAGGCAACTCCAGGACGGACTCCGGGCCGGCATAGCCCACGGCTCCTACAGCGGTGTGGAGGTCCTGCGCGACCTCGCGCGCCTCCAAGGGGCCCCGGTGCTCGCGCCCGTCGTCTACACCAGCGCCATCGGACTCGGCGAGATCTTCGAGCAGGACGTCCAGAAGTCCTTCGGCCGGCCCGTCTGGATCATCTCCCAGGGTCCGCAGGTCTTCCTGGACGCCCAGGTCACCGAGCTCGACGGCGGCTTCCTCCTCAACTGGGACGTCCGCGACGGCCTGTTCGAACCCGGGGTCCCCGAAGCGGCCTTCGACGCCTACCGGCGACTGGTCACCGACCTCGTCACGGACCCCACCACCTGGACCCGGCCCGTGGGCGCCCTCCTCGGCCCCGACGTCCTGCCCCGGCGCGCGGTGGCGTCGCTGCCGCCGACCGCCCGGCCGGACCGCGCCCTGCACACCCGCTTCTTCCGCCACGCCGAGGACGCTCCGTCGCGGACCGCCGTCGTCCGCGAGGACGGCGACCGTGTGACGTACGGCCGACTCGCCCACCACGCACGCCAGGTGGCCGCTCTGCTGCGCCGCCACGGCGTGGGCGAGGGCGACACCGTCACGGTGACCCTGCCCAAGGGCGCCGACCAGATCACCGCCGTGCTCGGAGTGCTGGCCGCCGGTGCCGCGTACGCGCCCGTGGGAGTGGAACAGCCCGCAGTGCGGCGTGCACGCATCCACGCCGTCGCCGCCCCGGCCGCCGTACTCACCGACCGGGCCCACCGCCACCTGTGCGCGGACGTCCCGTCCGCACCCGTCCTCCTCATCGAGGACGCCCTGGCGGAGGCCCCCGGACAGGTCGCCCACCCGGATGCCGAGCTGCCCGCCTACGTACTCTTCACCTCCGGCTCGACGGGGCTGCCCAAGGGCGTCGAGGTCCCGCACCGTGCCGTCGTCAACACCGTCGAGGCGATGGAGGACCAGTTCGGGTTCGGGCCCGACGACCGCACACTCGCGATCTCCGCCCTGGACTTCGACCTCGCCACCTGGGACATCTTCACCCCCCTCTCCGTCGGCGGCCAGGTCGTCGCGGTCGGACAGGAGCACCGCAGGGACGCCCACCACTGGGCCCGGCTCGTACGCGACCACCGGGTGACCCTGGTGCAGTGCGTACCCGCCCTGCTGGACCTGCTGATGACGGCGGGGGAGGACACGGGCCTCGGGGACTCACCGCGCATGGTCCTGCTCGGCGGTGACTGGGTCGGCCTCGACCAGCCGGAGCGCCTGCGCTCCCTCGTCCCCGGCTGCCGCTTCGTGGCGCTCGGAGGCATGACGGAAGCGGCGGTGCACTCGACCGTCTTCGAGGTGGACACCCCCGAACCGGCGTGGAAGTCGGTTCCCTACGGTCTGCCGCTGCGCAACACGAAGGCCCGCGTGGTCGACGGCCGCGGACGTGACCGCCCAGACTTCGTGGCCGGGGAACTGTGGGTCGGCGGGCGGGGCGTGGCGGCCGGCTACCGGTCGGACCCCGAGCGCACCGCCGAACGCTTCGTCGAACACGACGGCGAGCGCTGGTATTGCAGCGGCGACCTCGCACGCTACCGGCCGGACGGCATCCTGGAGTTCCTCGGACGCGCCGACCACCAGGTCAAGATCGGCGGCCACCGCATCGAGCTGGGCGAGGTCGAGTCGGCCCTCGAGGACGACCCCACCGTCCGGCACGCGGTCGCCACGGTCCTGGAGACCCCCGTCCGGCGGCTCGCCGCCGCCGTCTCCGCGCGGACCACGGAACAGCCCACCGCCGACGCGGTCCGGGCACGGGCCGCCGAACGGCTGCCGGCCCACATGGTCCCGGACCCGGTCCTGGTCCTCCCCGACCTGCCGCTGACCGCCAACGGCAAGCTCGACCGCACCGCGGTGCGCCGGCTCCTGACCGACGCCGTGGGTGAGGACACCGTACGCACCCGCGCACCGCTCGGACCGGTGGAGACCACCGTCGCGGCCGAGTGGTCCACGCTCCTCGGCGTCGACGGCATCGGCCGGGACAGCAGCTTCTTCCGGCTGGGCGGTGACTCGCTCGTCGCCACCCGCATGATCGGCCGGCTGCGCGCCGCGGGACTCACCGGCGCGCGCGTCGCCGCCCTCTTCACCCACCCGGTGCTCCGCGACTTCTGCGCGACCCTGCGCCCCGCGACGGCGACCGACGAGCACGGCACGGCCGGCCAGGTCCTCCTGCCCGACCCCGCCCACGCCCACGAACCCTTCCCGCTGACCGACGTACAGGCCGCCTACCACACCGGCCGCGATCCGGGCTTCACCCTCGGCGGCGTCGGTACCTGGCACTACAGCGAGTTCGACGGCACGGACGTCGACCTCGACCGGATGGAACGGGCCTGGCGGACGCTCGTCGAACGGCACGGCATGCTGCGCGCCGTCGTCACCGACGGAACCCAGCGCGTCCTCCCCGACGTCCCGGCCCCGCGCATCCCCGCCGAGGACGTGGACCTCGAAGGAGCCCCCGAGGCCCTGGCCCGCCTGCGTGAACGTCTGGCGCAGCAGGTGCGTGACCCCGCGCGGTGGCCGCTGTTCGCGCTCGGGGCGGTCCGCTACCCGGACGCCACGGGCACGACCAGGACCCGTCTCGGCATCGGCCTCGACTACCTCGTCCTCGACGCGCTGTCCATCACCACGCTCTACGCCGAACTCAACGCGCTCTACGCCGACCCCGACACCCAACTCCCCCCGGTCGACGTGTCGTTCCGCGACTACCTCACCCAGCTCCCCGCCGACCCCGGTGCGGCCGGGCGGGCCCGCGCCCACTGGGAGGGCCGCCTCGCCGGACTGCCCCCGAGTCCCGCACTGCCCCTGGTGCGCGATCCGGCGACGCTCGGAGCCCCCTCCTTCACGCGGCGACGGCTGCGGCTGGATCCTGCGGACTGGCAGGCACTCAAGGCGGGCGCCGCCCGTCACGGCCTGACGCCCTCCACCGTCCTCCTCGCCCTGTACTGCGAGGTGCTGGCGGCCTGGAGCGGGACCGACGCCGTCACCGTCACACTCACCCTCTTCAACCGGCGAGACGTACACCCTCATATCCACCGGGTGCTGGGCGACTTCACCTCGCTCTCCCTGGCGGGGTACACCCGTGAGGAGCAGGGCTGGCCGGCTTCCGCACTCGCCCTCCAGCGACGCCAGGCCGAGGACCTCGACCACAGGGACGTGCCGGTCGACTGGCTGCTGCGGGAGTTCGGCCGACGCTCCGGGACCGTGGAATCCGCCGCACCCGTGGTGTTCACCAGCGCCGTGGGCGTGGGCGACGCGTCCCTCGCCGACCCCGGCAGCGGCTTCCCCGCGAAGATCTGGGGCATCTCCCAGTCCCCGCAGGTCTGCCTGGACAACCAGGTCACCGAGGAGTCCGGAGCGCTCGTCGTCACCTGGGACGCCGTCGAGGAACTGTTCACCGAAGGCACCCTCGACGCCATGTTCGCCGCCCACACCCGACTGCTGCGCCACCTGGTGACGCAGGACTGGGCGGACCCCCTGCCCGATCCGCTGCCCGCCGCGCAGCGGGAGCGGCGCGCGGCCGCCGCGCTGGAGGCACGCCGGGTCCAGCCGGCCCCCGCCCTCCTGCACGAAGCCTTCTTCGCACACGCCCGGACAGGCCCCGGCCGGACGGCCCTGGTCACCGTGGACGGCACGGCCACCGGCTACGGTCCGCTGGCCGAGCAGGCCCTGCGTACGGCTGCCGCCCTGGTGGCCGCCGGCGTGGGCGAGGGCGACCTGGTCGCCGTCACCCTGCCCAAGGGCCCGGAACAGACAGCCGCCGTCCTGGGGGTGGTCGCGGCCGGTGCCGCCTACGTGCCGCTCGGTCTCGAACAGCCCTCCGCCCGGCTGGAACGGGTACGCGCCACGGCCGGCTTCCGGCTCGTGCTCGGGGACTGGCCGGCCCCGCCCGGTCCCGGGGACCCGGCGGCCCCCCGTGTGCTGTCCTTCCAGGACACACAGGCGTACCCGCCGCTGCCGGCCCACCGGGACGTCGGCCCCGACGCACTCGCCTACGTCATCTTCACGTCGGGGTCGACCGGTGAGCCCAAGGGCGTCGAGATCACCCACGCCGCCGCCTGGAACACCGTCGCCGACATCGGGGCCCGCCACGGCATCGGCCCCGACGACCGGGTGTTCGCCCTCTCGGCACTCGACTTCGACCTGTCCGTCTACGACGTCTTCGGGCTGCTGTCGGTCGGCGGTTCCCTGCTCCTGCCCACCGAGGAACTGCGCCGCGAACCGGGGCGCTGGCCCGCCCTGGTGGCCCGCCACGACGTGACGGTGTGGAACACCGTGCCGGCCCTGCTCGACCTGCTGCTCGACGCCGACGAGCGGGCAGCGCCCGGCAGCGGGGGCATCCGGGGCCTGCGTACCGCACTGGTCTCCGGGGACTGGATCGGACTCGACCTCCCCGGCCGGCTGAAGGACCGGACCGCGCGCCCCTGCGAGTTCGTCGCCATGGGCGGTGCCACGGAGGCCTCCATCTGGTCGAACACCCTGACCGTCGACGAGGTCGACCCCGCCTGGGCCTCCATCCCGTACGGGAGGCCCCTGACCGGGCAGGACTACCGGGTCGTCGACCCGACGGGGCGGGACTGCCCCGACTGGACCCCCGGAGAGCTGTGGATCGGCGGCCTGGGACTGGCCCGCGGCTACCTGTCGGACCCGGACCGCACGGCGGAGAAGTTCGTCGTGCGCGACGGCCGGCGCTGGTACCGCACGGGTGACCTCGGGCGGTACCGGGACGACGGGACGCTGGAGTTCCTCGGCCGCATCGACAGCCAGCTGAAGATAGCGGGCCACCGCATCGAGGCAGGTGAGATCGAGGCCGCCCTCGAAGCGCACCCCGACGTGGCGCGCGCCGCGGTGGTCGCGGCCGGGAAGCGCACCGCCCGACGCCTGGTCGCCTTCGTCGTACCGCGCGGGGCCGAGGCCGCCGACGCCGTCACCGACTCCCTCCCCGCCTGGCTCGCCGAGCGTCTGGCCGCCTACGCCGTGCCCTCCCGGGTGCTGCCGCTGCCGGCCCTGCCGCTCACCGGCAACGGCAAGGTGGACCGGAACGCCCTGGCCCGCACGGCCGGGCAGGAGACCACCGTCACCGGCGCCGAACCGCCCCGGGGCGAGGTCGAGACGGTACTCGCGGAGCTGTGGCAGGAACACCTGCCCGGCCACGTACCGGACCGCGACGCCAACTTCTTCACGATCGGCGGGGACAGCCTCTCCGCACTCCGCCTGGTCGGCGCGGTCGAACGCCGGCTCGGGGTCGCCGTGCCGGCCCGGCGCCTGTACGCCGCCCCGACCATCGCCGCCCTCGGCGCGGACATCACCCGCACGCTCGCCGCCGACACGACCGTCTACGAAACAGGAGAACTGTGAATCCCGCTGAACTGCTGGCCCGCTGCGCCGACGAGGGCGTGCACCTGTGGGCTCAGGACGGACAACTCCGCTTCCGCGCACCGCAGGGCCGCCTCACGGACGGACTCCGGACCGCCCTGCGCACCCACAAGGAAGCGATCCTGCACCACCTGGAGGCGGATGACGCCGTCCTGCGGAGCGACGAGGCCGGCCGCCACGAACCCTTTCCGCTGACGGACATCCAGGCGGCCTACCTCATCGGCCGCACCGACGCCTACGCCTACGGAGGCATCGGCTGTCACGCCTACGTCGAGCTGGAGTACAGCGAACTCGACGTGGAACGCGTCGCCGCCGTATGGCACGGACTGGTCCAGCGGCACGACATGTTGCGCGCCGTCATCCACAGCGACGGCTACCAGCAGGTGCTGCCCGACGCTCCCGCACCGGACGTGACCGTCGATGACCTGCTCCACCTCCCCGACGGGGAGGCCGAAGCGGCCGTGGCGCGCACCAGGGCGCGGATGTCCGTACGCCGGAAGCCCACCGACCGCCTGCCGCTGTTCGACGTGCACGCGAGCCTGACCGGTACGCGCGCCGTGCTCCACCTGTCCTTCGACATGCTCGTCGTCGACCACGCCAGCCTGCGGATCCTCCTCGCCGAGTTCCAGACCTCCTACAGCGGCTCCGCACTGTCCGAGGCACCCCGCATCTCCTTCCGCGACTACGTCCTGGCGCGACGCGCCCTCACCGACGGCGCCGCGTACTCACGGGACCGCGCGTACTGGACGGACCGGCTCGACGCGCTCCCGCCCGCTCCCGAACTGCCCCTCGCGGAAGCCTGGGAACCGAAGGCGGAGCACACCCCGACCGGTGACGCCGTCAGCTTCACCAGGCTGGAGCACCTCCTCCCCTCCTCCGCCCGGGAACGCTTCACCGAACGGGCGGCACGACGCGGGCTCACCGTGTCGGCCGCCCTGCTCACCGCGTACGCCGAGACCGTCGGCCGCTGGTCGCGCACCACCCGGTTCACCCTCAACGTGCCGACGGTGGACCGTCCCGCCCTGCACGAGGACATCGGCCGGCTCGTCGGCGACTTCACCTCGCTCGAACTCCTGGCCGTGGACCTCGACGCACCGGCGTCCTTCGGTGACCGGGCCGCAACCCTCGGGGCCCAGCTCCTGGAAGACCTGAGCCACCCCCTCTACACCGGGTCCGAGGTGCTGGCCGAGCTCTCCCGCAGGGCCGGGGCGCCGGTCCTCATGCCGGTCGTCTTCACCAGCGCCCTCGGCTCCGGCGCCACCGCCGACGGTGTGCCCCCGGAAGTGACGTACGCCGCGACCCAGACGCCGCAGGTGTGGCTCGACTGCCAGGTCATGCGGCGGGGCGACGCCCTGAGCCTCTCCTGGGACGTACGTGACGGGGCGCTCAGCGGCGCGGTCGCCGAGGACATGTTCGCCGCCTACGCCGGCCTGGTGCGCCTGCTGTCGGGCGAAGGAGCCGCCGGTGAGGCGGCCTGGGACGAACCGGCCCGCGTCGAGCTCCCCGCGGTCCAGACCGCACGCAGGGCCGAGGTGAACGCCACCGCGGGGCCGCTGCCGGACACCCTGCTCCACGCACCCGTGCTCGCCCAGGCCGAGGCCACCCCGGACGCCATCGCGGTCCGGACACCGGAACTGGCCCTCTCCTACCGGCAGCTCGTCGCCCGGGCGAACGCCCTGGCCGGCGCGCTGGAGGAGTCCGGGCTGCGGCCGGGCGAGCCGGTGGCCATCTGGATGGACAAGGGGTGGGAACAGGCGGTCGCCGTGCTCGGCGTCCTCATCGCGGGCGGCGCGTACCTCCCCGTCGACACGGCCCAGCCGCCGGCCCGCCGGGACACGATCCTGGCGGACGCCGCCGTACGCACGGTCCTGACACAGTCCTGGCTCGCCGAGGCCGACGACCTCCCGCCGGACGTGTCCGCCCTCACCCTCGACCTGCTGCCGGAGGACGCCCCGGCCAGGACGCCCCACGCGACCCGCCACCCCGACGAACTCGCCTACGTCATCTACACGTCGGGCTCCACAGGCACGCCCAAGGGCGTGATGATCAGTCACCGCGCCGCCCTCAACACCGTCCAGGACATCAACCGCAGGTACGCCGTCACCGCCCAGGACCGCGTCCTCGGCATCGCGGGGCTGAGCTTCGACCTCTCCGTCTACGACCTGTTCGGCCCGCTGTCGGTGGGCGCCACACTCGTCCTGCCCCTGGCCGAGCGGCGCGGCGACCCCTCGCACTGGGCGGAACTCGTCCGGGACTTCGGCGTCACCGTGTGGAACTCCGTGCCCGGCCAGCTGCACATGCTGTGCGACTGGCTCCGCGCCGAACCCCCCTCCGACGAGGACAGCACACCCAGGCTGGCCCTCGTCTCCGGCGACTGGGTCCCGGTCACCCTCCCCGCCGAGGCCCGTGCCGTCCTCCCGGGCCTCCAGGTCATCTCCCTCGGCGGCGCGACCGAGGGGTCCATCTGGTCCATCGCGCACCCCGTCGGCGAGGTGGACACCGCCCGCCCGAGCATCCCCTACGGCAAGCCCCTGACGAACCAGGGATTCGCCGTGCTCGACCAGCAGTCGCGCCCACGGCCCGAATGGGTCCCGGGCGAGCTCTACATCTCCGGAGCGGGAGTGGCCATGGGCTACCTCGGCGACGAGGCACGCACCGCCGAGCGGTTCATCGAACACCCCGTCAGCGGTGAGCGGATCTACCGCACCGGCGACCTCGGGCGTTACCTCCCCGACGGAACCATCGAGTTCCTCGGCCGCGAGGACGCCCAGGTGAAGATCCGTGGCTACCGGGTCGAACTCGCCGAGGTCGAAGCGGCCGTGCAGGCCCACCCGGCCGTGGCCGCAGGCGCAGTCGTCGTCGACGACTCGGCCTCCGGCGGCCGACGCCTCGCCGCCTTCGTCGAGACGGCCCGCCGCGACGACGGCCGGCAGGCGCGGTCGGGCAGCACCGACGGCATCCACAAGGCGGCCGCCGAAGCCGTACGCGAAGCGTCCCGGGCCGTGGACCCCGCACAGCTGAAGGCCTTCCTCGACGCCCTGGACGACGTCGCGCTCGCGGAGATGACACGCGTGCTCCTGACGGCCGGGCTCTTCGGGAACGGCGCCGCGCACACGGCGGACGACGTCGGCACCGCCCTGCGTTCCACCCCCCGCCACCGCCACATCGTGCGGCGCTGGCTGCGCGCCCTGGCCGGACGCGGGCTGCTGACGCACCACGACGCCGACGACACCTACAGCGGACTCGCCGGCATCCCCGGGTCCGAGCTGGAACGGAGATGGCGGCGCGCCGGGGAACTGGAACAAGAGGTCGGGTGGAGCACCGAGCTGCTCACCGTCATGCGCACCTGCACCGGCCGCCTGCCCGAGCTGATCGCAGGGGACACCGGCATCAGGGAACTCCTCTTCCCCGGCGCCGCGTTGGACGCGGCGGACGCCGCCTACCGCGACAACCTCGCCATCCGGCACCTCAACCGCGCCGTCGTCGCCGCGCTCCGCGAGACCGCCGCCGCGCACACCGGTGAGGAACGGCTGCGGGTGCTGGAGGTGGGCGGAGGCGTCGGCGGCACCACGGGCGAACTGGTGCCCGTACTCGCCGAGTACGGGGTGGACTACCTCTTCACGGACGCCTCGGCCTTCTTCCTCAACGAGGCACGCGAACGCTTCGCGGACCACGGCTGGGTGCGCTACAGGCGCTTCGACGTGGACGAGGACCCACGCGAACAGGGCTTCCTCCCCAACACCTTCGACGTCGTGGTGTGCGCCAACACCCTGCACGCCGCCGCCGACGCGGACGCGGCGGTGGGACGGCTGCGTGAACTGCTGGTTCCCGGTGGGCAGCTGGTGTTCGTCGAGAACACCCGCGACGAGAACTGTCCGCTGCTGGTCTCCATGGAGTTCCTCGAGGTCGCCGGACACACCTGGACCGACGTACGCGCGCACACCGGCCAGTCCTTCCTCACCCACACGCAGTGGCGGGAACTCCTGGACCGGCACGGGGCGACGGACGTGGTGTCACTGCCGGATCCGGAGGACCCGCTGACCGCCACCGGACAGGAGGTGTTCCTCGCGACGATGAAGGACGACCGGCACCACGTGCCCGTGGGCGAGCTGGCACGCGGCGCGGCCACCCGCCTGCCCGACTACATGCTCCCCACCGTCTGGCAGGTCGTCGACACGCTGCCCCGCACCGCCAACGGCAAGACCGACCGGTCGCTGCTGCGGAGCTGGCTGCCCCGTGAGACGGAGAAGCCGGTGGTGGACGAGCGGCCGATGGACGGCCTGGAGAACAGCCTGGCCGGACTCTGGGCGGAGCTCCTGGCGGTCGAACACGTCACCAGGAACGACGACTTCTTCGCCCTGGGCGGGGACTCCCTGCTGGTCGCCCGCATGGTGGCCCAGCTGCGCGACCGCGTACCGCAGGCCGCGGAACTCGAATGGGAGGTCGTCCTGCGCCACATGCTCCGCCGCCCCACCGTGGCAGGTCTCGCCGGATTCCTGCGCGGACTGACCGGCGAGGAGGAGACACCCGGGGACGGGACCGCGATACGCACCGATCCCGTCATCCACCTGCACGGTGCCCGGGCCTCCGACGAACCGACGACCGTGCTCGTGCACGCCGGAACCGCCACGATCATGCCGTACCGGGCGCTGATCACCGAGATCAGGCGGCGCTCCCCGGGGCTCGCAGAGGTGGTCGGCGTGGAGGTCCCCGATCTGAACGGCTTCCTCGCCGCCCCGCCCGAGGGACTCATCGAGCAGCTCGCCGCCGACTACGCACGCGCCCTGACAGCGGGCGGCCGACGCCGCTTCCACGTCGTGGGCTACTGCCTGGGCGGACTGATCGCCACCGAAGTGGCCCGCAACCTCGCCGAGTCCGGGGCCGAGGTGGAGAGCCTCACCGTCATCAGCAGCCACAGCCCGCGCTTCCGCCTGGACGACGAGCTGCTCTCCGAGTACTCCTTCGCCGTCATGATGGGCATCGACCCCGCCGCGCTGGGCTTCCCCGGTGACCAGTACCGGGTGGCCGCGGCGGCCGACGCCGTCCTGGCCGGCAGTCCCGGGATCCTGCCCGACGGGGGCCTCGCCGCCCTCCCCGCCGAGTTCGCCGACGTGGCGGACCGCTTCCGGGCCCTGGCCGAGGTGCCCCGTGCCACCCGCATCGCGCGGATGTGCGAGGCGGTCCCCGCATCCGCGGGCACGTACGAACCCGAGCACATGACACGGCTGTTCCTCGCCTTCCGGCAGAGCGTCTTCGCCATCACCCGGTACGACGCCGAGCCGTACGCGGGCGACATCACCTTCCTTCGGCACGACGGGGCCTACCCGTTCCCCGGCAGCAAGGACGCAGTCACGGCCTACTGGCACGAACTGGCCCTGGGCGACCTGGACATCGTCGACATCGGGGGCGACCACTACAGCTGCCTCTCCGTCGAACACGCCCCCACCATCCTCAAGACGCTCGGTGAGCTGACCCAGGGAGCGATCACCCGATGACGAAGAGACCCCTCATCGGCGTCCTGGGCGCATCCGGAGCGGTGGGCCGGGCAGCGGTCCACGAGCTGCGGGCCCTCGGCCACACGGGGCTGCGGCTGGGCGGCCGTACCCCGTCGGCGCTCCGCGCGATCGCGGAGCAGAACCCCCACGGCCTCGACGAGATCGTGCGGGCGGACGCCGAGGCACCGGACGGCCTGCGTGCCTTCGCCGACGGATGCGACGTCGTCCTGAACTGCGTCGGCCCCACCTACCGGCTCCGGGCCACCGTCGCGTCGGCCGCGCTCGCCGCCGGAGCGCACTGCGTGGACGTCGCCGGGGACGACCCGGCCGCCGAGGACCTCCGTGAGGACGGCGATCCCGCCCGCGACGGACGGACCGTGGTCCTGTCGGCAGGGGCGCTGCCGGGCCTGTCCAGCCTGCTTCCGCGCTGGCTGTCCCGGCAGGGACTCGACCGGCCCACCGCCCTCACCGCGCACTGCGGCGGCCTGGAGACCTGCTCGCCCACCGTGGCGCAGGACCTCATGCTCTCGCTCACCTCCGGGGGCGCCGACGGCGCCGCCTACGGCGAGCCGCTCGCAGCCGTCCGGGACGGCCGGCGGGTGTCCCGCGCACTCCGTGCCGACGAGGACACCGAACGGCCCGGATTCCCCGGCCGGGTGGCCACGCAGCCCTACCTCAGCGGTGAGAGCGAACGCCTCGCCGACGACCTGGGTCTCGACCGGCTCGACTGGTACAACGTCCACCCGGGCGCCCAGGTGCGCTCCCTGCTCGGCCTCCTGCCCGGCCACCTCGCAGAGGGCGCCGACCCGGCGGACCTGGCCCGCCGGCTGATCCTCGCGGCCGAGCTCGACCTGGCCGGGCGCACGCCCTACTACGTCATGGACTTCGAGCTGGCCGGGACCGCTTCAGGACGGCCGGCGACGGCCGGAATGACCCTGCGCGCGGCGAGCAGCTACCGGCTCACGGCCGCCGTCGGGGCGCTCGCAGTGGACGCGGTCCTGGACGCCACGGTGCCTCCGGGCATCCACTTCGCGTGCGACGTGCTCGACCCCGGCACCGTGGTCCGCCACCTCCGCGCGGGCGGCGCAGGTGAGCTGCGGCTCACCGGCACCGCCGCACCGGCGGACACCGAGCCGGTCGAGGAGGGCGTCCTGTGACCGCCGCAGCCCCCTTCCGCGTCCTCGTCTGTGGCACCAACTTCGGGCGCTTCTACGCCGAATCCGTCCGGAGGCGGCCCGGATACGTCCTGGCCGGAATCCTCAGCCGTGGCTCCGCCGCCTCACGGGCGTACGCGGAGGAAGCCGGTGTGCCCCACCACACGGACCTCGACCGGCTGCCGGACGGCATCGACGCCGCGTGCGTGGCGGTCAGCTCCTCGATCTCCGGGGGAGAGGGCACGGCGCTGGCCAGGGCGCTCATGGACCGTGGCATCCACGTACTCCAGGAACACCCGGTACACCTGACGGAACTGACGGACAGCCTGAAACACGCGCGCCGCCGTGGAGTGCAGTACCGCCTCAACACCCACTATCCGCACGTCGCCCCCGTCCGTTCCTTCATCGAGGCGGCCCGCAGGCTCACCACCCTGCAGAAGCCGCTCTTCGTGGACGCGGCGACCCCCGTCCACCTGATGCACCCGATGGTGGACATCCTCGGCCAGGCCCTGGGGACGCTGCGTCCCTGGCGCTTCGCCGACCCGGCCGCGGTGCCCGCGGACATCGGGCCGCAGCCGTTCCGTACCCTCCAGGGTGTGATCGGCGGGGTCCCGGTCACCCTGCGGGTGCATCACGAGCTCGATCCGTCCGACCGGGACAACCACGCACTGCACTGGCACCGCGTCTCCATCGGCACCGAGGGCGGCGTCCTCACCCTGGCCGACACCCACGGGCCCGTCCTGTGGAGTCCCCGGCTGCACATCACCAGGGACCCAGGCCACCGGTTCGTCCTGGACGGTCCGGGCACCGGCGGCCTCGACCTCGGCACCACCGCGGTCGTCGGGACCACCGGGACGTTCCGGAACGTGTTCACCGACCTGTGGCCGCAGGCTATCGGCAGCGCGCTCGACGGCCTGCGCGACGCGGCGGCCCTGGGCGGCGACGCCCTCCGGGCGGGCCAGTACGACCTCGCCGTGTGCCGCATCTGGTCCGACCTCGCGGCCCGGCTGGGACCGCCCGAGATCGTCCGGCCGGCGACTCCGCGCCCCCTGTCGGCCGGCGACCTCTTCCCGGCCCCCGAGCCGGCAGCGGTCCCCGCCCGACGGGCCGCGCCGGCCGGTGACCCCGGGGAAGCGGCGCCCTACACCCCCTCGGCGGAGTTCTTCGACCTCGTCGCCGCACGGCACACCGCGACCGCGAGCGCCTCCGCCGTCGCCGGCCTCCTCGCCGACGCCGAACTGGGTGGCGGTCCGGTGCTCGACATCGGCGCCGGTACGGGGCTGGTGACGGAAGCCGTCGCACGCGCACGGCCCGACGTGGAGATCATCGCCGCCGAACCGGCCGTCGGGATGCGCGCCGTGCTGACCAGCCGCGTCTTCAGCGACCCGGACCTGCGCTCCCGGGTCACCGTCACCGCGGACTCCGCGCCCGACCTGGAACTCCCCGACCGCATCGGCGCCGTCCTCCTGTGCGGGGTGCTCGGACACCTCGACGCCGCCGAGCGCCACAGGCTCTGGGAGAGACTGCGACAGCGGCTGGTCCCCGGCGGTCTCGTCGTCGTCGAACTCATGGGCTTCGACGCGCCGCTGACCCTCCCGGAGACCAGGCTCGCCACGGCCCGCGCCGGACACCACCGCTACGAATGGTCGTTCTCCGGGGCGCCGGACGAGGAGGACGCATCGGTGATGCGCCTGCACACGACCTGGCGCGTCCACCGGGACGACGAACCCGTCGTGGTGCGCGAGGTGCGTGACTCCTACCGCTGGACCCCCTTCGGCCTCCGCGAGGTCGCCGCCGAGTCCGGGATGACCGTACGCACGCTGCCCACCCGGGCCGGCGCGCCGCCCCTGGCCGTCCTCACCCATGATCCCGCCCCGGCGTCCGCGGCCGGCACCCCGTCACCCGTCTCCCGCACCAACGACTGAGGACCACCGATGAACAGTTCCACCACCCCCGGCGCGAGTGTGCCGCCCGAAGGCGGGCCCCGTGACTTCCCGATCCGGCGAGGCTGTCCGTTCGCCGCACCCGAGGAGTACGACGCCCTGCGCACCGAGGACCCCGTGGCCCGCGTGACGCTGCCCACCCGCCGAGAGGCCTGGGTGGTGTCCCGCTACGACGACGTGCGCGCCCTGCTCTCCGACCCGCGTGTCAGCGCCGACATCCGCCGCCCGAACTTCCCCGCGCTCGGCGAGGGAGAGCAGGAGGCCGGGGCAAGGTTCCGCCCCTTCATCCGCACCGACGCCCCCGAGCACACCCGCTACCGCCGCATGCTCCTCCCGGAGTTCACCGTCCGGCGGGTACGCGCGATGCGGCCCGCCGTACAGGCCCGCGTCGACGAACTCGTGGACGACATGCTCGCCGCCGGGCAGCCGGTCGACTTCGTCTCCACGTACGCCAACGCCGTGTCCACCTCGGTCATCTGCGAACTGCTCGGCATCCCGCGCGAGAACCTCGAGTTCTTCCGGGACGTCACCCGGATCTCCGGATCCCGTACCAGCACCGCCGAGCAGGTGTCCGAAGCCCTCCAAGGCCTCTTCGGCCTCATCGCCGGCCTGGTGGCCGAACGGCAGAAGGAACCCGGTGACGACCTGCTCTCCAAACTCGTTACCGACCACCTGAACACCGGGAACGTCACCCTGAACGAGCTGCTCTCCGCCGTCGGCATCACCATCAACGCCGGCCGTGAGACCAGCACCAACATGATCACCCTGAGCACGCTGTTGCTCCTGGACCGGCCGGACCTCAAGGACGAACTGCTGGCCGACCCCGCACTCATGCCACGCGCCGTCGACGAACTCCTGCGCGTCATGTCGATCGCCGACTCCATTCCCCTGCGGGTGGCCGCCGAGGACATCGAGCTCTCCGGCCGGCTGATACCGGCGGACGACGGCGTCATCGGCCTCCTGGCCGGGGCCAACCACGACCCCGAGCGGTTCGAACACCCGGAGCAGGTCGACTTCCACCGGCCGGAGAACCACCACATCGCGTTCGGCTACGGCGTCCACCAGTGCATCGGGCAGCATCTCGCCCGGCTGGAACTGGAGATCGCCCTGGAGACCCTCCTCCGCCGGGTGCCGACCCTGCGCCTCGCGGGTGACCGCGAGGACGTCGCCTTCAAGCACGACTCGGCCACCTTCGGGCTCGAAGAGCTGATGGTGACCTGGTGAACCCGGTCCACAGCCCGTGGATCCGGCGCTGGAGCGGCGCGGCCGCTCCCCGGCTCCGCCTCGTCTGCCTCCCGCACGCCGGCGGCAGCGCGAGCTTCTACCGGCCCTGGGCCGCACTGCTGCCCCCCGAGGTCGAACTGCTCGGCGTCCAGTACCCCGGCCGCGAGGACCGCTTCGAGGACCCCGCCACCGACAGCATGGACGAGCTGGTCACCGCCCTCGCGGACGTCCTGCCGCCCCTGCTCGACCGGCCGTACGCCCTCTTCGGGCACAGCATGGGATCGGCCGTGGCCTGGGAACTCGCCCACGAGCTCGGCCGCCGGGGAGCGCCGGCGCCCCGCCGTCTCTTCGTCTCGGGCCGCGCCGCCCCCGGCACCGCCGTGGTCGGCGACGTGCACCGCCAGGACGACGACGTGCTCTGCGCCGAACTGCGACGGCTGGGCGGGACCAGCGGCGACGTGCTCGAAGACCCGGGCCTCCGCGCCCTGATCCTCGGCACCGTACGCAACGACTACCGGCTCATCGAGACGTACCGGCCCTCCGCCCGCCCCCCGCTGGACTGCCCGGTCCACGTACTGACCGGCAGCGAGGACCCGGAGCTCGACCAGGAGCGTCTCGGCGAGCGGGCCGGAGGCTGGGCGGATCTCACGACCGCCCGCACCGAGGTGCGGACCTTCCCCGGCGACCACTTCTACCTCACCCCCCGGCGCCGCGAGGTCGTCGCCACCGTCCTGCGGCGGATGGACCCCTCGCTGACCACGGGCGGGCACGTGTGGCCGAGCACCCCCTGAGCCGGCCGCCGCACCCCCGTCCGCCCTCCTGGAGAATCCCTTGATCGACTACTACTCGACCTCGGCCGAGTTCTACGAACTGGTCGCCACCCGGCACACAGCCAGCAGCGGGCCCCCGCTCAGCAGTGTGCTCCGGGGTGTCGACACCTCGCACGGTCCCGTGCTGGAGATCGGCGGCGGCACCGGACGCGTGACCGAGGTCATCGCGTCCGCACTGCCGCAGGCGGAGATCATCGTGGCGGAACCCTCCGCCACGATGCGCGCCATGCTCACCTCACGGGTCGCCCGCGATCCCGACCTGCGCCGCCGTGTCACCGTGACCGACGGCGCCGCCCAGGACCTGCCGCTGCCGGACACCCTCTCGGCCGTGGTCATGTTCGGCGTCGCCGGTCACCTCACCGCACCCGAGCGGGTGGCCCTCTGGAAGCGGCTCGCCGCCCGCCTGCCCGACGGGGCACCCATCGTCGTCGAACTGATGGGGGTCTCCTCACCACGCGTCATCCCGCCGGTGATGTCCCTCAGGGAGACCATCGGGCGCCAGACGTACGAGTGGTGGATCGGCGGCGAGCCCACCGAGGGCGACGCCATGCGCTTCACCACCACCTGGAAGGTCCTGCGGGAGGACGGCCGCACCGTCCGCGAAGTCAGCGACAGCTACGTCTGGCACACCTTCGACGTCGCCCGGCTCGCCGCGGAAGCGGGCATGACCAGCCGCCGCATCACCGAGGCGGGCGGCCGGGCCGTCCCCGAGATCGGAGTCCTCGTCAAGTGAAGCCGCACCCGTCCGGCCCTGGTCCGGACCCCGCACCCTCCGCCGCCCCACCGCCCGCGCTGCGCACCCTGCTGGGCGATGTCCGGGGACGCCTCGTCCTCGCTGTCGGCCTCCAGACGGTCGCCTCCCTCGCCGGGGTCGTCCCGTTCGTCGCCGTCTCCCTCATCGCCGGCCGTCTCACCGACGGCACCCGGGCCGGCGGCTCCCAGGCCGGCGGAGACGACCTCTGGCCGCTGGTCGTCCTCGCCTGCGCGTCGGGCCTGCTCGCCCTGGTGTGCGGTTCGGCGGCCGGCGCCGTCAGCCACCTGGCGGACAACGACCTCCAGCTCTCGCTCCGCCGGCGGCTCGCCCGGCACATCGGGCGACTGCCCCTGGGCCGGCTCACGGCCGAGGGATCCGGCCAGGTCAAGCAGGCGGTCCAGGACGACGTACGCGCCCTGCACACCCTGGTCGCCCACACCCTGCTCGACGTCGTCGGCGTCCTCACCGCCCCGGTGCTCGCTCTGGCCTACCTGTTCACCGTCGACCTGCCTCTGGCCCTGATCAGCGTCCTGCCGCTGGCGCTCGGCGTGTTCCTGTTCAGCCGGGCCATGTCCGGCGCGGGCGCGCAGATGGCCGAGTACGGAGCCGCGCTGAGCCGCATCTCCTCCGCGGCCGTCGAATTCGCCGGCGGCATCGCCGTCCTCAAGACCTTCGGGCGCGGACGCACGGCGTACGAGCGCTTCCTGGGCGCCACCGACGGATTCGCCGACTTCTTCTCCCGCTGGGTCCGCGCGACGCTCGCCACCTCCACCGCCGCGCTGCTCGTCGTCTCCCCGGCGGTGGTGCTCCTCCTGCTGGCCGTGGCGGGAGCGGTAGGCGTGACCAGCGGCTGGACGACCGGAGCCGAGATCGTCCCCTTCCTGCTGCTCGGCCCGGCCGTCGCCGCCCCCATGGGCGTGGTCGGCCCCCGGATCCAGCAGATCCGGGCCGGCCAGGCGGCGGCCGTCCGCATCTCCGCGCTGCTGGACACGCCTGCCCTGCCCGAACCCCGGACACCGACCGTGCCCCGGGGCCACGACGTCTCCCTGCGCGGCGTGACCTTCTCCTACGACGGCCGCACCGACGTGCTCGGCGACATCGACCTCGACCTCGCCCCAGGCACCGTCACCGCACTCGTCGGCCCCTCCGGATCCGGCAAGTCGACCCTGGCCGCACTGCTGCCCCGGTTCTACGACGTCACGGCGGGCACGGTCTCCATCGGCGGAGCCGACATCCGGGACATCCCCGCCGACGAGCTCTACCGCCGTGTCGGCTTCGTCCTCCAGGACGTACGGCTGCTCCGGGCGAGCGTCGCCGACAACATCCGCCTCGGCCGGCCCGACGCCTCCGACGAGGACGTCGAGCGGTGTGCCCGCGCCGCACACATCCACGACCGGATCATGGCCCTGCCCGACGGGTACGCCACCGAGGCCGGCACGGACGTCACCTTCTCCGGCGGAGAGGCCCAACGCCTGTCCATCGCACGGGCGCTGCTCGCCGACGCCCCGGTACTCGTCCTGGACGAGGCCACCGCCTACGCCGATCCGCACTCCGAGGCGCTGATCCAGGACGCGCTGTCCGAACTGGCCCGGGGCCGCACCCTGCTGGTCATCGCGCACCGCCTGGCGACGATCCGCACCGCCGACCGGATCGTGGTCCTGGCCGGCGGACGCATCACCGAGCAGGGCCGCCACGAGGACCTGCTGGCCCGGGGCGGCCGGTACGCCCGGCTGTGGGAAGCCCAGCGTGAGGAACCGCGGCCAGGCCCGGCATCCGCCCTCCCGTACGCGGACGACGCCCGGGACGACCTCCGAGAGGGAAGCTCACGATGATCCGTCAGCTGTACAAGGTCCTGGGGCGCGAGGGGGCCCGCCCGCTGAACGCGCTGCTCGCCCTCCTGGCCACCGCGGCCGTCCTCCAGGGCGTCGCCTTCGCCCTGCTGGTGCCCACACTGCGCGCCCTGCTCGGTGACCGACCGGGCGATGTGTGGCCCTGGCTGACCGCCCTCGTCGTCACCTCCCTCGGTTACGCGGTCCTGCAGGGCGCGGCCCTCCGCGGCGGGTTCACCGTCGGCTCGCAGCTCTCCCGGGTCCTGCACCGCAGGCTCGCGACGCGGGCGCTGGACCTGCCCCTCGGCTGGTTCACAGCGGGCCGGGCGGCCGAGTTCAGCCGGCTCGCCGGGCAGAACGTCATCCAGGTGATGAACATGCCCGCCCACCTGCTGCGGCCCTTCGTCGGTTCGGTGCTGACCCCGGTCACCCTGGTGACCGCGGCCTTCTTCCTCGACCGGCGGACGGCGCTCGTGCTCCTCGTCTGCGCCCCCGTGCTGCTGGCCGTGCACGCGGCGAGTACGGCCGTGATGCGCCGCCTCGACGCGGGCCGGGACGGCGCGATCGGTGAAGCCTCCGACCGCGTCCTGGAGTTCGCGCGGAACCAGCCCGTCCTGCGGGCCTTCGGCCGGACCGCCGAGGGCTACGGAGCGTTGGACGACGCCCTGGCGGCCGAGTCACGAGCCGACCGCCGGCTCATCGTCCGGGGTCTGCCCGGACTGGTCTCCTTCGCCTTCACCGCCCGGCTGGTGTTCGCCCTGCTGCTGGCACTGGGCGTGTCCTGGCACCTGGACGGCTCGATGACGGTCCCCACCCTGCTGGGCCTCCTCGTGCTGACGGTCCGACTGATCGACAGCCTCTCCGGGGCGGCCGACGTCGGCGCCGGGATGCGCATCGCCCGTAACAGCCTGGAAAGGCTCGGCGCCGTCCTCGACGAGGAGCCGTTCCCCCGGCCCGCCGAACCGCAGGTGCCCCGAAGCGCCGAAGTCGAGTTCGATGGGGTCGAGTTCCGTTACGCGGCGAAGGAGAAGCCGGGGGCGGACGGCCCGCGCCCCGTACTCGGCGACGTGAGCTTCCGCCTTCCGGAACGCAGCATGACGGCCCTCGTCGGACCCTCCGGGGCGGGCAAGACCACCGTCGCCAGGCTGCTCGCCCGCTTCTGGGACACCACGGGCGGCACCGTCCGTGTCGGGGGCGTCGACGTGCGCCACATCGCCCCCGAGGAGCTCGCAGCCCATGTCTCCCTGGTCTTCCAGGACGTCTATCTGTTCGAGGGCACGATCGAGGAGAACGTCCGGATCGGCTCCCCGGACGCCGGCCACGATCAACTGGCCAGGGCCTCCGCGCTCGCCGGACTCGACCGGGTGATCGAGGAACTGCCCGACGGATGGGCGACCCGGGTGGGCGAGGGCGGTGTCGCGCTCTCCGGCGGTCAGCGCCAGCGTGTGTCCATCGCCCGCGCGCTGCTCCGGGACACCCCGATCCTCGTCCTCGACGAGGCGACCGCCGCGCTGGACCAGGAGAACGAGGCCCTGCTCGCCGGGACGGTCCGCGCCCTGGCCGCCGAGAAGACCCTGCTGGTCATCGCGCACCGGCTCAGCACCGTCGTCGGAGCCGATCAGATCCTCGTCCTGGAGGACGGCGGGATCACCGAGCGCGGCACCCACGACGAGCTGGTCACGGCGGGTGGCACCTACGCCTCCTTCTGGGAACAGCGCGCCCGGGCCCACGGCTGGCGTCTGGAGACGACGGCATGACCACCACCCCCGTCCTGCGTAAGGACGCGGAACACCAGAGGAAAGGCACACCGGCATGACGACGGACTCCCCGCACGACTGGAAGGACTGGGGGAGGTCGGTCCCCGCGCTCCGGGCGGCCGACACCATGGACACCCCCTACGACGACCCGGCGGCCGCCGCCGTGCACCTCTCGAAGGCAGGGGTGGCCGACCAGTACGCCGTGTACGAGCAGGACGGCTGCTGGTACTTCGCGGCCGGCTCCTCGGTGACGCTCACCGCGGATGCCGCCCGTGTCACCGCCCGGGCGGACGGACGGACCTGGACCGCCCCGTCGGGAACCCGGCCGCTGGAGGTGTTCGCCGCGGCGCTCGACGCCCTGGCCGGAGCGGGCCACCCGGACCGCCGCTTCTACGGCTGGTCCGCCTTCGAACTGGCGCACCTCCTGCACGGTGACCCGGCCGCGGCGGGCACCGCGCCCCTGCTGTACGCGCTCGTTCCCTGCGTGGAGGTGTCCCTCACACCCGGCCGGGCCCGGATACGGGCCGTCGACGAGGCATGGGCCCGGAAGACCGGAGCGCTGCTGACCGAGGCCCCCGCCAGGGGCACCTCCGCCGCGGCCGTCCCGGACCGGGCCGAACAGCTCGTCACCGACGGCACCGCGGCGTACGGCGAGGCGGTCGCCCGGACGGTCGCGGACATCCGGGCGGGCCTGCTGGAGAAGGCCGTCGTCTCGCGCGCCGTCGAGCTGCCGGCGGGCCCGGCCGTCGACTTCGCCGCGACCTATCTCGCGGGCCGGAGGGCCAACACCCCCGCGCGCTCATTCCTCATCGACCTCGGTGGACGCAGGGCGGCGGGATTCAGCCCGGAAACGGTCCTGGAGGTCGGGCAGGACGGCCGGGTCAGCACGCAGCCGCTCGCGGGCACCCGAGCCCTCGGGACCGATCCGGTGGCGAACGGCCGCAGGCGGGAGGAACTGCTCACGGACCCGAAGGAGATCCACGAGCACGCCGTCTCCGTACGCCTCGCCTGCGACGAGATGGAGGCCGTCTGCGGTCAGGGAAGCGTGGTCGTCGAGGAGTTCATGGCGGTCAAGCCACGCGGTTCGGTTCAGCACCTCGCCTCGCGGGTCACGGGACGGCTCAGGCCCGGTGCCGGCCCGTGGGCGGCCTTCGCCTCGCTCTTCCCCGCGATCACCGCCACGGGCTCGCCGAAGAGGGCTTCCCTGAAGGCGCTGACGCGGTACGAGGAGGGGCCCAGGGGCCTCTACGGCGGAGCGGTGTTCCGGGGGAGCACCGACGGTTCGCTGGACGCGGCCCTGGTCCTGCGCACCCTGCTGGGCGAGGGGCAGAGGACCTGGCTCCGCGCGGGCGCCGGCGTCACCGGCCAGTCCGAACCCGCCCGGGAGACCGAGGAGACGTGCGAGAAGCTGCGCAGCGTCGCACCCCATCTCAGGTATCACCGGAGCTGACGGCCGTGAGGGCAGGGGCCGCGTGACCCCTGCCCTCCGCGGCCCTACTGCCGGATGGCGACGAGGACGTAGCTGTTGCCCACCTGCCAGACCGGGCTGGCATGGCCGAAACCGGCCTCGGCCAGCAGCTCGACGTGCCGGCCGAGTGTGACGGCACAGTCGGTGTGGACGGAGCCCGGCTTACGCCGCTCGGCGCACAGGTCCGTCAGCTCGGGCTCGTTCTCGACGGCGGACCACCACGCCTCCCAGTCCTCGTGGTCGAAGGCGTGCCGTCGCTCGGCCCTGCGCACCCCGACGAACTCGGCGATCTCGGCGAACCCGGCGCCGTCCTGCGACAGATGGTCCGCGTTGATCAGTACGCCTCCGGGCCGCAGCAGCGCGGTCAGCTCCGCGTAGGTGCTCCGCAGCACCCCTTCGGGGAGGTAGTGGAGCGCCGTGGTGGAGACGACCGCGTCGACCGGCCCCCGGAGACCCAGGGAGCCCGTCCAGCCCTCCTCACCGATCACCGCCTGGACGTACCGGGCGGCGTCCGGATGGCGCGCGCGGGCGAGCGCCAGCAGCAGCGGGTCCATGTCGACGGCGACGATCTCGGCCCGCGGCAGGCGCTCGATCAGCCGTGCGGGCAGCGAACCGGGCCCGCACCCCAGATCCAGCACGCGAGGGGTCGCGTGACCGGCCGTCACGTGCTCCACCACATCCGCCACGACGGTGAAACGTTCTTCCCGGTCGATCGCGTACCGCTGCTGCTGCTGCTCCCAGCGGTCCACCCACAACTGGGCCGTCGACATGCTCACGCTCATCTTGCTGTACCACCTCTACGTAATCGGTTCCGCTGTGTGACCCCGAATCTACAGGTGAAAACGATTGTCATCGGCACTAGCTCAGCTCGGCGAGGACCTCCAGCAACCGGTCTACCTCGTGCCGGCTGTTGTAGGCGTGCAGACTGACCCGTACGGAGCTGCGGTTCTCGCCCGCCCGGCCCTGGCAGAGGCCGTCCGCCCGCACCATGAAACCGTGGCTGAAGAGGATGAATCCCAGGTCGGCCGCATCGATGTCCCGATGCCTGAACGTCACGATGCCGTGCCGCTGCTGCACCGGGGAGCCCTCTGCCAGGCTCAGTTGGCACCCCACCACCTCGTACGGCGCCAGCGTGCGCAGCCCGTCCGTCAGCCGGGCGGCCAGCTCCACGGTCCATCGGCCGATCCGCGCCGGACCGGCCCGGTCGAGCCAGTCCAGAGCGGCGCCCAGACTGGCGATGCCCACGGTGTTCGGCGTGCCGCTCCAGCCGCGCGGCGCGAACGGAGCCCCGCGCACGCCACGGGACCAGACCGCCCCCGAGCCGGGCAGCGCCAGTGCCTTGTGCCCGGAGAAGACGGCGAAGTCGACGTCCAGCGCCTCCAGGGACACCGGCAGATGACCGACGCTCTGGGCGGCGTCCATGCAGATCACCGCGTCGGGCCCCACCGCCCTCCGGATCCGGTGCACGTTCATGTCGCCGCCGTAGACGTGGTGGACATGAGTGACCGCGACGAACCGCGTACGGGCCGAGACGAGGCCGGCGAGGCGGTCGGCGTCGTAGTCGCCGGAGGAGAGCTGGTACGGCATCTCCCGGACCGTGACACGGGTGCCCCGCCGGTCCAGCGCGGCGACCGCCTCCAGCCAGGGGGAGACGTTCGCCTCGTGATCCGCGAACGGGACGACGATCTCGTCCCCGTCGCGGAGTTCATGGGTGAGCCAGTCCAGGGCCACCAGGCGCAGCCCTTCCGTCGTGCCGCTGACGAAGTGCACGGACGAGGCGTCCGGATCCGGGTCGCCGAGGAACGCCTTGACCCGCCCCCTCGTCTCCTCGATCAGATTCGTCGTCCTGTTGGCCCACGGGTAGGTACCGCGCCCCGCGTTCGCGTTGGAGGTCGTCAGGTACTCCTGCACCGCTTCCAGGACCGCCCGCGGCTTCTGCGCGGTCGCGGCGCTGTCCAGGTACGCCAGACCGGGGTGACCGGTCACGATCGGGAACTCCGCGCGCAGGGCGCTGCTCCAGGCGGCCAGGTCCTCCTCCGCCACGGGCCCCGCGTCCGCCGGCCCGCTCGGCACGGGGATCACTCCCGCACCAGCGGTGCGCCCGCATCACGCCAGGCGATGATGCCTCCGGTGAGGCTACGCACGTCCGGATGGCCCATCCGGGTCAGGAGGGCCGCGTACCGCAGGGACTTCTCGCCGACGGGACACGCGAGCAGCACCGGCCGGGACTTGCTGAACGGCAGTCCGCCGCGGACCAGATCCTCGAACAGTTCGTCCACGATGTTGATCGACCCCTCGATGTGCAGGGCCGCGTAGGCGTACGGGCTGCGCATGTCCACGACGAGGGGCCCCTCCTCGGCCATCCACTTCCGCGCCTCCGTGACACCCACGGCGGCGGTTCCGCTCAGCTCCTCGGCGGTCACGGACGCGGGCGAGTCGTTCCGCGGCCGCTGCCCCAGGAGTTCGGGGCGGCGCTTCCTGATGTAACTCAGATAGCTCTCGACGCGGTCGCACACGATGAAGACGGCTGTCGCGCGCTCGGTGAGCTGGGGCCCGATGTCCCGCAGGTGCCGGACCGCTCCGAAGTACGCGGCTCCGCCCGTCGGCCCGGCGAGGATCCCGCACCGCCGGACGAGTGTCACCATTCCGTCGATCGCCTCGGAGGAGGTGACCTTCTCGATGGTGTCGTAGGTGAGGGGATCGAAGATCCCGACCTCCTGCACCTCGTCGATGTTCCTGATCCCGGGGATGAAGTCCGACTTGTCCGCGACGAGTCCGACCACGCCGACCTTCGGATTGCGGTCCCGCAACGCGCGCGCCACACCGGTGGAGGAACCGGCGGTGCCGACACCGGAGATGAACCAGTCCGGTGCCCGGCCGTCGAGGTCCGCCACGATCTCCGGCCCGGTGCCGGACTCGTGGGCCTCCGGGTTGCGTGCGTTGTAGTACTGGTCGGTGTGGAGGTACGTGCTTCCGGGTTCGTTGAGGCTGCGGTGGAACTGGGTCAGGGGGTCTTCCGCGTTCGTGGGATCGAGGCACTCGGTCTGCCCCGGCAGTTCCTCGATCTCCGCGCCCAGCAGCAGGAGCATCTCCTTGATCTCCGGAATCTTCATCCGGTTGGTGACGCTCTTGAAGCCGATCCCGTGCATCCCCGCTATGGCGGCGAGCGCCTTGGCGGTGTTACCGCTGGACAACTCGACTATCTGGCTGCCCTGTTCGACTGCCGAGGAGAGGCCGGGCCGGACCATGTTCCACGCCGCCCGGTCCTTCAACGAACCGAAGGGATTGCAGAACTCGAGCTTCGCGTAGAGGTCGATGTTCTGCAGGCCGTGGACGCTCGGGTCGATACGCACCAAGGGGGTGTCGCCGACTGTCTCGATGATGCTGTCATACCGCATGTGCGTCCCCTGTGGAATGTATGGGCCAGTACTGATCGTCGAGACGCCACCGCCAGCCGTCGGATCCCCGGAATGCCGCGACCTTGTGGGCGAGTGGGCGTTGCTGCGCGTGATGGGCGTTGAAATCCATGCAGTATCCGGCTGTGTTGGGAAACGCCAGGAGGTCACCCCGGGCCGGCAGAGCGCGGAGGTGGACCAGTCTGCGCGTGATGAGATCGGACTCGAGGCACAGGTTTCCGTGGAGATGGACCCCGAAGGACTCCGAGCCCTCCGCAGCCTCCCGCGGTCCGTCGCGGTGGAGGACGATCGGATCCATGAGGATGCCGTGCTCCTCGAGCGCGCAGTCGTCGGCGTTCATCGCCAGCCGTATCGAGTGCGTACCGTCCGCCTCGGGACGTGTCTCCAGCACCCGGGCCAAGGTCAGCCCGCACTGGTCCAGCAGGGCTCTGCCCGGCTCGACGCACAGGTCGTACAGGTTTTCCAGCAGCAGGGTGGCCAGCGGCCGGCCGAGGGTGGGGGCGGGACTGCGCAGCAGCTCGTCCAGGTACGCGGCCCCGGCGACCGGCCGGTGAGAGGGGTAGAGCTCCAGGCTTCCGCGGAGGGTGCCCCCGTCGCTGCTCAGCCCGTACGTGTGGTTGCGCCAGGCCAGGGCTTCGCGACGGCCCATCGCCGCCAGGGTCAGCTGGCTGGTGTACTGCTCCCACTGCGCCCCGTCGGCGAGGTAGCTCACACCGAATCCGCCGCCGATGTCGATCACCCGGGGACGCATTCCCCGGGCCCGGCACTCGTCCATGGCCCGTACGCAGCCCTCCAGTGCGAGGGCCTTCTCGTCGAGGCTGGTGGTGTCGAGGTGGTAGGAGACGCCGATGACCTCCACCGCCTCGCGGTGCCGCTCGCAGGCGTCCAGCAGGCCGGTCAACTCCGATGTGGGCAGGCCGAATCGGCTGCGGCGGCTCAGGACCTTCACCGCGGTGCCGGAGAAGTCCGACAGCCTCAGCAGGATCCGCACCCGTGGCAGCTCGTGGCGGCGCACCAGCGCGGCGAGTGATTCCAGCTCGGCGTGGCCCTCTATGTTCACCGTCACACCGGTGCGGGCGGCCAGCCACAGGAACTCCGGTTCCTTCGGTCCTGTCGCCCCGATGCGCGCGGGGGTGAAGCCGCACGCCAGTGCGTGTTGCAGTTCGCCGAGCGAGGCCACGTCCATGGCCGCGTCGGTGGTCGCCAGTCGGCGTACCAGCGCACTCGACCTGTTGGCCTTGTGGGCGAAGGAGATCTCCCCCTCCAGATGGTGGCGGCGGTACACGGACCGGAACCGCGAGACGTTCTCGGCGATCCGTTCCGGAAGCACCACGTTGAGCGGCGACCCCAGCCCGTCCACGAGGCCGTGGAGGAAGTGGGAGGACGCCAGTAAGGAGGTGAGGGGTGGTTCGAGCTTCGGGTCCAGGAACAAGGGGGCGGGCAACAGTGGCACTCGATTCTCAGTGGGGCAGCGACAGCTCGACTGCCGTAGGCACCGGTCGGCGCGCCGCCACAGGATGGGTCAGCTCAGTGGGATGATTGTCGTATCCATGATGTCCAGGCCGGACGGCCTCTATGCCTGCTCCACACGTGAACGTGGACGCCGACAGGCGCCGGTGCGGAGTCCGCACCGGCGCCTGTCATATGCGCGCATGTCGCCCGGCCGTCCAGCGGACGGGCGTCCCCTGCCCGAGACCGATCAGTGGTCGTCCCAGTGCCCGTCGTGCGAGGCGTGCCGATGGCCGTCATGGACGTAGTCGACATGGTCGTCGTGCGGCACGGCGACATGACCACAGTCCTGTCCGTGCCGGTGTTCGTGCCCGTCGTGCACCGAGTGCGCCGGGTTCTCGCACTCGTCCACATGGTCCTCGTGGGCGCGGTGCAGGTGCTTGTCGTGCGCGTAGTCGATGTGGTCGTTGTGCGGGATCGCCACGTGGCCGCACCCCGGGGCGTGCTGGTGCGCGTGCGAGGGGTGGGGGTGGTGCGCCGTGGTCGTGGACATCTCGCTGACTCCTTCGTGGGGTGGCCGTCCGGGGGAGGCCGGGTCCGTCCGCCGGAGAGGAATGGCGGACGAGTCCGGCATATCTCGCAGCGTAGGCGTGTCCGGGCGCGGACACCTCCGGAGGCCTTGCCGGAGTCCTGCGGATCACCTGCTGGAGCTGGTGTACGGCAGCAGCGCCATCTCGCGTGCGTTCTTGATCGCTGCGGCCACCTGCCGCTGCTGCTGGGCGCTGATCCGGGTGACCCTGCGGCTGCGGATCTTGCCCCGGTCGGAGATGAACTTCCGCAGCAGGTCGGTGTCCTTGTAGTCGATGAAGGTGATCTTCGCCGCGTCGAGCGGGTTCGGGCGGTCCTTGGCGGGCTTACGGGGTTCCTGGCGTCGGGCCATGGTGTCTCTTCCTTCCGGGCTGGGGCGAGCAGGTGTGCGTGGTGGTCAGTGCACCGGGTCGAGGAGTGCGTCGAAGGCGGCCGGAAGGTTCTTCCAGGCCTCACGGCCCGCCGTGTACTCGGCGTCGGTCAGCAGGCAGGAGTCGAGGAGCGCGGTCAGTCCCTCCCTGTCGAGGCCGGGGGAGATGAAGACCAGGTGCTGGCAGCAGTCGCCGTGCTCGGGGTGCCAGTCGAGGGCGGCGGCCGCCCGCCGGACCGGCGGGACCATGTCCCAGGCGGCGTCCGGCAGGGACGCGAGCCAGGGGCCGTTGTCCTCGACGCAGAGCGCGCCGCCCGCCGCGTCCCAGGACAGCAGGGTGTCCGGGCGGTCGGCCAGCCAGAACCGGCCCCGGCTGCGGGCCGCCGCGCAGCTCAGCTCCTCCAGCGCCTCATACAGCCGCTCCGGATGGAACGGGCGGTGCTTGCGCCACACCAGTGTGCTGACACCGGCCTCCTCCGCCTCCTGGGGCAGCAGGGCGCAGGCCGGATGCTGACCGGCGCCGGCCGCTTCGACGTCGAACCCCGCGAGGGCCAGCCTCGTCAGCTCCGGCGAGCCGGCCGCCCCCTGAGGGGCCGTCGGGTGCAACTGGCCGATCAGGGCCCGGTCCTCCTCGTCCGCCCCGCCCTCGTCGACGAGGGCGATCGCCGACGCGTACTCCAGCTGCCGGGCCCAGGTGTCGCCCACGGTCCGCTGATCGGTGGCGGCTGCTGCCAGACCCGCCTCGGCGAGGTCGTCGCCGTTGGCGAGGTACGGCAGCACGAGGGCGGGGTCGACTGCGGTGATCACGCCGGTCACCACGACCCGGCCTTCGCCGTGCGCGGCGATGACCTCGGCCATCGCCCTGGGCTCGACGGAGTCCCACAGTTCGACGACGGCGGTCCTGGTCACCCCGTCGGCCGCCAGGCGCTCCAGCTCCGGCATCAGGTCCTCGCGCAGGGCGCAGCAGGCGCAGTCGTTCACCAGGGGGGCCTCGCCGCTGGAGAGCATTCCGGAGGCGTCGCGAACGGTCCGGTACACCGTGCCCTTCGCGGCCGTGGCCAGGTCGTGGTGCAGGGCGACGCTGTGGGGGACCTCCCTCAGCAGCCCTTCCACGGCCTCGTGCCGTGCGTCCGAGTGCAGCCCGCAGACGATGACGACGGGGAGGGTGTGCCTGTTCTCCATCACCGGTCCTCACGGCGGCCGTAGCGGCGCTCGAAGCGCTCGACGCGTCCCGCGGTGTCCAGGACGCGTGCGGTCCCGGTGTAGAAGGGGTGGCTCGCGGAGGAGATCTCCACGTCGACGACCGGGTAGGTGTGGCCGTCCTCCCATTCGACGGTCCGGTCGCTGGTCAGGGTGGAACGGGTCAGGAAGGCGAAGTCGGCTGCCTTGTCACGGAAGACGACGGGTCGGTAGGCGGGGTGGATTCCGGGCTTCATGGCGGTTTCCTCGGTGTCGGTGGGTGACGGGCGGGGAGCGGTGGTCGTCAGCGCTCTTCGCGGAAGTCGACGTGGCGGCGGACGAGCGGGTCGAACTTCCGCAGCACCATTCGGTCGGGGTCGTTCCGTCGGTTCTTGCGGGTGACGTAGGTGTAGCCCGTTCCCGCGGTGGAGCGGAGCTTGATGATCGGGCGTACTTCGTTGCGAGCCATGCCGCTACTATATGGCAATGGTTTCCATTTTCAATATGGGACCACTTCGATGAGAGGCAGGTAACTCCATGTCCGCCCATTGCCAACTGACCGGCGCCCAGCCGGGCTTCGGCAACACGATCTCCCACTCGCACCGGCGCACGTCGCGCCGGTTCGACCCCAACATCCAGCGCAAGCGCTACTGGCTCCCCAGCGAGGGGCGGTATGTGCGCCTGGTGCTGAGCGCCAGGGCGATCAAGGCGATCGACACCATCGGCATCGAGGCCGCGGTGGCCCGCATCCGGGCGAGGGGAGTGAAGGTCTGATGGCCAAGCAGAGCAAGATCGCGCAGAACGAGAAGCGCAAGGCGACCGTCGAGCGGTACGCCGCACGGCGTGCGGAGCTGAAGCAGATCATCCGCAGGCCCGGCACCACGGAGGTCGAGCGGGTCGCGGCCGTCGAGGAGCTGCGCCGACAGCCGCGCGACGCCAGCGCGACCCGGGTGCGTAACCGGGACAGCGTGGACGGCCGTCCCCGTGGTCACCTGCGGAAGTTCGGGCTGTCCCGGGTCCGGATGCGTGAACAGGCGCACGCCGGCTTCCTCCCCGGAGTGACCAAGTCCTCCTGGTGACGCATGACATGACGTGACGGCACGGTGCAGATGGCGGGTGGTGGTGCGGCCGGCGGGCCGTGGCACCACCCGTCGCCGTTTCCCCGCGGGTGGGCCGGGGAGAACGCGAGGAGCGCGCTCCCGCCCGGCGGGAACGCGCTCCTCGTGCTGTGGGAAGAGTGGTCAGTGCTGTCCGACGACACCGCTCAGCTCGTTGGGGGTCTCCGGCAGCTCCGTCGAGGCCAGCTGCTTGCCCGACTCGATGTCGATGGCGAGCAGCTTCTTGTTCGACGGGTCGGAGACGTAGGCCGTGTGGTCGCGGACGAACAGTGCCGGCCGGGGCTGCTGCCAGTCCAGCGGCTCTTGCCACGAACCGAGGGCGGAGATCTTCCTGGTCACCTTGCCCGTGGCGGGATCGATGACATGGATGCTGCCGTCGGTGCCGAGGACGAGTGCCTCACCGTGCGGTCCGCGTGCCAGCGAACGGAAGGTGTAGCTCGTGCCGAGGTCGACGAGCCGGATCGTGCCCTTCTCCGTGTCGATGAGCGAGACCTGTTCCGGGCGTTCCAGCTCGGCGTCCTTGTCCTTCTTGTAGTCGCCGAGCACGACGGGCGACTGCTCGGAACCGGCCTGGTTTCCGATCCGGCCGTACTCCGTGGGGCTCTTCAGCTTCTTGATGGCACCGTCCTTGTAGACCAGGACGCCGTCCTGGCAGCCGATGACGACGGCCTCACCCTGCGCCGCCGCCTCCCCGTGGACGCCGGGGCACTCCTCGCTGCGGGTGATCTCCTTGCGGTTCTTGTCCAGTACGGCGATGCCGACACCCGCCTCCTCCGTGCCGAGGGTGGTCACCAGCGTGCCGTCGGCGAGCTGGATGGCGACCCCGTGGTGCGGGGCGGCGGAGGTGTACGTCTCGTTCTTCGGCTTGGTGTCACCGAGGTCCTTCGGGTCGAAGACCGTGACGACTCCGGTGCCGTCGGCGAAGAGGATGGTCTTCCCCGCGTGACGCACGACGTGGCCCGGCTTGCTGCCCTCGAACTCGACACCGGTGAGCTCGCGCCCCGCCGCGTCGAGCACCTGGAAACCGGTCGAGGTGGAGACCATCACATGACGGTCGCTGCCCGCGGGGTTGACCCGGTTGAACCCGGCCAGCGGTATGTCCTCGGCCAGCTTCAGCGTCTTCCCGTCCAGTACGTACAGGCCTCCGTCATAGGTGGTGACGATCGGGTCGGCGACCTCGGCGGCCGGTGAGCCGGACGCCTTCTCCGCCGGCTTGGCGGCGGACGACTCGTTGTCGCCCCCGCACGCGGTGAGCGCGACGGATGCCGCGAGCAGGGCGGCGACGGCGGCCGCGGTCCTCGGACGTGCTACATGCTTCATTGCGGTGTGTGTTCCTTTCCAAGGCTGTCGCCCATGACCGGCGACAACGTGGTCATTCGGTGCCCAGCCCCGTGGATATGGACCGGGTGTTGGCGCGCATCATTTCCAGGTAGGTGGCCGCTCCCTCTCCCTTCGCGGTGAGGGATTCGGAGAACAGCGGCACGACGGCGACCTCGATGTCGCTCTCGCGTTTCAGTACCTGGGCCAGCCGGTCGGGCTGCGAGGAGTCCGCGAAGATCGCCTTCACACCAGCCGTCTCGATCGCGGAGGCCAGGGACGTGAGGTCCGAGGCGCTCGGCGAGGCGAGGGTGGTACCGCTCGGGATCACGGCGCCCACGATCCGGAACCCGAAGCGCTGGGCGAGATACCCGAAGACGTGATGGTTGGTCACCAGCCGGCGCTGCTCGGCGGGAATGCCGTCGAACTGCTGCCGCATCCACGTGGCCAGTTCGGTGATCTGCGCTTCGTAGGCGGACGCGTTCTTCCCGATGACGGCCTCGTCGACGTCCGGAACCTGCTCGGTGACCTGCTCCGCGATGATCCCGACGGCTGTGCGGACCCGCTCGGGATCGGTCCAGAAGTGGGGGTCGGGTTCGTCGGCGGAATCGCCCGTGGTGTAGGTGATCGGATCGACCGCGTCCCCGACCGCAAGGGTGGACACCCCGGCCTCCTCGGCGGCCTCCACATGACGCAGGACGTTCTCCTCCAGACCGAGGCCGTTGTAGACGACCAGATCGGCCTGTTCGATGGAGGCCGCCTGCGGTGCCGAGATGCCGAAGGAGTGCGGGTCGGCGCCGGCCTGCATCAGCACGGTCACCTCGGCCTCGTCGCCGACGATGTTGCGGGTGATGTCGCCGAGGACGTTGGTGGTGACGACGACCGAGGGACGGTCCTCCTCATCATCACTTCCCGCGCACCCGCTCGCTCCGAGGAGCACCACGCCTGCGAGGGAGGCGAGGAGGAGGCGCGTGGAGGTCCGACGGCTGCGGCCGGGCATGGGAACGGTGGTCATCGGCCGGTCTCCACCATGTGCGTCGGTGCGAAGTCGAGCGGGAAGGTCCTGGCGAGCCGGAGTCGGTCGTTGTAGTCGATCTCGTAGACCTTCCGCCCCGCGGCGTCGTTGACGTACGCGCGAGTGGTGTCCACCTCGATGGCCGCGGACCCGGCGTCCTTCGTGAGGAGCTCCTTGCGGGCGACGCTCTTCCCGGTGGTGATGTCGTAGGCGGTGAGCGCACCGTCCTTGCCGAGCGCGAGCAGCGGGGAACCCTCCCCGGCCGTGTTGGCGGACACGACCGGGCCGGTGTCGACGCGCGTCCAGGCACGTTCGGTGACGTCGAGGACCCAGACGCCGTCGTCGCCGGACCTGGCCGCGAGCGTCGTGCTGCCCGCCCGGTGGCGGAAGTCGACGGCCCGCTCCGAGGCCTTCACCGCGGAGCCGTACGGGATCTTCTCGGCGACGAACGTGCCCTTGTCCTCGCTGACGAGCAGCGCGCCGTCGGCGCATCCGAGGACCACGCCACGACGGGTGACGGCCTCGCCGCGCACCTGGGCGCACGGCTCCGCCAGCGTACTGACCAGCTCACCCTCGCGGTCCCGGACCTCGACGGTGTCCTTCCCGTCTCCCGTCCCCGGGGCCAGCAGATGTTCCGCGTAGGGGACGACGGGCCCGCTTCCGGCGCCGGTCAGCGCGCTGCCCCGGGGGACGGTGCCGTCCTCCAGTTCCTTGCGGTCGAGCAGGCGGGTGCCGCCCTTCGCGGAGGACACGGCGGTGACGGCCTGGTCGCTGTGCACGCGGGCGGCGTCCGTACCCGTGAGGGGCCCCACGTCGCGTATGGCGGCGCGGTAGTAGTGGACGTGGTCGCCGTGTTCCACCGTCCAGGCGCCGGCGTCGACGACATGCGCGCCCCCGGCGGTCCTCAGGTAGGCGAACCGCCCGTCGGTGCTCAGGTCCTGTACGCCGTCGACGGCCTTGAGGGGGGTGATGTCCTCGGTGATCAGGTCGAGGACCTTGACCGTCCCCGTGTCCGCGTCGGCGAGCACGAGCCGGGACTGCTGCTCGGCGGCCTCCTCGGCTCCTTCGACGTACCCGTGGGGTTTCGCCGCCGAGGCCGAGGTCTTCGAGGGCGCCTTCGCGTCGCCGCCGCTCTGGCAGCCGGTGAGCAGCCCGGCGGTGGCGAGGGCGGCGCAGGAGAGGCCTGTGGCGGTTCGGATCTTTCTGAGTGTCATGACGGATGTCCGTATTCCATGTGCGGGCTGTCGGGCGCGGAAGTGTGGAGGGTGGGTGTGGGGGGAACGGCCCGTGCCCATCGGTTGCGGAGGCCGGACACGGCGGTGGAGAGCAGGAACTGGACGACAGCCGTCGCCGCGATGCTCGCCCCGGCCGCGGTGTGGAGGTGCCACGAGAGCAGCAGGCCGATGAACGTCGCGCTCGCTCCCAGACCGGCGGCGCCGATCATGATCACGGGGATGCGCCGGGCCCACGGCAGCACGGCCGCGGGCGGTGCGATCAGCAGGCCGAAGACCAGCAGGGTCCCCACCACGTGGAACGACGCGACGATGGCCAGGGTCAGCAGGGCGAGCAGAGCCGCGTGTGCGAGGCGCGGCCGGAGGCCGAGGGTGTGTGCCTTGCGCTCGTCGAAGGCCAGAGCGACGAACGGCCGGTAGCCGAGTACGGAGATCGCCAGCGCGATGACCAGCGCGCCCCCGAGGTAGGCGAGGTCGGCCGAACGCACGGCGAGCACATCACCGAAGAGGAAGCCGGTCAGGTCGACCGCGAACGACTGCGAACGCGAAACGATGATCACGCCGAGCGAGAGCATCCCCACGAAGAGCAGACCGATGCTGGTGTCCTGGGACAGCCGGGGTGACCTGCCGACGACGCTGACGCCGAGTGCCATGACGGCCGCGCTCACCGCGGCGCCGATCAGCAGATTGCCTCCCAGCAGCGAGGCGAGCGCGATCCCGGGGAGCATGCCGTGCGACATCGCGTCCCCGAAGAACGCCATGCCGCGCAGAACGACCCAGGTGCCGGCCAGGGCGCAGATCAGCGACACGAGCACTCCGCCCCACAGGGCCCGTTGGACAAAGGTCACCTCGAAGGGGCCCATCAACCATTCCATGAGGCAGGACACTACAATGAAAATGATTATCACTACAACGAGGTACAGCGGGAAGAGGTCCGGAGATGCAGCGGCAGGTAGGGCTCGACGGCGTGTCGGCCGGTTATGCGAACCGTGCGGTTCTGAATCAACTCACTCTGCGGATACCGGCGTTCACCACCACTGCCGTGGTCGGGCCGAACGGCTCGGGCAAGTCCACGCTGCTCGGGGTGATCGCCGGTGTGATCCGGGTGACGGCGGGGGAGGTGGAGCACCGGACCGGCAGGCGTGCGGCGTTCGTGACGCAGCGCAGCAGGGCGGCCGACGTGCTGCCGCTGACGGTGCGGGACACCGTCGCGATGGGGAGGTGGGGGCATCGCGGGCTGTGGCGCCGTCTGTCGGCGCGGGACCGCGACGTCGTGGAGGCGAGCATGAGCCGGCTCGGTATCGCTTCCCTCGCCGACCGCCAGCTGGGGGAGCTGTCGGGTGGCCAGCGCCAGCGTGCCCTCGTCGCGCAGGGGCTGGCGCAGGAGGCGGATCTGCTCGTGCTCGACGAGCCCACCACCGGCCTCGACGCGACGGCTCAGCGGATCGTCGCCGACGTGCTGGCCGAGGTGACGAAGGAGGGGGTGACCGTCGTGCAGGCGACTCATGACCTCGGGGTGGCCAGGGCCGCTGGGCACCTCCTGCTGCTCCAGGAGGGGCGGCTGCGGGGGGAGGGCGATCCTCGGGAGGTGCTGACCGACGATGCGATCGACGAGATCTGGCAACTGCCCCGGCGGGTGTGAGTCCCCGCTGTCGCGTCACCGCCGACTGGGGATCCGGACCGCATTTGATGCTGACTATCATTTTCATATAGCGTGCGTCATCAACGCCGACCCAGGAGGTCTCCATGGCAGTCCCGAAGCGGAAGATGTCCCGCAGCAACACCCGCCACCGCCGTGCCCAGTGGAAGGCCACCACCGCCCAGCTCGTACCCGTCACGGTCGACGGCACCGTCCATCAGGTGCCGCAGCGCCTGGTGAAGGCCTACGAGCGCGGCCTCCTGCACCCCGAGAACTGATCACACGCAGGGGCGTTGACGCCCCGCCCCGAGCTCCGGGCCGGACGGTGGTCGCAGCCACGGCATCGTCCGGTCCGGCCCTTTCGGTGAGTGGAGGTTCCCGGGAATCCGGTGAAGTCAGCCGAGAGGGGCGAAAGGCCCCGGGACCGCACCCGTCCAGCGGTGCAGACGAATCTCGCCTTCCTGCACCACGGCGCTGTCCCTCTCCACGGCCCGGCCCTCCGCCACGTAGTACCGTCCGTCGCCCAACGCGTCGAAACCGTAGCTGCCGTGGAACTCCCAGCCGCGGATGCCGGTCGCCCCGTCGCGCAGGCCGGCCTCGCGGAGACTGAGGAGTTCACCGGTCTCCGGCGAGGGCTGCCCCGAGATCTCCCCGCGCACCGGGCGGGCGGAGCCGTCGACGGTGAAGAAGGAGTAGTTGGGGAAGCCCTCCTTCCTGCCCTTGTAGACCGCCATGATCCAGTTCCTGGTGTACGGGTCGTACTGGAGGTTCTGCACGCCGAAGGTGGTGTTGCCGGTGCGCACGAAGAACTTGCCGTCGTGGTGTTCGGGGCCGCTGTGGTGCGGGGCGTCCTGGGAGAGCGGTCGCGCGTACCTGTCCCAGGCCCTGATGTCGTACTCCAGGATCACCTGGTGGTCGTTGTCGGTCCGGCCGGTGTGCGAGTAGATGCCGTACGCGACCTTCAGCGTCCGCTTGCCGCCCCGCTCGCCGAACGCCGGGCCGAACGACACGCCGTCGATGCCGCTGCATCCGTAGCGGTGGTCGAGGGTGTCCGCGGTGTCACCGTCGAAGACGCCGTTGCCGTCCATGTCCGCGGTGAAGTCCTCGGCGACCTCGTCGAGATGGACCGCGGTCATCACCCCGTCCCGCTCGGCGTCCATCCCGGCACGGTCGATCCCGGGACCGTCGAGGACGGCGACGTAGAACGATGCGGCCGCCTTGTACTCGAGCGATCCGTAGACCCTGCCGTCGCGTTCGTCGACGTCGATGTCACCGAGGTGGCCGGTGAGGCCCTCGACGGTCCCGACGACCTTGCCGCCGAGGTCGGTCTTGACCAGCCTCTGGGTGAACGACCAGTAGACGAACCCGCGTGTGCGGTCCACGGTCACCCCCTGCAGATGGCTGGTCGGCCAGGCGCCGCCGTAGACGTAGGAGGGCGGCTCCGACCACCGGCCGCCGGGGTCGCTCTCGGCGGCGACGCCGGGAGGAGGGGCGGCGAGGAGGAGGGCCGGGGCGCTGAGCCCGGCGACGAGAACGGTTCGCAACGTCCGGAGCTTGCCGCGCACGCGGATTTCCTTCCATGAGATCGGGTGTCGGTTCAGGGCCGGGACCGCAGCACCTCCGGGTTCGCGCAGTGGGCCGGGTCGCGGCCGGCCAGGAACCGGGCGACCTCGTCGGCCACGAGACCGGCCGCGTTGTGTGCGGTCCTCCTACCGGCCCCCGCCAGATGTGGGGTCATGACGATGCCGGGGGTACGCCGCAACCGGGAGGCGTCCGGGAGCGGTTCCTCGGGGAAGACGTCGAAGGCGGCACCGAAGAGCCGGCCCTCGTCCAGGGCGTCGCAGACGGCGTCGTAGTCGAGCAGTGAACCCCGCGCGCAGTTGACCAGTACTCCGCCGGGAGGCATGAGCCCGATCAGCTCGCGGGAGAGCAGCCCCTCGGTCTGCGCAGTGGCTCGGGCGTGCACGGTGACGAACGAGGAACGGCGCATCAGTTCGGGTAGCTCGACCCGTTCCACCGGGGCCGGGCCCGACTCGTCGACGTAGGGGTCGGCGACCAGGACGTGGGCGCCGAATCCGCGGACGATGCGGGCCACCCTGGAGCCGATGGCGCCGTATCCCACGATGCCGACCGTGCTGCCCTCCAGTTCGGGGCCCACGCTGTCGTAGCGGTAGTAGTCGCCCCGCCAGATGCCCGCGGCGAGGTCCTGGTGGGTGGCGGGGACGCGGCGGGTGGCCGCCAGCAACAGGGCGACCGTGTGCTCGGCGGTGGCGGTGGCGTTACGGCCGGGTGCGAAGGTGACCGCGACACCGTGCCGGGTGGCCGCCGCGAGATTGGCGTTGACCGGGCCGCCCCGGCCGACGCAGAAGAGGCGGAGCCCGGGGCTGGCGTCGAGGATCCGTTCCGTCAGCGGTGCCATCTGGGTGACGCAGATGTCCGCGCCGTCGAGGGCCTCGATGAGCTGCTCCTCGGTACCGGAGGCCTCTTTCACCTCCGCCACCGCGCCGAAGGGCTCGACGGGCCAGGGCAGGGTGAGTTCCCGGAACGTGGCTTCGGGCGCGATCGGCCGGAGGAGTTCGGTGAACAGGGAGTTGCGGACGAAGTGGTCGCCGGCCGCGAGGATGGTGGTCACTCAGGAACTCCTGGGGTCGCGTACTGGTTCAGTGACAGCAGCGAGGGCGTGCCGTCACGGAGGACGATCTCGTTCAACGCGCAGTTGGCCAGATAGGGAAAGACCCGGCGGTAGTCCCGCAGCGGCACCCCGAGCAGCCGGCAGAGGGTGAGCCGGATCGCGGTGGAGTGGGCCACGACGAGAAAGCGCCCCTCCCGGTGACCGGACCGCAGGCCGGCGAGGAAGTCGGCACAGCGTTCGCCGACTGTGACGGGGTCCTCCCCCTCCGGGAAGTGGCTGCCGACCGGGTCGGCCTCGAACGCCTTGAGCGCGTCGGGCAGGCGCTCCCGGATCTCGGCTCGGGTCATGCCCTCGGCGATGCCGAAGTCCAGTTCACGCAACCGTGGTTCGACAAGCAGCGGCAGACCGGCGCGGGCCGCGCTCTCCTCCGCGGTCTGCCGGCAGCGTCTCATCGGGGAGGACCACACCGCCGTGAGGTCCGCGTCCGCCGCCCAGTCGGCGAGCCGGGCGGCCTGCGCGCGGCCGTGCTCGGTGAGATCGATGTCGGAGACCCCGGCATAGCGGTTCTCGGCGTGCCAGACGCTCTCGCCGTGCCGGACGAGGAAGACATGGAGGCTCAAGGCGCGGTCCTTTCTCGTGCGTGGGCCGCCACGGTCCCGGGCAGCCAGCCACGTCGGACCAGGAGATCGAGCAGCCGGACGTAGCCCTCGTCATGGGCGGATCGGTGCGTGGCCCGTGGCTCCAGGACCCGGTCCGGCCGCACCATCGCGGCGGCGGCACGGTCGAGACCGCCCGGACCCCCACAGGAGGAGGCGGCGAGTACGGCCATACCGAGCGCGGGCTGGGCATGCCGGGGCAGCGCAACCGGCCGCCGCAGCACATCGGCGCGCAACTGGTTCCACACCGGGTTGCGGGTCGCGCCGCCGGTGAGGACGACGGCACCGTCGGTGGGGGCGCCGAGCATGTTTAGGTAGTCGAAGCAGAGGCGTTCGACGTATGCGACGCCCTGCATGAGGGCGGCGAAGTCCTCGGCGCGGTCCGACGGTCCCCGGCTGCGGAACGCGACGGCGTCCGGGGCGACGAAGGGGAAGCGCTCCCCGGACGAGACCAGTGGGTAGCGCAGCAGTCCGGTCGGCAGCAGGGGCGCCGCCTCCTCGGTCAGCCGGTCCAGGCCGGCCTCGGCGAACTCCCGGGCCACCAGTCCCGCACCGGTGCTGGAGGCTCCGCCGGGCAGCCAGTGACCGGACGGCGAACGGTGGGAGTAGACGACTCCGTTCGGGTCGTGCAGCAGGTCCTCGGTGACGCCCTTCAGGACGAGCGTGGTGCCCAGGGCCGAATTCCAGCTGCCGACCGAGGTCGCCCCGGAGCCCAGCTGCGCAGCACAGCCGTCGGTCATCCCGGCGACCACGGGAATGCCCGGGACGAGCCCGCACTCCGCCGCAGCACCGGTACACACCTCGCCGATGACGGTGCCGGGCAGCACCAGGCCCGGCAGCACGGAGGCGGGGACGTCCAGCGCCGCGAAGACCTGTTCGGGCCAGGTGACCGTCGCGGCATCGGCCCCGGACTTGAGGGCGTTGCTGGTGTCGGTGGGTACGTCGTGCCCGACGAGCCTGCGGTTGATCACGTCGTTCTGGTGGGCGAGGCGCCAGCCTTCCGCCACCGCGTGCGGATACCGGTCGAGCAGCCAGCGCAGCTTGGGCAGCCCCCAGGAACGCTGCATCCGCCGGTAGCCGGCCTCGGCCCACCGCTGTTCGCCGAGCGCGTTGACCTGCTCCGCCTCCACGCCGGCCCTTCCGTCGTCGTACATCAGGCCAGGAGCCACGCACCGGCCGTACCGGTCGGTCAGGGTGACGGTGCCCGATGTCGCGTCGACGGCCACGGCCCGGACACGACGGGGATCGGCGCCCGACGCGCAGGCCTGCCCCACGGCCGAGCAGACCGCACGCCACCATTGGTCCGGGTCCTGCTCGTGGCGTTCGCCCCTCCGGTTGCTGGTCAGCGGCGCCGCCCCCGAGCCCAGCAACAGACCGTCCGAAGTCACGGCGACCGCGCGGACCCCCTGCGTGCCCAGGTCGACGCCCAGCCACACGTCCGGGCCGTCGCCGGTCACGAGTCGGCTCCGCCGACGAGGCCGGCGCCCTCACGGCCGAGCGCCCAGATCGGCCGGTGCAGCTCCCGCAGCCGGAGGAACTCCGCGTAACGGTCGCTCACGGCCCGGCCCTTGGCCGGGTCGGGCTCGCAGGTCGCGGAGATCCGCACGTGCCGCGCCGCCGCTGTGGCGAAGTCCGGCTCCCGTCCGGTCGCGACCATGCCGGTCAGCCAGGCGCCGCGGGCCCCCGTCTCCGTATCGGCGGGGATCGCCACCGGCAGGCCGACGACATCCGCGATCAGCCGTGTCCAGTACGCGCTCCGGGCGCCGCCTCCGCTGAGGGTCAGCAGCTCCGGGGCGGCCGTGGACGCGGCGAGGCAGTCACGGATGGCCATGGTGACACCCTCCACCACCGCGCGCGCCACGTCCTCCCGGCCGCTGTCCAGGGACAGACCGGACAGGGAACCGCGGGCCCCCGGATCGAAGAACGGGGCGCGCTCCCCGGCCGAGGAGACGTAGGGCAGGAAGCGGACTCCCGCCGTGTTCTCGGCGCCCCGCTCGGCCAGGGCCATCAGGTCGGTGGCCGAGGCCAGCCCGAGGAGCCGGGCGCCCCAGTGCAGCATGTCTCCGCCGCTCATGGTGGGAAAGGCGCGCAGATAGTGCCCGGGGACGCCCAGGGTGACAGTGATGCCCACCGGTGCGTCGGTGAGCACGCAGTCGGCGGAATCGGTGACGATCTCGGTGGACAGCGTGGTACCGAGCACGGTGCAGGCCCGCCCGGTGCTGACCGCCCCGGAACCGATGGCGGTGGCGCAGATGTCGTAGGGCGCCAGCACCACCGGGATGCCCGCGGGCAGGCCCGTCCCGGCGGTGGCGGTGGCGCTGAGCGCGGTCACCCGGTGGTCGTCGTCCCGGAGCGGGGGCAGCAGGTCACGCGCCCACTCCACTCCGTACAGCTCGAAGAGCCGCTCGGACCACGTACGTCGGCCGAGGTCCAGGAAGGGCGCCGACGCCTCGGACTCGTCCACGGCCGCTTCACCGGTGAGCTTCAGGAAGAGCCAGCCCCCGCAGGTGAGCAGGTGGCGGGCGTCGCGCGTCCGGTCCGGGGCGTGCTCCCGCATCCAGGCCAGGACGGCGTTGGGCATGCCGGTGGACAGCCGGGAACCGCAGATCCTGAAGGCCTCCTCCAGGGTGCCGTCGCGCTCCCAGCCGGTGACCAGGCCGGCGGCCCGGCCGTCGTTCCACAGCACGGCCGGCCCGGTCGGGCGGCCCCGGCCGTCGACGAGCCACGCACCGTCGCCCTGCCCCGTCACGGCGACCAGTTCGGGCGGCTCGGGCAGAGCGGCCACGACCTCGCGCGTGGCGGAGGCGACCGCCTCCCAGACGTGGTCCATGTCCTGTTCCGCATGGCCCGGGCGGGGCCGCAGCACCCGCGTCGGACGGTGACTGACCGTCAGTTCCGCTCCGTCCGAGTCGTATCCGACGACCTTGACCGTGGTGGTGCCGGCGTCGATGGCCAGCGATGTCATGCGCTCAGCCCCTTCCGTGTGCCTGTCGGGAACGGCGGGCGGCGGAGTCCAGGGCCACGGCGACCAGCAGCACGCAGCCCGTGATGATGAAGCGGTACGAGGAATCGAGATCGAGCAGGGTGAGCCCGCTGGAGATCGACTGGATCACGACGACGCCGAGGAGGGCGGCGAAGGCGGAACCGCGACCGCCGAAGAGGCTCGTCCCACCGATCACCGCGGCGGCGATGGCGTTGAGGTTCACGTCCGCGGTGCCGGTGCTCTGATTCGCCGCCGCGAGCCGGGCGGCGGCCAGCACCCCACCGGTGGCGGCGAGGGTGGAACACATGACGAACGCCGCGGTGTACACGGCGCGTACGTCGATACCGGCCCTGCGCGCCGCCTCGGCGTTGCCGCCCACCGCGTACAGGGACCGGCCGAAGCCGGTCCTGGTGAGGACGTAGTGCAGGATCAGGACCAGGGCGACGAAGAGCATGAACATCCACGGCACACCGCGGGTGCGGTTCAGGTAGTACACCGCGAACAGCAGCGCCGCCGCCAGAGCGAGGGACTGCGCCGCCAGCCACCGTGGCGAGGCGGACGACAGCCCGGCGCGGCGGCGGCCGCGGCTGCGGACCAGGCCGACGGCGAGGTAACCCCCGGCCGCCAGGAGCATGAACGCGTAGGCGAGTGCCTCGGGGACGAACCACACCTGGGCGAACTTCACCAGGCCGGAGTCGTACGGCAGGTTGATGGCGTTCTGGCCGCGCAGGAGCCAGAGCTGGGTGCCCAGGAACGCCAGAAGCCCGCCCAGGGTGACGACGAAGCTGGGCACTCCGAACCGGTTGAGCGCCTGTCCGTAGACCCAGCCGATCAGCGCGCCGACACCGGCCGCGAGCAGGATCGCCAGCCACACCGACTGTTCGTGGCGGACCATCACCACGCCCGTCGTCGCGGCGGCGACACCGCTCACGGATCCGACCGACAGGTCGATCTGACCGACCAGCAGGACGCACACGATGCCGAGCGCGATCACGCCCAGGGCCACCATGTCGAAGGCGAGGTTCACCAGGTTGGTGCTGGAGAGGAAGGTCCGGTTCAGCGACTGGAAGATCGTCCAGATCACCACGACACCGGCGACGACCGGCAGCATGCCCAGGTCGCCTCCTCGGGCCCGGCGGACCGTGCCGCGGACACCGTCGCGGAAACCGTGTCGTGCCGCCGGAGGTTCGTCCTTGCGGTCCGTGGCCGACGCCACCTCAGAGTCAGGAGAGGTCATGACCGTCCCTCCTCTTCCCGGGGAGGTGCCGCGCGGCGCGCGGCACGTTGCGAAACGGCGTTGTCGGTGGCGCCGGTGATCGCGGCGACGACCTCCTCGGAGGAGACCTTCCGCGCGTCGAACACACCGTTGTTGCGGCCGAGCCGGAGCACGGCCACCCGGTCGGCTACCGCCCGGACGTCCTCCATGTTGTGGCTGATCATGACGACGCCGAGCCCGCTGCCCTTCAACCGTTCGATGAGGTTGAGCACCTCGGCGGTCTGCGCCACCCCGAGTGCCGCCGTCGGTTCGTCGAGCAGGACGATCTCCGGGCGGCCGAGCAGGGCCCGGGCGATGGCCACCGTCTGGCGCTGGCCGCCGGAGAGAGCGGCCACCGGGACGTCGAGCGTGGGAATCCTGGCCCGCAGTTCACGCAGCAGTTCCCAGGACCGCTTCTCCATGGCGATGTCGTCCAGCATCCAGGGCCGGAGCTCCTGGCCCAGGAACAGGTTCGCCTTGACGTCGAGGTTCTCGCACAGCGCCAGGTCCTGGTAGACCGTCGCTATGCCAAGCGCGTGCGCGGCACCGGGGGAGTCGAACGAGACCTCCTCGCCGTGGAAGGCGACCGTTCCCGCGTCGGGTGCGTACACCCCCGAGAGGATCTTCACGAGGGTGGACTTCCCGGCGCCGTTGTCCCCGACCACGGCGACCACCTCACCGGCCGCGACATCGAGATCGATCCCGCTGAGCGCGGCGACGGCGCCGAACTGTTTGCTCACGCCCCTCAGCGACAGCACACCGGTTGCCGGACCCGTGCCCGGAGGCGCACCGACGGCCGTCCCGGGGATCGGAGAGTTCTTCATGGGCACCCTCTCTCGCTCTGGCACAGGACGCCGTCACTCGATGCCCAGGCGCCTGCAGTCGTCGGCGTAGACGCGTGTGCAGACGTCCTCGGCCTCGAGCACCCCGTCCGGGCCGAAGATGACATCCTTGAGGTTCTCCCGCGTCACCACGGTTGGTTCGAACAGCTGTGAAGGCGTGTCGAAGAGCGTCGAGTCGGCCTCCGGCGTCCTGCCCTCCATCAGCTGATGAGCGGCCTCCGCGGCCGCTTCGGCGACCGTCTTGATGGGCTTGGAGATGGTGTTGTACTGGTCGTCAGAGATGATGCGCTGGACCGCGGCGAGCTCGGCGTCGTTGCCGGTGACCGGCGGTACCTTCACCTCGGCACCCTTGAAGGCCGCGATCGTCCCGCCGCCGGTCCCGTCGTTGGCGGCCACCACACCGGCGATCCGGCCCGGATACTGCGCGATCTGCCCGCTCACCCACTGCTGGGCCTTCTCCGGTGACCAGTCCGGGGTGTCGTACTCGGCGAGCAGTTCGAAATCGCTGTCGTCGATCGCCTTGTGGATTCCCTTCTTGATCAGTCCGGCGGCGGCGTCGGTCGGAGAACCGTTGACCTGGAGAAGACCGCCCTTCGCGCCCGACTTCTCGAGATGGCCGATCAGCGAGGCGCCGATGGATTCACCGATCGCCTCGTTGTCGAACGAGACGTAGAAATCCGCAGGCTTCTTCGTCACCGGTCGGTCGTAGGCGATCACCTTGACGCCCTGGGAATGTGCTGTCTGCACAATGGTGGACGCCGAGTCGGAGTCGACCGGGTCCAGCACGATGACCTCGGCGCCCTGCGCCATGGCGGAGTTGGCCTGCTGCTGCTGCAACGACGCGTCGCTGTCGGCGTTCCGGTAGATGACCTCGCACTCCTCGCAGAGCGCGCCCATGCGCTTCTCGAAGAGCGGGGCGTCGTACCTCTCGTACCGGGTGGAGGCGAGGTCAGGCATCAGGAACGCGACCTTGCCCGCACCGTCGCCGCCGGAACCGTTCGCTCCGGGTTCCTCCGCGCACGATACGAGAGCGCCCATGGCCAGGACGGCGGTGAGAGCGAGACGTGCCGGTCTTCTCATGTTCCACTCCCTGCTCATGGGCGCTGAGGGCAAGTTCAGGAAACTCAGATGTTTCATTTGTGTCAACGGACCGCAGTAATTGAACAATTGCCGTGCCGCTTTCCCGGCATTCGATGTTCGCTCGGCGTGCGCGACACCGGATGCCGGGAGGCGGAGTCCGGCCGGCATCGATCGTTCCGGTGCACAGCCGGCCTCTCCGGAGGGAGCGGCGAACGAGGCGAGCGAGGGCAGGACCGGAAATGTTCACTTCACAGAAATTGAACAGGAGCTTTTGTGGGAGCAGAGGACCGGCAGCCGGCCGACATGAGCAGCAGGAAACCCCGTGAACGGCGGGAGCGGATCAAGGGCCGCGTCGTGGAGAGGGGCTTCGTCCGGATCGAGCAGTTGGCCGACGAGCTGGGCGTGACCGCCATGACCATCCGCCGGGACCTCGACTTCCTGCAGGACCGGGGCTGGCTGCGGAAGGTCCGCGGCGGCGCGACCGCTCAGCCGTCGCCCGCCTTCCACGGTGACGTCCGCCACCGTGCCCGCGCCATGACGACGGCGAAGGACGCCATCGCCCGCGCCGCCCTGCCCCTGGTCAAGCCCGGGCAGGCGGTCGTCATCGACGACAGCACGACGGCTCTGGCGCTCACCCGTCTCCTGGACCGGCACGCACCTCTGACCGTCATCACCAACTTCGGCCCGGTCACCCAGACCCTGGCCGGCAGTCCGGGCATCGAGCTCATCTCCCTGGGCGGCACCTACTACCCCGCCTACGACGCCTATCTGGGCCTGCGCACCGTGGACGCGGTGACCAGTCTCAGCGCCGACACGCTCTTCGCCTCCACGACAGCCATCACCCGTGGCCACTGCTACCACCAGTCGCAGGAGACGGTGGCGGTCAAGCGAGCCCTGATGGACGCCTGCGCGCGGAAGGTCCTTCTGGTCGACCACACGAAGTTCCGCCGCCGCGGCCTCTACCAGCTGGCCCCGGTGACCGCCTTCGATCTCGTCGTCGTCGACTCCGGCATCCCGGCCTTCGACCTGGAAGCCCTTCAGGCCGACGGCGTCGAGGTCCTCGTGGCCCGCCCGGAACAGCCACGTCCGTAGGTAGGTGGCCCGAAGTCGACCAGCCGATCCACTGCACGGCCCTCATCGCCCCTGCGAGGGGCCGCGACAACCCGCACCCCACCTCCACGGTCGCCGGGGAACCCGCGCCCGAGGGGCCGTGTCCACTGGTAGCCACCTGGGCGGCAACGCGTATCCGCGCCGGGGTTCACCAACTGCCACGGGGGCGGTCGGCACCGAGCTGGACCTCGCGCCGGGGCCCTGGACAGTCCGGGGCGCCCGGACCTCCCGAAAAAGCTACGCCGACCGCCCTTCGGGCTACGTCAGCCCTCCGAGGTGCCCATCATCTCGAAGGTTTCGCACATCAACCGGTCGATGGTTCCTGGTCTGTCGGCCAGTGAATCGAAGAGGTCCGCCAGCAGCCACAGCACGAAGCCGTGGACCATGGCCTCCTTCGGTTCGATCGTCCCGAACCGGTCGCGCCAGGCAACAGTGTCCATGCCCATGGCGGCGGCCATAAGGACTCCGGTCACCATCGGCACCTGCTCCGGGTCGGCCATCTCGAAGGAGGGCAGCCGGCGGATCACGGCAGGGATGAGGTCGTTGAGCGGATCAAGCTGCTCACCACTCCCGGGCGGCTCAGCGATCAGATACCCGGTCAGCACCCCCACCAGGAACACTGTGCCCCGCGAGACCTCCTCACGCCCGACGGAGCCCACCACGTCCTTCACCCGCTGCTGCGCCTCCTGCCGCTCCTTGGCGGGCGTCCGCTTCTCCAGGACCCGGTAGGTGTCCCATGCCGCACGGACCGCCTCATCCACCACTACGCCGTCGCTGCTCATGAAGCGACCGTAGACGAGAGGACTTGATCCGCGAAGACATCACGGTGGCCGAGATCCCTCCACCTGCGAGACCTGCAAGACGTCTCTGGCCGGGCCCCGGCGTGTTGACGCCAACACGCTCGACAGCCTCGACGACAACACGCGTCAGGTACTTCGCCCCGCCCTGCCCATCGTTGTCGCGCAGACTGCAGATACGCCTCCCCCTGACACGCGGCCCGGAAGTCGCTCCGTGGTGCTCCTCGTCGGTGCCACCGTCCGCCCGTCCGCATCCGGGGCCACGGCGCACGCCGTAACCGGCTCGACACCGACAGCGCCGGTCGGCACGTGCTCGTCCTCTGGGTATCCGCGTCACCGCCGGGCAGGCTGGTGCTCCATCCTGCTCTGGGCCCGGTGCTGAGCAGGTCGCAGGACCCTGACCTCGGATCGTCAGTTGCTGAGTGCCAGCCTGATACCGAAGACGCCGATGACGGTGCCGGTGATGCGGTCGAGCAGGCGGCGAGCCTGGGGCTTGCGGAGCCATCCCTGCAGGACGCGAGCGAAGCCGATGAGGACGGCGGACCAGAGCAGACCGATCAAGATGTGCACCGTGGTGAGCAGGAGGCCCATGGTGAAGTGGCCGGTCCCTAGGGGGATGAACTGAGGCAGGACGGCGACGTAGAAGGCGCCCATCTTCGGGTTCAGGAGGTTGGTGAGCGTCCCCTGCCGCCAACCTCCGCCGGCCGAGTCCGCGCCGGCAGCCGGAACAGAGTCGTCCGTGTCTGCCGAAGGCAGCCCCCGGAAGGTGTCCCGGAGCATGCGGAACCCCATCCAGATCAGGTAAGTGGCGCCGATCCAGCGCAACGCGGTGTAAGCGAGATGGGAGGCCGTGAGAAGCGCGGTCACTCCGATGGAGGTGAACACACCCCATACCAGGGTGCCGGTCTGGATTCCGAGGACGACGCCCCAGGCTCTTCTGCGCCGGCCGAGGGCCGACGTGCGCAAGATCAGCGCCGTGTCGAGTCCGGGAGTCAGAGTGAGGAGCCCCACAACCAGGGCGAAGGACCACAGAGCAGAACTTATTGCCATGGGATGCCAGCTTACCCCGCCAGCTCGCCTGCCTTTTCAGTAGGATCGGTGGATCTTGAGCTGGTCTGCGTCTACTCCCAAAACACGCTTCACCCCGGCCCCTCAAGGGAGGTCCAACTCGTGGGGTGCCTGTGGCCACCGGTCCGCGCCCAACCGAGGAGCCCGCTTTCGCGAGTTGACCGGAGCCGAATGCCGGCGCAGATTCCGGGAGTCGCGCACACGTGGGAAACATGGGCAGAGCGCAGAGGCTGGCCCGATCAGTTGGCGGACATGTTCCGTGTCATCTCGGCTGCCTCGGTGATGGCGCGTTGTCTGAGATCGCCGAACAACTGCATCGTGACGGCGGCCAGGACGTCGTCCCCACTGACAGTCCGCCCGTCCCCGCGACGGGTGGACAGGGCGAGGAGGGGGGCCTCGAGCATCGGGGCCGGGGCTGACTCGCCCGGCACCACCAGACTGACCCTCCCGAACCGCTTGACCCCGCCCTCGCGGACGACCGTGGCCGCGTCCCGGGCCAGGGACGTCAGGAACACGCTCGCGATTCCGTCAAGGTCGCGGACCATCGCCGGGACCGCCCTCACCCCCCGGCTCCCCAACAGCCTTCTCACCCCGGCCTCGAACCGGTGGGCGCCAGCCACACCACTCGGTGTACGCATCCCGCGGCGCTCACGAAGAGACACGAGCGCACCATCGGCGTTGCGTACCTCGCCGATCAGGCCATGGAAGGTCGGGCTGTGCACATACCATGCCGATCCCACTTGCACCTCGACGTTCCGATCGATCGCCGAGATGAGGTCCTTGGGGATCAGCCTCTTCCTGGCCTCCTCGGCCCCCGCGCTTCTCGCGCCCTCGATGATCTCCGTCAGCACGGTCCGCGTCACGGACGCGGCGGCCCGCGCGGCCGACCGAGAGATGTGCAACGAGGTCACGTCCCTGAACACCGCTTTGACGAGCTGAGGCTTGAACGGTAGGTCGGCCACGACGGAAGCGGTCTGCGGACCGTTGCGCTCGGTGGGTGGGAGTTGTGTGTTCATCGGAGAAGGCGCTTTCTGCTGTCGGGGGTGTCAGTGGCCCATGCCGCACCGAGCGGGCTCTCTGCGGAGAGCGCCGTGTCGAACACAGGGCATACCGGGCGGGGCCACCGGCACACAGAGCTGCAGGGGGCCCCGCCCGAATGGTCGGCGTTCCGGCGACCGGGGGGGGTGAGGCAGGGGATGCCACCCGGACGTCGCGCTGTGGTGCGGCGCCGTGTCGGTCAGGCGACCTGGTACCTGCCGACTTCCAGGAAGTGGCGCAGTGCCTCGGGTGTGTTGTCGTCCAGGGCGGCGTTGGCTGCCGCGCGCAGGGCCGGGCTGATGGACGAATCGGCGAGGATGCGGGCGATGGCGACGCGGTCGTCCTCGGCCTGGGCGATGCGGTATCCGGTCTCCAGCCAGGCGCGCATCGCGTCGGGGTCGTTGGCGTCCAGGAGGGCGTTGACCTCGGCGATGACGCGCCGGCCGCTGTCGGGGTCGGCGAGCAGACGAGTGATGGCGACGCGGTCGTCCTCGGCCTGGGCGATGCGGTAGCCGGTCTCCAGCCAGGCGCGCATCGCCTCGGGGTCGTTGGCGTCCAGGAGGGCGTTGGCTTCTCGTGTCACACGCCGGCCGCTGTCAGGGTCGGCGAGGATCCGGACTATGGCCACCCTCAGGTCGTCGGCGTCCAGCTCGCCCGCGGACGAGGGTATCGAGGGCACCGCCAACGCGGTCGGTGCCGCCGTGGCGGCGAAGGAGGGGGTGGCGAGCAGGAGGGCCGGGGCAAGGATGCCCGCGGCGATGCCGGGCGCTACGCGATGCAGTCGCAAGGGGAATGCTCCTCTTCGTTCGGACGGAGGTGGGTCGAGGACGCCTCACGGCGTGCACTTCGGTGATGCTGTCACCTGGGTCTGACACTGATACACGTAGCGCATTCCGGGGGCGTGGCTCGGGGTCTGACTGACGCTCTGCTGGGCAGTCCTACTGCTGTTCCGCCCGGCCTCTGGGACCCGTTCTCGGGCCAGGACGGCAGCGCACAGGATGACGGTGACGATCACGCCCGCCAGCGAGCTGGACGCAGTGATCGGCGAAGCGGACTCTCACGCGGGCACGACCCACGTTGCTGTCATCACCGATCGGGGCCTCCACACCGCAGGCCGACCCCTGGTCACCATCGGAAGGAACCTCGACCGACTGCGCACCGAGGCATCCTTCGCGGCCCTCTGCGGCGTCGCACCCGTCCCAGTCTCCGGTGGCCGGTACTGGCTCACGCCGCTTCACATGCGTCGTCCATAGCGCTTCCGGCGCCCTCGCTGCCCGATGTCGCCGTGCCCTGGAGTCGTCGCATGCGACGAAGGACAGGACTGGCGATAGCTGGGGCTGTGGCCCTGACCTGGGGCGAGTGGCTGAACTGGCGCTGGTCCCGAACCCTCGTGGGGAGCAGCGGAGGCGCGTCCGAAGCTGTGGTCGTGTTGGGCTACCGGAACCCCCAACCGACGGCGAACTTCATCAACCGCCGGCGAGTCCGTGCTGGAGTTCGCTCTGCTGCCGCTGACAAGGCGCGAGACACACGTGTGATCTTTAGTGGTGGTGCGACCAGCGGCAACGCTGCGGAAGCCCAGCTGTTGGCTGACTACGCGAAGTCGGTACGGGAGTTCGACGGCACCGTTCTCCTCGAGGATCAAAGTGCAACGACGTGGGAGAACATCACGTACGTGATCCCATTGCTCGAGGACGTCGAGCGCATCAAGATCGTCTCCCAGCCGGCTCACGCGCTCAAGGCCCGCGCCTACTTGCGGCGGCAGCGCCCTGATCTGGCCGAGAGGCTCGTGCGGGCGGATGACTACCGACCTGGCGAGTGGATGGTCGCCAAACCCCTGCTGGCTCTGTACGGACTCTGGACACTCCGCGGGCTCAAGACCGATGAACGGAAAATCTCGCTGTGAACAGCCACTGGCGCACCGGTGTCACAATCGCTGGTTCTTGAGCGGGCGCCAGCAGATGAGTGGGCGTCCGAGGGTAAGGAAGGCTTGGTGGATGTCGTCGCGGGTCTCCCAGGGGATCCGTGAGCGGCGGAGCCGGTGCAGGTGCGCGAACGCACGCTCCACGGCGCGGCGTTGGGTGCCGAGCTCGGAGCCATGTTCGGTGCCGCGGCGGAGCGATCAGCGGCTTCGTGCGGTGACTGCGTGCCCGCGCTCGTCGAGTAGCTCCTGAGCAGCTCGGCCGGTCTTTCGCCGGACACCGTCACCCGCCCCACTGCCCAGTGGCAGGCCGACCACAAGGCCTTCGGCGAGCGCGACCCGGCCGGCAGCGACTGCAGAATGCCCGGGCCGCGATCGAGACGGCGGGCGGGTTCGAGGCCCAGCCGGCGGAGCAGGAGTGCGGGAGGAGGACTACTTTTGCGTCTTCTGCGAGGTGGTGGCAGGAGAGGTAGTGCCGGATGACCACCTCATGGGTGAAGCCGGACGGACGAGCAATCCCGGCTCGGTCCAGGGCGTCCGCGACAGCAGACCACGACCGTACGTCCGGGCAACAGCCGGTCGATTGATCGCAGGCTCCTTCCGCACCCACCGTCCGGACTGCACGCGGGAGCTCATCTCGCCGGCCCCGAGCGCCGACTCGCCGGTAAGTGGAGGCGCCTTGGGATCAGACAGGAGGGCGAACGAGCGGAAGCATGCCCGTCAGTGACGTCAGCCGCGCCTCACGTCACGGGTGGCGACCCTGGCCTCAGCAGTCCCGGCTCGGTCTGCTCTCCAGAGGTCCGCCAGATACCCGGGACGGGATGGAACGCTCTTCGGACACGTGTTTCCGAGCTGTGCCCGTCAGATCTGCTCTTCGTGGCATGCAAAGTCGATGTCGCACTGCTCCGGAGTCGTGTCAGACTTCCGCGCATGTCGGTTCGATATCCGCGCCCCCTGCGTCCTGGTAGCCGCATCGGCGTCACCTCTCCTTCGAGTGGGGTCCCGAAAGAGCTACGCAGACGCCTTGACGTGGCGATCCGCGATGTAGAGGCCCGGGGGTACGAGGTAGTTGTTGGCCGCTGCATGGACGGTGCAGGCCATCTCAGCGCCCCTGCGGCCGATCGCGCTAGTGAGCTGATGTCGATGCTGACAGATCCCGACATCAGAGCGGTGGTGCCGCCGTGGGGCGGGGAGACGGCGATCGACCTGCTGCCGCTGCTGGACTGGGACCGGCTGCGTGATGCCGAGCCGACCTGGCTCGTCGGATTCTCCGACATGTCGACCATCATCACGCCGCTGACCCTCCTCACCGGGATGGCGACAGTGCACGGCTACAACCTCATGGACACGCCTTACCGGGCGCCGGAAGGGCTGTTGTCATGGCTCGATATTGTCGCTGCCCCGCAGGGGCATCGGTACACGCAGACCCCGCCGAACCGCTACCGAGCCACGGGCTGGGACGACTACCGTGCCCACCCGGAGGTGCGGGAGTACACGCTTGACACGCCCGGCAGGTGGACCCGGCTGGACGGCGAGGGGGACGTGGAAGTCGAGGGGCGTCTGATCGGGGGCTGTATCGAGATGCTGTGCAACCTCACGGGAACGACCTACCTCGATGTCTCAGCCTTTGCACGGGCCGAGTGTCCGGAAGGTCTCCTCGTGTACGTCGAGGCAGGAGGCGACGACGCCTTCGCCATCTGCAGGAACTTGCACGGGATGAGGCTGGCCGGCTTCTTCGACACGGCGAACGCGATCCTCGTCGCCCGGACGTCGGCACCCGGCGCCGACTCGCTCACCCAGCACCAAGCCGTGCTCGACGTACTCGGCCCCTTGCGCGTTCCGATCATCGCTGATGTCGAATGCGGCCATGTCCCGCCGTACCTGCCCATCGTCAACGGAGCACGCGGCCGGGTTGTACACACCTCAACGCGCAGCGAGTTGACCCAGACACTGGACTGATGTCTCATGCCGGCCCGTAGACGACAGGGCTGACTCACGCTCCCGTTGAGGGCATGCACGACGTCGCCTTGGAGCTGCGCGGCTTCCTGGAGGTGGATCCGCCGGAATGGTCCGAGTGACCGACCGCTCGCTCAACCGTGTACAGCCCTGCTCACCAATACCTCGATGACACAGCCAGGTTGGGCATAGTTTATCTTTTCGGGCATGGATCATCAGGGTAGGTTTCGTCGGGCAGCGCTTGAGTTGGGCATCCCGGATGACGAGATCAGCAGATTTGGGCAGCACCTTCGTCTGTCGATCGGATTGTCAGTGGGCGGTGGTTCTGCGGTCGGGCGGTTAGGCGGGTCGCCCCGGCTGCCGGTGGGCATGGAGTGGCCGTCCGCAGGGGACGTACCGTTGCCGTTGCTCCTTTCCGTCGATTGCGGGGCGCTGCCGAGAGTCGACGGATTCGACCTGCCGGCGGACGGGACGCTGTTCTTCTTCGTGCACCAGGAGATGGACCATGCGGACAGTTCCGGGAGGTACGCGCGAGTCGTGTATGTGCCGGACGGTACGGAAACCGCGGCCGCGGAAGCCCCCAGCTCCGAGTGTGTCCGCGAGCAGTTCGACGTCAGCGCCCAGCTCAGGGCCGAACTGCCCCTCTGGCTCCAGGAAGGCGAGGACGAGGACTGGCACGAGTTCTGGGAGGACCTTGACTGGGATGACATGTCGCCCTTCCAGCAGGAGCTGGCCCGGTACATGGAGTCCGACCTGCCGCACCTGGACGAGCTTCGGGCTCTGGCTCACCGTCTCTGGCCGTCTGGAGCCTACGTCGTCATCGGCGGGTATGCCGATGACGAGGTGATCAGCAGCATTGCGGAGCAGACCCTCGCGGGACGCGAGAAGACAGGCGAGATCCCAGTTGTCCCGATCGCGAAATGGTATTCCCACCTGGAAAAGGAAAAGCACCGGCTGGCGGGTGAATGGATATCGCTCGCCAGTGAAGCCCGGGTTTATGAGGAGTACTGCACGAGCTTTGTGATCCGTCACGACGACTTGGCCGCCGCTCGGGTGGACAAGGCGCTAGCCGTGACCAGTTTCGAAACCCCGTGACCGTGTGCAATGCACCTCTTGCCCTGGAGAGCCGGCGGAAGGCTGCTCACAGAGACTGTCCAGGTGTCCGCGCCGATGGCCACGATCGGCCCGGCGAGGTTCTTGCTGTCGCGGACGGGAACGGTGGGACAGCGTCGCTCTGGGCCACCTCGGCTCCAGGGACCTGCGTCAAGGCCCCCGTGGGTCGCCCATGTTCCTGACCGCCGTCCGGATTGCCGGAGTGACGGTGATCACGGGCAGTCTTCGGTGGGAGCTGCGTAGGCTTGTGCGGTCGCCGCGGTGGGGTCGGGAGGGTGAGCCAAGCTCTCTTGTGGCTGCCTGACGAGCCGTCAGGGAAATGGGCAAAGTGATGAGCATGAGTCCTGAAAGGCATGGGGAACGCTGCCCGAGCGCGCGACTGGTTGTAAAGTAGGGAAACAGCACTTGACCTGCAAAAACGCAGGCAGGGAGCCTAGCCCGGGAGTATTTCCATGATGCGTACCATGTTCAAGTCCAAGATTCACCGAGCCACCGTCACCCAAGCCGACCTGCACTATGTCGGCTCGGTGACGGTCGACGCCGACCTGATGGACGCCGCGGATCTGCTGCCCGGTGAGCTCGTGCACATAGTCGACATCGACAACGGCGCCAGGCTCGAGACGTACGTCATCGAGGGGGAGCGCGGCTCCGGTGTCATCGGGATCAACGGCGCCGCCGCCCACCTGGTCCACCCCGGCGACCTGGTCATTCTCATCAGCTACGCACAGGTCGACGACGCGGAGGCGCGTGCGCTCGTGCCCAGTGTGGTGCACGTCGACGCCGGGAACCGCATCGTGGAGCTGGGCACCGACCCCTCGGCGCCCGTGCCGGGTACGCGCACCGAGCGCAGCCCGCAGGCGGTGTCTGCCCGGAGCTGATCCGACCACGCCGTCCACCGTACGAGGAGCACCCGCCATGGCGCCGGAGAACACCGCAGTGGAGATCCAGGACGACCGTGAGAGCGGCAGGCTGGTGGCGTACGAGGACGGCGCCGCGGTGGGGTACATCGCGTACTTCGCGATGTACCCCGAGCCCGGCGCGCTCGTCGCCGTGCACACCGTCGTCGAGCCGCAGCACGAGGGCAGGGGCGTCGCCGGCGCCCTCGCACGGGCCCTCTACGCCATGGCGGCCCGCCAAGGGGTCCCCGTCGTTCCTCTCTGCCCGTACGTCGTCAGGTGGGCCCGGCGCCATCCGGAGGAGGCGCCGGAGGCCCCTGAGGAGCTGGTACGCGGGGCCGAGCGGCAGCTCGGGTCACACCCCGAGCTGTTCTGAGGGCGGTCGGGGAGTGCCCGAGGGGCCCGGGACCGGAGTCCCGGCGCGTACGTGTGGACTCGGCAGGCGCGGGCAGCCGCTCGGGGAGACGGTGGAGATGAGATCCACTCGTTCTGTCCGTCTTCGTTGGAGGACCGAGATGACCCACCCGAATCCCACCCCCGTGCCGCCCGCGCCGACGCCCCCGCCCGTGCCGGGGCCGCCGACGCCGGTACCCTCCCCGCCGCCGGTGCCGCCGGTGCCGCCGGGCCCGGTGCCGCCCGGCCCCGCGCCCGACCCGATCCCGCAGCCGCCGAACCCGAACCCCGAACCGGTACCCGAGCCGGAGCCCGCGCCCCAGCCGGCGGGGTGATCCGGAAGTGTCAGGGGGTCCCGTGGAGCCCTGTCAGCGCATCGGCGTGGTGCAGCCCGCTCTCCGCCGCCACCGAGTCCAGTGACTGCGCCTCGCGCACCGGGGCGAAGCGCAGTCCGCCGGCCGCCCCCGCGAAGCCGTACACCGGGGGCCTGGGCAGACTGTTGTAGGCCCACGGCGTGGAGAAGTAGTACGCCCCTGTGTCGTAGAGCGCCACGAAGTCTCCCTCCCGCAGTTCGGGCAGTTCCCGGGCATGGGCCACGATGTCCCCGGCGAAGCAGCATGGCCCGGCGATGTCCTGCACCATCAGCGGGCCGCTCCGGGGATTTCCCTGGCCGTCGAACGCGCCGACCCGGAGCGGCCAGGCATCGGGCATGAGGACGGTTCGCGTCGCGATCTGTGCACCCGCGTGGGTGAGCGCGATACGGCGCCCGCCCGCATCCTTCGTGTATTCGACCCGCGCCCCGATGAAGCCGTTCTTGGCGAGCAGTGATCTGCCGAATTCGGTGACCAGTTCGTAGCGCCCGTCGAAGATCCCGGGAGCGGCCTCCATGAGCGCCGCGACGTATGCCGCGAAGGTGGGCCGGGTCTCGTCGTCGGCGAAGTTGACCGGCAGCCCGCCCCCGATGTCGAGCCCAACGACCCGGCGCGTCCCGAGCGAATCGTTGATCTTTTCGGCGAGCCGGTACGTCTCCGCGATGCCCGCGGCGATCAGTTCCAGGGAACAGCCCTGCGAGCCGACGTGGGCGTGCAGCCGGGTCAGCCAGGGGCGCTCGGTGAAGGCCTGGACGACCCGCTCACGGGCACCGGGGTCACGCAGGGCCACACCGAATTTCGAGGTGGCCGTCGCCGTGCTCATGGCCGCGATGGAACCTCCCCCCACCTGCGGGTTCACCCGCAGACCCAGGACGGACGCCGAGCCGGGGGAGCGGAGCTCCTCGATGCGGCGGAGCTCTCCGAAACTGTCCGCGTTCACCGCGACACCGAGCGCCAGTGCCAGCCGGAGTTCGTCGCGGGTCTTGGCCGGTGAGTCCAGGACGATCCGTGCGGGCGGGAAGCCGGCCTCGACCGCGAGCCTCAGTTCGCCTGGCCCGGCCACCTCGCACCCCATGCCGCAATCGGCGAGCAGCCGCAGCACCGGGATCAGCGAGGCCGCCTTCGCGGCGAAGGTGTGCAACACCCGTACACCCGGCTCAGCGGCGAAGGCGTCCCGCAGAGCGTCGACGGAGTCGCGTATCCCGTCCGCGTCCAGGAACCCTGCGAGGGGGCGTTCCTCGCCGAGCAGCCCTCCCGCCACCGCGAGGCGGAGCGCCTCGGCGAAGCGGTCCGAGCGCGAAGCGGGTGGAGGGCCCCCGGCTGCGGCGGAGTTCGACGTCGGCATGGAACGGTTGTCGTCGATGGGAGCCTCCCGGATCTGCGCGTTCAGGCGATGAGTGGGACCACGGCCTCGGGCGTCAGCATCCGGAAGGTGAACGCCTGGTGGAAGTAGAGCCGGATGCTCGTCGCGTCGTGGTCCAGATATCCGATGGACAGATCCTGGCCCAGGCACAGCTCGAAGTCACCCCCACGGGTCGACAGCAGGACACCTCCGGCGACGGCGGGCGCCCACAGGATGGGGTCGTCGAGCTGCCGGGCCAGATGGGTGGCCACCGGATAGCCGTGGTCGGAGGTCTCGGTGGCCTCGGTGAACGCGTCGGCGCCGAGCAGCAGCCGGTACGGACCGTCGACCCCCGCCAGCCGCAGCCGCGTCAGGGCTTGCCCCACCGCCGCCGGATAGTCGCGGGCATCGGCGGGCAGCGGAACCGGGGCGTGCGAGGAACCGTCGCGCAGGCCCGTGATGCCGGCGGCCGTGTACCCGTCGATGACGGCCATGTCCTCGGCGAACGCACAGGTGCGGGCCGCGTCCTTGACCGGCTGCCAGTCGCTGTCCGCCGAACCGCGTTCCACGTCGTCGACGGCCGCTCTGGTCACGGTGAACGGCACCCGCCACTCGATGACCGGTACCGCCGTGCGGGCACGGGCGATCACATCCGGGGTCGGCGGGTCGATGTCACGCAGGTGCCCGTCGCCGACCGCCGACAGCTCCGGTCCCTGCGGGGCACTGACGTCCACCACCCGGCGGCCGGCCACATGACGGGCGAAGGTGCGTCTGGCCTCCTCCTCGATCTGCTCCCAGGCTGAACCGGTGACGGGGGCGAGCTCGCGGTGCAGATTGTTCATCGTGGGGCGCTTTCTCGCAGGCTGCCGATGTGCAGCGAACCGTCGCGGTCCATCGCCGGGTCCGGGGCGAGCCGTTCCGGGGGCTGCGGCTCCGGGGCGGCGACGGATCCGGTGGGGGAGGGCGACGGGGGAGGGGCGTCGAGGAAGTCGGCGCTCGGGGCGTGGAACAGCGTGCCGGTGACCGCCGTGGAGAAGTCGAGAATGCGGTCATGGGTTCCGGGCGGGCTGCCCAGGAACATGTTGCGGAGCATCTGCTCGGTGACCCCGGGGTCGGCCGCGTACCCGATGAAGTACGTGCCGAACTCGCCCCGCTCGAAGCTGCCGAAGGGCATGTTGGCGCGCAGGATGTCGCGTTCTGTTCCGTCGTCCTCGGTGACGGTGTTCAGGGCGACGTGCGAGTCCGGCGGCTTGACGTCGTCGGAGAGCTCGATGTCGGAGAACTTCGTACGCCCGATGATCCGTTCCTGCGCCTCGGTGCTGAGCCCGTTCCAGCCGGCCAGGTCGTGCAGGTACTTCTGTACGACGACGTAACTGCCACCCTGGAACACCGGGTCCTCCGGACCGACGACGGCCGCCGCCCTGGCGTCGTCCCCCACCGGGTTCTCCGTGCCGTCGACGAAGCCGAGCAGATCCCGGTGGTCGAAGTAGCGGAAGCCGTGTGCCTCGTCGACGACCTTCACGGCGCCGCCGAGCCGTCCCAGGAGCTGGGAGACCCACTCGTAGCAGACGTCCATCTGTTCGGCGCGTACGTGGAACAGCAGATCGCCCGGTGTGGCCGGGGCGCGGTGAAGCGGTCCCCGAAGCTCCTGGAACGGGTGGAGGCGGGCCGGTCTGGGGCCGGCGAACAGACGGTCCCAGGCGTCCGACCCGAAGCCCGTCACGCACGCGAGTCCGGCGCTCGGTACCCGGAAACCGATCGATCGCGCGTACGCGGAGAGATCGGGCAGCACGTCGTGCACGGCGGATTCGCCGCCCGGCTCGATCGTCGCGACCAGGACCACCGCGGCGCTGGTCAGCGGCGACACGACGGGCTGGACCACAACGGGTTCCGGTACGGCGTCGGCCATGCGCGCACTCCGTGGATGGTGGACAGGATTCCCCTGCCACTTATCCACACCGGGCCCCCGGCCGCACCCCGGCCCGGCCCGGCCGGGGTACGCGCGCCGGCCCGGCCGGCCGTGGTCTCCGATCATGGCGATGCCGTCCAGCGGTGCGCCGCCCGAACACACCCCCACACCAGGGTGCCGGTCCGGATTCCGAGGACGACGGCCCAGGCACTTCTGCGCCGGCCGAGAGCCGACGTGCGCAAGATCAGCGCCGTGTCGAGTCCGAGAGCCGGGGGGCAGACGAGGCGGCGGCCCGGGTCGAGGGCCTGCTCAACGCTCCGGATCTGATCGTGGAACGGTTCGGGCCTCCTTCATGCTCAGGATCAAGGGGACCGCGTCCTCCGAGCGGGTTCCGGGTGTCAGGACTTCCTGCAGGAGGAGGCCGCGGATCGCGGCAACGGTGACGCCGGCCACAGCCCGCGCTTCCTCGGCGCCGAGCCCTTCGCGTTCCGCGAGTGAGGACAGCGTCACGGTCAGGTCGCCGATCGACTCCACGAACTCGCGGAAGTCCCCGGGGTCGTGCGCGGCCAGTCCGACGACGTAGAAGAAGCCGCGGGTACGCGACAGCTGCTCCGGTCGGGTGTAGGCGCGCCAGATCGCGGCAACGAAATCGTTGAAGCTGCCCTGCTGAGCGGCCTCCAGAAGTGCCTCGTTGTCTCGGGACCGCTGCGCCGTGAGCATTGCGGCCAGGACGCCCGGGAGCGACCCGAAGTGGTAGCGCAGCAACGCGTGACTGGTCTCGATCCGGGCGGCGATCTCACGGAGCGACATCTCCGGCGGTGGGAGGGCCTCGCCGAAGGCGTCGAGAAGCCGTGCCAGGAGTCGCTCGCGCGCGCTGCCCTTGCGTTCCGAGGTTGACAGGATCATTCCCACAGTTTATCCATTGGAAAAGACAGTTCGGTGGTTCCGTGTTGCTCCGCACATGGTCGCAGCCGGCTCGCGACGACGGAGGATCGATCATGGGACCGCTCATGTGGTCGGCTCGGCGGTCATCGACGGATCGGGGCGCGACCCCAGCGACCTCGACGTCACCATCGGGAACGACCGCATCACCCGACTCGGCTCCTCCGGCGTGCACGGTGAGCGAGTCGACGCCGAGGGACCGGCGATGACGCCCGGCCCGATCGACGCTCACGTCTCCGACCCCAACAACGCCGGCCTCGTCATCCTGGCCGGCCACATCGCGAAGGACCTCAGATGAGCACCATATGGCAAGGCTGCCTGCCCCACACCGAGTACTTCGAGATGCGCTCCAGCGGTGGGCACGACTACGGCATCTGGGTCACCACGCCACCGGCCTACGACCCCGCCGTGGCCCAGGCGCCTGTCGTGTACGTCCTCGACGGCAACTGGGCCGTGGGCATGACTGCCCCCCTCACCGTCACGCAACTCGACCCCATGCAGCCGATCCAGCCCTACGTCCAAGTCAGCGTGGGCTACGCGGGCGACGAAGCGGAGCAGTGGGAGCGGCTCCGCAACCGCGACCTCGTGCCCCCCGGCGAACCCATCGCGAAGGAGTACGTCGATGCGGTGGAGATGGGCGTCGAGACAGGCACGATGACTCGCGAGCAAGCCGACTCCTACCTCGCCGAACTGAGCGACAGCCGCGGGGACATGTTCCTGGACTTCATCACCGACGACCTGCACCCGCGGATCGAACGCGACTACGGCACAGCCCCGAGCGGTCACGGCCTCTTCGGATACTCCTACGGCGGACTCTTCAGCCTCTACGCCTGGCTCACCAGGAGCGACTTCTTCGAGAGCATCGGCGCGGGCAGCCCCGGCATCGTCGGTGCGGACAGCCAGATATTCGCTCGTCTGCAAGCGATGGGTGACACCCTGCCCGCTACCAAACTTCACGTGACCTTCAACGACCGAGAGATCCTCGGTGACCTGCCGGTCTACCAGAATCTCGCGAAGAACGCGGCCACGTTCCTTCACCACCTCACCTCACGCGGCGGATCCGTCACCAGCGCACTCATGCACGAAACGCACGTGACGGGGCTGCAGGCATCGTTCCTCAGCTACCTCAGGACCTGCCGCGCCCAGTGAGCCCGGACGCCGCGGCACCGCCGCGCTGGGCGGCGGTGCTCCTGGCCCGCGCCGCCGCCCCGTGAGCCCGGCACCGATCGCCGTACCCGACCGGCCTGTCGAGCCCTAGCCGTTCACGCCGGGAAGCGGCGCCACCAGGGGAGAAACGGAACGGAGCAAGAGGCGCGCCGATGACTTCCACCGGTCTCTCGGAGGCACCGCGATCACGGTGTCCGGCGGATACCTGGCGTGTACCCACTGCCCCCATGACTGGGCCGACCTCAAGAGCGCCGGATCGGTCCTGCGTCCGGCCTGCCCCAACTGTGATCAGCGAAGGCTCCCGGGGTGACATCCTGGGGACTCTCACGTCTGTCGCAGACGCTTTTCGGGGTCGTTCAACCAGGTACGCAGGTAAGGGCCCTGGCAGTGCCGAAAAAGGCCTCCGAGGAGATTCCCTTCCGGTGCTGGAGCTTTCGCCGGGCGTCGGTCAGCTCTGGACTTCGGTCCTGTCACCGCCCCAGAGGGTGTGGAAGGTGCCCTTGCGGTCGGTGCGGTGGTAGGTGTGTGCGCCGAAGTAGTCGCGTTGGCCCTGGGTGAGGGCAGCGGGGAGGCGTTCGGCGCGCAAGGAGTCGTAGTAGGCGAGGGCGGCGGCGAAGGCGGGGGTGGGGACGCCCTGGGTGACGGCGGTGGCGATCACGGTGCGCCAGTCGTCCTGGGCGGCGGCGATCTCCTCTGCGAAGCTCTTGTCGGAGAGGAGGCTGGGCATGTGGGGCTGGGATTCGTAGGCGTTGGTGATCCTGTCGAGGAACGCGGCCCGGATGATGCATCCGCCGCGCCAGATGGAGGCGACCTTGCCGAGGTCGATGTTCCAGTCGTACTGCTTGCTGCCGGCGGAGATCTCGTGGAAGCCCTGGGTGTAGGCAACAATCTTCGAGGCGTACAGGGCCTGCTCGACCTGGTCGGCGAAGGCCGCCGCCTCGTCCGTGCCGAGTGTGCGGGCGGTCGGTCCTGCGAGGTCGCGTGAGGCGTCGCGGAGGTCGGCGTGGCCGGAGACGGAGCGGGCGAAGACGGCCTCGGCGATGCCGGAGACGGGAACGCCCAGGTCGAGGGCGATCTGTACGGTCCAGCGGCCGGTGCCCTTCTGCTCCGCCTGGTCGAGCACGACATCCACGAAGGGGTTGCCGGTCGCCACATCGACATGCGAGAGCACCTCTGCGGTGATCTCGATGAGGTAGGAGTCCAGACGCCCGGTGTTCCAGGTACGGAAGATGTCCGCGATCTGCGCGGGGGAGTAGCCGGCCACGTCCCGGAGCAGGTGGTACGCCTCGGCGATGAGCTGCATGTCCGCGTACTCGATGCCGTTATGGGTCATCTTCACGAAGTGCCCGGCGCCGTCCGCCCCGATGTGTGTGACGCACGGGGCGCCGTCCTTGGCCTTTGCGGAGATCTTCTCCAGCATCGGCCCGAGCGAGTCGTACGACTCCTTGCTGCCGCCCGGCATGATGCTCGGTCCGTCGAGCGCGCCCTCCTCGCCGCCCGAGATGCCGGTGCCGACGAAGTGGATGCTCTGCGCGCGCAACTCGTGCTCCCGGCGGCGCGTGTCGGCGAAGTGTGCGTTGCCTCCGTCGATGATCACGTCGCCGGGTTCGAGGAGAGGCGCGAACTCCGCGATCACCGCGTCCGTGGGATCTCCGGCCTTCACCATGATGACCAGGCGCCGTGGCCTTTCCAGGGCCGCCACGAACTCCTCGGCACTCTCGGTCGCGATGAAGTCACCTTCGTCGCCGAACTGTTCGACGAGCTCCTGGGTGCGGGCGGCCGTGCGGTTGTGGAGGGCGACGGTGTACCCGTTGCGTGCGAAGTTCCGGGCCAGGTTGCGCCCCATGACGGCAAGCCCCGTGACACCGATCTGCGCTGTGCTGCTCATTGTGGCTCTTGCCTGCTTCCGGTCTCGTGGTCTTCGGCAGTTCGGCCGACCGCCGGGATGGAACGCGCTGCGCTTCCGAGCTTACGAGGTGCGGACGACCACGGACGGGGAGGCGGCTGTGGTGTCGCCGATGTTCCCCGGATGGTTGTCGACGAACTGTTGCATCGCCGCTCGGTCCCTTGCGGAGCGCGGTCTGTGGGCGGCGTCACGACTGGGCCTGGTTCGGATGCACTCGGTGCCTCTCGCCGGTGGCGGTGTCGACGAGGAAGCCACCGGACTGGTGGTGCCAGAGCTTGGCGTAGGCGCCGTCGGTGTGCAGGAGCTCGTGATGCGTACCCTGCTCCGCGATGCGGCCGTGGTCGAGCACGATGAGCCGGTCCATGGCCGCGACCGTACTCAGGCGGTGCGCGACGACCAGCGCGGTCCGACCCTCCATCAACCGCCACAGCGCCTGTTGGACGAGGGTCTCGCTCTCGGAGTCCAGCGCGCTGGTGGCCTCGTCGAGCAGCAGGACCGGCGCGTCGCGCAGGATCGCCCGGGCGAGGGCGACCCGCTGGCGCTGCCCGCCGGAGAGCTTGACGCCGCGCTCCCCGACCATCGTGTCGAAGCCGGACGGCAGTTGGTCCGCGAACTCCGTGACATGGGCCGCTTCGGCGGCGGCGCGGATCTCCGCGTCCGTGGCGTCCGGGCGGGCGAACCGGATGTTCTCGCGCAGGGTGCGGTGGAACATGGCCGGTTCCTGCGGGACGTACGCGATCAGGCTCCGCAGGTCGGACTGGCGTAACCGGCTGATGTCCTGACCGCCGATCAGGATGCGGCCGGATCGGACGTCGGCCATCCGCAGGAGCAGCCGGGTGAGCGTGGTCTTGCCGCCGCCCGACCGCCCGACGAGACCGATCCTGGCCCCGCTCGGTACGTCGAGCTCCAGCCCCTCGAAGATGGGGTCGCCCCCGTCGTGGGCGAAGGTGACCTGCTCGAAGCGGACGCCCGCGGCCTGCGGGTTCAGTGGCTCCGGAGCTACGGGGTCGAGCACGCCGGGTTCGACGAGGAGCAGCTCGGTGAACTGGGCGGCCTCGGTCATCGAGCTCTCGAGGCGACGGTAGATCTGATTGAACTCGAACATGATGCGGGTCGAACCGGTGTAGTAGGTGAAGGCGACCACGATCGCCTCGACGCTGCCGCCGCCTGCGCCGATCCCGACGGCGAGGAGCAGGCCCATGGCGTTGGTGAGCACCGACATCGGTGCGACGAGCGTGTCGATGCGCAGATTGCCGTAGTCCCACGAGCGCATCGTCAGCCGTCGGGACTCCGCGACCCGCGCCCGGTGCTCGGCGGCCTCGCGTTCCTCGGCGGCGAAGGCGCGCACGGTGTCCATGTTCATCAGTACGTCGGACACATGGCCCGACACCCGGGCGATCGCCTCCTCGCGCCGGTCGACCAGTTTCTGCCGGCGTCGGATGAGAGGCGCGGCGCACACCGCGGTCACGGCGATCATCGTCAGCAGGCCGGCCACCAGCAGGGGGTCGTAGGTCCACAGGATCACCGTGCCGAACAGCAGCGGGGCCAGACTCCCGACGACGTTGAACGTGAGGGTGTCGATGAAATCCTCGAAGCGTGAGGCGAAACTCAGCACCCTCTTGGTCAGTGATCCGGCGAAGTTGTCCTGGTAGAACGAGGCGTCCTTGGCGAACAGCTCGTCCATACCGGTGACATACAGGTTCTCGATGCCTCGGGCGTCGACGCGGTTGAGGCAGTGCAGTCCCAGCCGCCACATGGTTTCCGCCAGGAGCAGCACTCCGGCGAACACACCGACGTAGGGCAGTGCCTCACGGAGGCCCAGGGTTCCGTCCTCGGCGATCCGGCCGACGAGTTTGGCGACGACCAGCGGCGCGATGTAGGTGATTCCGATGTTGCCGAGCGCCGGGAGTATGAGCCCGGGGACGGAAAGTCTGCGTTGGCGGGAGAGTTCCCGCAGGTAGTGACGGAGTGCGAGCCGGACCGGGCCCTTGCCCGGTCCGTTGCCGTGAGACTGCTGCGATCCCATGCCGACCTCATGTCGTTTCGCGGGCAGTTGCTCCGGGCTCCGCCGTGGGGGAGGCCAGTGTGCCGAGAAGGCACCGAGCCGCGGCCTGCGGAAGGCCGCGCGTCCATGGCAGGAGGTCCGGGGAGAGGGAGTCTTGCGCGGCCGGGTGGTCGGCGTCCAAGCGTTTTCATCGGCGCGGGCACCGCACCAGTGCGTTTCGGCCGGGTAGGTCCGTGCTCCCTGGCCCCGGGGGCCCCGTGGGCCGCGTCCGACGGCGCTGCCTCAGAGCACCGGCTCGTCCCCGAAGAGGTCCCGCTCCTCGGGGATCAGGTGCATCGCCGCTTCCTCGGCGGACGCCGCCGCGCCGTCGATGCCGACGTCCTGCGCGGTGAGGGTGGAGGGCACATGCCCGTCGCCCTCCTGCGTGAGCCTGCCCGCGAGCTCCGGCCCCGCTCCCTCCACGTCGTAGAGCTCCCCGTCGCCGTCCACCGGATCGCCGGGGACGTCGGGGACAGGATCGGCGCTCTCGGGGACCTCCCTGGTGAGACGGCTGTCGAGGGACTCGCCCGTGTGCTGCTCCGAGGCGGTGGTGCCCTCGTCGTCGACCGCCCAGGGCCGGTCGGGCGGGGAGTAGCCCTCGTCCAGGGCGTCGGTGATCCCGGACGTGTCCAGGGTGTCCTCCGGATCCAGCAGGTCAGCGGGGTCGGAGGCCTCCGGCTCCTGCGGCTGGTAGACGTCGTCCCCCCGGTCGCTGTCGCTCATGGCGTGTCCCTTTCTCCGGGTCCCCCTGTACGCAATTCCACTCCGGTCCGGCGAGCGGCGCAACGGAAGCGGGTTCCGGGGCTTCGCGGCACCGCCACGATCGCCACCGCCGTCGGGGCCGACCGTCGAGCTCGGCGACCGGCATGACCGAGTCCAGGCACGCGTCGACGCGCTTCGCGCTCGACGCGTCACGAGGGTGGGGAGCAGCCGTACACCGATGAAGCGGAATCCGGGGCACCCGTCCGGCGTACACTCGGCACATGGGTCGCGCCGTGGTCATAGGGAAGTGCCTGCACCAGGCCGCCCTCGGTGTGCCCCCGAGCTGCCGTAACGCCCTGCACGGGCACGGCTAGCGACCTTCAGGCGGTCACCGCCCCCCGGGCGACGCCCCGCCCCGCTCCTCCGCGTCACCTCCGCGCCCGATCCGAGCGCGCGGCACGGGCTCCACTTCACCACCGCTGCTTCGGCGCACCGCCGTCGCGGCATTCCGGCAACGGCCGCACCAGGCTCTAGCCACCCCTCGAAGGGACCATCTTGAAGCTGAGCGAGCTGCTGGCCGGACAGGCCCACCACGTCCTGCAGGGCGACCCGGAGAGGACGTACATCACCGCCGGGACGGCCTTCGACGCGGACCGGGTGGCGCCGGGATCGCTGTTCATCGCCGTGCCCGGACACGTGGAAGGCGGCCCCGGCGCGGTCGCCCCGGCCCTCGCCCGGGGCGCGGCGGCGGTCGTCGTGGAGGACGGCTTCGAGCTGCCCGCGTCCATGGTGGACGTGTGTGTCGTACAGGTGCCGGAGACCCGGAGCATGGCCGCAGTCGCGGCCTCCCGCTACTACGGCGAACCCGGCCGCCGGATGGACATGGTGGCGATCACCGGCACCAACGGGAAGACCTCCGTGTCGTACATGGTCGAGTCCGTGCTGCGGATCTCCGAGGGCGCGAAAGCCGGAGTCATCGGCACGGCGGGCAGCCGCATCGGCGACGAGCTGATCCCGATGCCCCGGTCGGTGCTGACCACCCCGGAATCCCCCGACCTGCAGTACCTGCTCGGCTGCATGCGCGATCGCGGGGTGGGGACCGTGGTGCTGGAGGCCACGTCCATGGGCCTGCTCACGCACCGCGTCGACCGCACGTTCGTCGACGTGGGGGTCTTCACCAACCTGAGCCAGGACCACCTGGACGACCACGGCACCATGGAGAACTACCGGGACGCCAAACTCCGGCTCTTCCAAGGGCTGTGCAAGCACGCCGTGGTCAATGCCGACGACCCGGTGGGCGCCCTCGTCGCTGCGATGATGCCCGGTGCGGTGACCACGTACGCCCTGGACACCGAGGCCGACTACCGGGCCACCGACCTGGTCGTCGACGCCTCGGGCACCCGCTTCACGCTGCACCACGACGGCCGCAAGTATCCCGCCGCGATCCCCGCGCCCGGCAGGTTCTCCGTGTCCAACGCGCTGGCCACGGTGGCGGCCTGCCACACCCTGGGCCACGCCCTGCCGGGCCTGGTCGCCGCGCTGGAACGGATGCCGCAGATCCCGGGCCGGTTCGAACGTTTCACCACCACGGACGACATCTCGGTGATCGTGGACTACGCGCACTCCCCGGACTCCCTGAACAAGGTGCTGAGCACCATCCGGGGCTTCGCCCGGTCCAAGGTCATCACCGTGTTCGGCTGCGGCGGGGACAGGGACACCACCAAGCGCGCCGAGATGGGGGAGATCGCGGGCACCCACTCCGATCTCTGCGTGCTCACCTCGGACAACCCGCGCGGCGAGGACCCCGAGAGGATCCTGGACCAGGTCGCACCCGGCATCGAGTCCACCGGAACCCGCTACGAACGCTTCGCGGACCGGCGCAGGGCCATCGATTTCGCCCTGGCGGAAGCCGGTCCGGGGGACGTCGTCCTGATCGCGGGCAAGGGCAGCGAGCCCTACCAGATCGTCGGTGACGAGTTGCTGCCCTTCAGTGACATGGCCACCGTGCGGGAACTCGTCGGGAGCTGACCCCGGCGGACGTCAGGACGTACGCACCTGTGACCGGGACCGCGGCCGGGACTGTCACCGCGTCCACGTGGGGCGGGCGCCGCGGAGCGGTGTCACTCGGGCCACGGCGAGTCCAGAACCGTACGGACGAAGTCCCCGCGTTCGAAGCCGGGGACATAGTGCTGGAGCACATCGGCCTTCACGTTGCCGAAGGCCGTCTCGGGCTTCGAGCGGATCCCGTCGGTGAACGCGGCAAGGATCCGCCGCTTGAAGTCCGGCCGTGGATGGAGTGCGACGATCGAGGCCCGGTCCGCGTCGGACACGTCCTCGTAGCCGATGCCGAGCACGTCGTACTCCACACCGGCCGTCACCAGTGCCACCTCGGGTTCCATGAAGGCGGGGATGCCCGGTGTGGTGTGCAGGGCGATGGCCGTCCACACCCGACGGACGCTGTCCTCCGGCACTCCGTGCGACCGCAGGAACCGGCGTGCCTCGTCCGCACCGTCCACCTCGAAGCGCCGGCCGCCGGAGCGGAAGCGCTCGCCGAGCCCGAGGTCGTGGAACATGGCCCCGACGTAGAGCAGTTCCGGGTCCCAGGAGAGATCGCGCCCACGGCCGCACGCGGCGCCGAAGAAGAAGACCCGGCGTGAGTGGTGGTAGATGAGATCGTCGGTCACGTCACGTACCAGTGCGGTCGCCTCTGCCGCGAGCCTCGTGTCCGGTACCCGCACACCCGCCGTCGGTGAGGAGTCGGTCGTCATGGTGGTCACCTCGCTTGCCAGGTCGGGCCCGACGCGTCACCGGTCCCTGTCGCTCCAGGATCCGTGCCGAGCGGGCATGCCGCCACGGGCATAGGGCCGTGCATCCCACATGCGGGGACAGGAGCCGCTCAGCAGCGGACGAGCGTGGTCCGGGCACGATTCACATCGCAACCGCGTCAATCGACGCGATTCCGGTGTTGGCCCGGGACGCCCGCCCACTGCCAGGCTGATCGCCGTGCCCGTCCGGCAGACGGCGGGGCGACGACGGCAGGGGAGCGCGGATGAGGGTGTTCAGGACACGGAGCGGGCCGGTCGCGGGATCCACGTCCCCGCACGCGCCCGAAGTGACCGTGCTGCGCGGGATCCCGTACGCCGCACCGCCGTTCGGAGCCGGCCGGTTCCGGGCCCCGCGCCCGGCCGCGTCCTGGGACGGGATCAGGGACTGTGCCGCCTTCGGGCCCGTGGCACCGCAGTCGGCGCGGTTGCCGGGAGCACCCGCATGGTCTCCCGGCGACGAGGACGTCCTCAGCCTCAACATCTGGACGCCGGGGAACGACGGCGACGCGCTGCCCGTGCTCGTCTGGATCCACGGCGGTGCCTACGTCTTCGGCTCCTCGGCGCAGCCTGACTTCGACGGCACCGTCCTGGCCGGCCACGGGCTCGTGGTCGTCACGTGCAACTACCGGCTGGGCTTCGAGGGGTTCGGTCATGTCCCACCTGCCGCCGGGACGGACCCCTGCCCGGACAACCGGGGGCTGCTCGACCAGATCGCCGCGCTCGAGTGGGTCCGGGACGACATCGCCGCGTTCGGCGGCGACCCCGGCCGCGTCACCGTGGCGGGGCAGTCCTCCGGGGCGTCCTCGGTCGCCTGCCTGATGGCGATGGACGGCGCGCGTGGACTGTTCGGGCGCGCCGTCGCCCACAGTGCCGTGAACGCCTGCGCCTCGCTCAGGTCCGCCGCCCGGACCACGACCGAGGTGGCCGCGGCGGCCGGAGTGTCCGCCACGTACGAGGGGCTGGTGTCCGCCTCCCCGAAGGCGCTGGTCGATGCCTCCGACCGGGTGACTGACGGATACCGACGCGACCCGGGCTCCGGAGCACGCCATTACGACCCGGCGATCTACGGTCCGGTGGCAGGGGGTGACGGCCTGCCCCGCGATCCACTCACGGCGTTCGCCGACGGCGCCGGCCGCGAGGTCGACCTGCTGGTGTGTCACACCGCCGAGGAGTACCGGCTGCTGGACGAGGTGGGCAGCTGTGCGAAGGTCACCGGGGAGGACCGACTCGCCTCCTTCGCGGCGGACTTCCGGATTCCGGAAGCCGTGATGGACGCCTATCGCGGACTCGCGCCGGGGGCCTCCGTGCACGACCTTTACCTGGCCGTGTACGGGGACATGATGTTCGGCGAGTACAGCTCCCGACTGGCCGAGGCGCATACCCGGGGAGGTGGCCGGACCCGCCTCTCGCGGTTCGTCCGGCAGCGTGACGGCCGGGGGAGGCCGGTCAGGGCCTGGCACTGCGCGGACATCCCGTTCGCCTTCGGCACCGTGGACGACGCGAACGTCCACTTCCTCATCGGAGGACCCCCGGGCCCCGCCGACCACGCCCTCGCCGCGCGCATGACGGGCGCGTGGGCGGAGTTCGCGGCCACCGGCGACCCCGGCTGGCCACCGCTCACCGCAACGGGCGGGCCTGTGCGGATCTGGGACACCCTCCCGAACCCCGTCGGCCGGTGGGACGCGTTCCGTGCGCCATGGCGGGCCGCCGGGCTGCCGCTCCTCACGCCCTGATCTCCGGCGGCGGAAGGCGGATCCGTACGACGTCATTGGCATGGACCTGCCCGGCGAACTGGACTACAGTCCGTGGCGACACCTCTGAGAGCGCTCTCAGAAGGCTCTCGGATGCTTCCTGTTCCACCCCCACGATGCTGGAACAACAGAAGGGGCACTCCCTTGAGACATACGACGATGGTGCGGACCGGACTCTCCGCACTGCTCATCATCGGCACCTGGGCGACCGCCGGACTGACCCAGGCCTCCGCATCCTCCGGCTCCCCCTCCTCGGCCGAACCCCAGGCTTCGGCGGGGATCGTCACGGCCATGCAGCGTGACCTCGGGCTGACGAAAAGCCAGGCGGAAGCGCGGCTCACCGCGGAGAAGGCGGCCACAGCACTCCAGGGAAAGGCGCGTAGTGCTGCCGGGGCGTCGTTCGGCGGTACCTGGTTCGACGCGGCCACCGGCAAGCTGACGGTGGCCGTCACGGACAGGGCCAAGGCCGGCGCCGTCCGCGCGACCGGCGCGGAGACCCGTGTGGTCGCTCACACGGCGCGTGAGCTCGACGCAGTCAAGGCCGAGCTGGACGCGCTCTCCGCCCCCGGTGGGGTCAGCAGCTGGCACGTCGATCCCCGGGCGAACACCGTGGTGGTGAACGTCGTCGCATCCGAGCGAGGTGACAACGATGTCCGTGCCTTCGTCGCGAAGGCACGCAAGGCCGGCCCCGTCACAGTGAAGCAGACCGCCGAGGCCCCGCAGACCTTCGCAGCCGGAACGGTGGGCGGCGACCCGTACTACACCGGAAACGTCCGGTGCTCCATAGGCTTCTCGGTGCACGGCGGCTTCGTGACCGCGGGTCACTGCGGCCAGGCCGGCGGAGCGGTCAGGGGCTGGGACGGCTCGGCCATCGGCACCTTCCAGGGTTCGTCCTTCCCCGAGAACGACTACGCCTGGGTGAACGTGGGCAGCGGCTGGTGGACCGTCCCGGTCGTCCTGGGCTGGGGCGCCGTGTCCGACCAACTGGTCCGCGGTTCCAACGAGGCCCCGATCGGCGCCTCGGTCTGCCGTTCCGGTTCCACCACTCACTGGCACTGCGGCAATGTCCTGGCCAAGAACGAGACGGTGAACTACCAGCAGGGCGCCGTCCGGCAGATGACCAAGACCAGCGTCTGTGCCGAACCGGGTGACTCCGGCGGCTCGTTCATCAGCGGCGACCAGGCGCAAGGCGTCACGTCGGGCGGCTGGGGCAACTGCAGCGGTGGCGGGGAGACCTGGCACCAGCCCATCAACGAGATCCTCAACCGCTACGGACTGACGCTCCACACGGCCTGACCGGCGGTTCCGCGGGCCCCGGTGGCCCCGCACCCGTGAGCGGGTCGGCCGCGACAGGGGGGTGGCCCCCTGTCGCGGCAGACCTCGGCCCTGATCCCACCAAGGCTCTCGGCCGCGCGCCGTCCGTTCGGCGGTTCCCCGCCCGTCGCGGCGCAACTGTTCTTCCCGCACCCGGAACGTGCCGGGGGGCTTCGTGCCCCCTGGGTCCACGCAGGTGCGGATGCCCGACCCGGTGCGTCCTGGGTCTGCCCGCCACGATGGCGGAAGGGGCGCCGGCCCCGGCCTCGCGTGGCCGACCGTGCGGGCGGCGCCGGCCCGGTTCCCGTAAAGGCTCATCGCTCAACACCCGTTATGCCGGACCGCGTTCACCCAGCCTTGACATGTTCTCGGCGGCGGCGCAACACTGACAGCGCTCGGGAGAGCGCTCTCCCACAGTTGCCGCGCTTCCCGTGCGACGAGGCACCGCCCAGCTCAACTCCCCCCACCGCGCACCGGATGTGCGCGGTCGCAGAGCGGCATGGAGGTCCGCATGACCGAAAGATCCAGCAGAGGCACCCTGGTGTCCGCCCTCGTCGTCGCCACCGCCCTGGCCCTGGTGATCATGGGGCTCACAGCGATCACCCGCGCCGGTGTCCCGTCGGCAGGGGCGGCGGTCCCGCAGCCCGCAGACGGGCCGGCCGCGGCGTCACACGTCATGCGGGGGCACACCGCCCCCGCGGGCGACCCCGTCCCGTCGGGCGACGATCCCGACGGTGACGGCTACATACCTGCGAACCCGCCGATCACCGGGGTGGAGCCGTCCGCCGAGATTCCGCCCCACCGGTACTTCCACGAGTTCCAGGCGAACTGCTCGGTCAGCCACACCGGATCCGTCGACCCGATCGTCTATCCCGGCCAGGCCGGTAAATCCCACAACCACACGTTCATGGGCAACGACACCACGGACGAGAACAGCACCACGGCCTCGCTCGGCGCGGGCCGCACCACCTGCAAGGCGCCCGGCGACCTGTCCGCCTACTGGATGCCCACCCTCTACGACGGCGACCAGGAGGTGCGTCCGGTCGGTCCGCAGACGATCTACTACAAGGCGGGTGTCACGGACTACCGGACCGTACGGCCGTTCCCCGCAGGGCTGCGCTTCGTCGTCGGCAGCCCGACTCAGACGGCTGAGCAGTTCCGTGACCATGCCGGCACGGTCGAGGGGTACGAATGCGGCGAGAGCTACCACAACCACGAGTTCCCGGCCGTGTGCCCGACCAGCCGGGACACGCAGCTCAACCTCCGTATGCAGGCGCCCAGCTGCTGGGACGGCAAGCACCTGGACACCCCGGATCACCAGGCCCACATGGCCTATCCGATCGTCACGGGCGCGAACCAGGACGTCTGCCCGACCGGTCACCCCGTCGCCCTGCCGATGATCGAGTTCAAGATGGCCTGGCCGGTCAACGGTGACATGTCGCGGGTGAGGCTGGCCAGCGGCACGGGCCATTCCTTCCACTACGACTTCTTCAACGCCTGGGACGAGGCCACGCTGGATGCCATGGTCGCCCACTGCATCGTGGGCGGTCTCCAGTGCGACGCCCGGGGGTACGACCAGAACAACCCCGGTGAAGGCGCCGCTCTGGACGAGAACTACGAACTTCCCTGACCGCCTCCGGCTCTTCCTCGAGGGCGCACCGCGGCCATGAGGGAGAGCGCTCTCCTGGTGCGAGTCCCACGCGGAGTCATGTTCCCCGCGAGGGCTCGGACGGCAGGGCGGCGGGCCCGCGGCCAGGCGCGCCGAGCAACACGTGCTGCGGCCCGCTCGCCCTGCGGGCGCGGGTCAGGCGCCCTCGGGCCCCTCGTCCCCCGAGCTCAGCTCCTCGGCCCGCAGTGCCAGGTCCTGCAGCACGTCGGCGGAGGTCACGTCCCCCTGCCCGGAGTCGTGGATCTGCGCGAGCGCGATGAAGGCCAGGGTGAACGCTCCCACGAGCTGTTCCACGGCGCCGCCGACCTCGCGCCCCACCAGGGCGGCCATCTCCTCGACGGTGGCGTCCGAAGGGATGGCGATGTGCGGCATCGTCTCGTTGAGGAGGGTCGTCACCATGCTGCCGCCGGCGTCCGGGTCGCCGTCCATGTCCTCCTCGGCGTGGCGCTGCATCTCTCCCGCTTCCGTGAGGATGCCGATCACTCGCTTGAGGACTTCGCTCTGCTCCATACGGCGAGCATAAGCGCCGGACCTCCCCCGTTCGATCGGCCTCCCGAGGTGTGCCGAACAGGGGATGCCCCTCGGCCACCCGCCGCTGTGGACCAGGCCGTGGCACCGGTCATGGCCGTATGCCCGACTGCCCCTGCCTGTGCGCCGCTTGACGGATCCCGCTGTGAGGCAGCCCGGCGGGATCGCCCGGCGGCACCTGGCCCGAGCCGAAGTCCTGTCGCGCCCGTCTCCCGTCCTACGCGGAGTCCCTGACGACCAGCACAGGCTCGAAGATCACCGAGGTCGCCGGGGTGTCCGGCGCGGAGAGCCGGGCCAGCAGCAGACCGGTCATCTCCGCGGCCATGTCCTCCACCGGTTGTCGCACCGTGGTGAGCGGCGGCCGACAGGCCGAGGCGGCGCCGCTGTCGTCGAAGCCGACCACGGCCACGTCCTCGGGCACCCGTCTGCCGTGTTCACGCAGCACATGGCACGCGCCCGTCGCCATGAGGTCGTTCCCGGCGAACACCCCGTCCAGGCCGGGGTGTTCGGCCAGCAGAAGCTCCATCGCCCGCTCCCCGCTCTCCTGGGTGAACCGCCCCTCGGCGACCGGGACGTCACCACGGCCGTGCCGTGCCATCGTCTCCTGGAATCCCGCGAGCCTCTCCTGCGCCGCCGGTATGTCCAGCGGTCCGCTGATGGTGGCGATCCGACGGGATCCGCGCGCCAGCAGATGCTCGGCGGCCAGCCGGGCACCGTCCCGGTGGGCCAGATCGACGTAGCTGATCCCTGCGGGCCCAGCGGGGCGCGCGTACAGGACCGCGGGCAGTCCGGCGGCCGTGATCAGGTCCGGCAGGGGGTCCAGTGCGTGGGTCGAGACGATCAGGGCGCCGTCGGCGCTGCCCTGTCGCAGATACGCCACCACGTCGTCCCTGTCCCGTGAGGTCTCGGCGAACATCAGCACCGGATGCATTCCTCGCGGCCGCAGGTGGTTGACGACACCCGTCACCACCCTGCCGAAGAAGGGATCGGCGGAGACCCGGGCGGTGAAGGAGCTCTCCCCGGCGGACCCTGCACCGTCCGGCTCGGCACCCGCGCCCGACACCACCAACGCGATGGCGTCCGCGCGCCGGGTGACCAGGGAGCGCGCCGCGCGGTTGGGTCTGTAGCCGGTGACCGAAACCGCCTGCCTGACCGCTTCCTGGATCGCCGGGTCGACGTTGCGCACTCCGTTGACGACCCTGGAGACCGTCGCGCGCGAGACGCCGGCGGCCCGTGCCACGTCTTCCAGTGTGGGCGCCGCACCGGGCGGCCGCAGAGCATCCGTCATGGGCGCATTTATACAGGAGGGAAGAGGCGGGATAGAGCGCTCTCCCACCTGCTTCCCGGGGCGGCCCCAGAGGCCCTCAGCAGGGCGTGCGCTCGGTTCTCGAGGTGGTGCGCAGGGGCGCACGGGAGGCAAGCGACAAGTGTTCACTTGTCACCACGCTTCGTATGACTATAAGTTGGCCGCTTGCGACGTGTCCTACAGCCAGTGGGGGGAACCTGATCATGGCCGCGACCGGACGGCACCGCAGATATCAGCCCAGTCGGATCAACCGTGTCTCGCTCACGGTGACGGCGGGAGGTGCGGGCATCGCGCTTCCGCTCCTCACCGCTGCCTCGGCAGGCGCTGCCACGACAGATGTGTGGGAGAAGGTCGCCGCTTGCGAGTCGACCGGAAACTGGCACATCAACACGGGCAACGGCCATTACGGGGGCCTGCAGTTCACCGGATCGACCTGGGCCGCCTACGGTGGCACGGCCTACGCCGCACGGGCCGACCTGGCGACCAAGGACCAGCAGATAGCCGTTGCCGAGAAGGTCCTCGACGGGCAGGGGCCCGGAGCCTGGCCCACGTGTTCCGTACGGGCCGGCCTGGAGAAGGGCGGCGACGCGCCCGACGCCGTCCCGCAGTCGGAACGCCGGGCGACCGCCGAGACGGGCCGGGACAAGGCTTCGGAGTCCGGCCCCGAGACGAAGCGGACCGCGCGTGACACCGAGGAAACCAAGGCGTCACCGGCCTCGGTGCCCGGACAGCAGGAGTCGTACACCGTCGCGCGGGGCGACTCCCTCTCCGGCATCGCGTCCGCCGAGCGGGTCCAGGGCGGCTGGCAGCGGCTGTACGCGGCCAACCGCACCGTGGTGGGCACCGACCCCGACCTCATAATCCCGGGACAGCGGCTGACGCTCGACGTGGCCGCGGCACCGCCGACGGCTCCGAAGCAGAAGGCCGTTCCGAAGCCCGCCACTCCGAGGACCGCGGAGAAGGCAGCACCCAAGGCCACCGAGAAGGCCACGGAGAAGGCCGCGGCCAAGCCCGCCGCTCCCAAGGCCACGGAGAAGCCCAGGGCCACGGAGAAGCCCAGGACCGCCGCGGCCCCCAAGAAGACATCGAAACCGCCCCAGCCCCAGAAGCAGGTCTCCAAGCAGCGGTCCGGCCTCACCGCCCCGGTGTCGGCCCGTACCGGCACGCCGTACCACCAGGCCGGGTCATGGTCGAGCGGCTACCACACGGGCGTCGACTTCCCGGTCCCCACCGGCACCTCGGTCAAGGCGGTGGCGTCCGGAAAGGTCGTCTCGGCCGGCTGGGCGGGCGCGTACGGCTACGAGATCGTCATCCGCCACAGCGACGGCAAGTACAGCCAGTACGCCCACCTCTCCTCGCTCCACGTGCGCGAGGGGCAGCAGGTCGGCAGCGGCCAGCGGATCGCACGCTCGGGATCCACCGGCAACAGCACCGGCCCGCACCTGCACTTCGAGATCCGCACAGGCCCCGGCTACGGGTCCGACATCGACCCGGTGGCCTACCTCAGGGCCGGTGGCGCCAGCGTCTGAACGGCCCCTTCCCGGGACTCCGAGTCACCCCGACGGCCTTTGACGGCGGCAGGCCGGCCATCGCCGAACTCCAGGCGACCGCCGCCGTGGTCCGACGGCAGGGTCAACGGGAGGGAGAGCGCCGTGGGTGCCGGGAAAGGGTCCGGCAGCACCGCCGTCCCCTGGGGTACGGCGGGCTTCGACTGCTCGGGCAACACCACCGCGTGCGGGCCGCCCGTCCCCGCGGCCGGGGCGTCGGCATCCGCGGCCGGCGTCCGCTCCGGTGCACGCCGCTCCGCCCCCACCCGTTCCGTGGTCAGCAGCACCAGACCGGCCGCCGCGAGCGCACCGCAGCCCAGGGCGAGCAGGGTGCCCGCCATGCCGTGGCGGAACTGCTCCCCGAACATCGTGAGGCCCACGGCGGCCGCCACGACCGGGTTGACCACGGTGACCGTCGCCAGCGGCGCCGTGAGCCCGGCGCCCCGGTACGCGGCCTGGGAGAGCAGCAGCCCCGCGGCGGCGAGCCCCGCGATCACCAGGAGCGTCGGCAGCCCGGAGGTCACCGATCCGGAGGTCCACTCCATCGCCACGGTCTTCGTGAAGACCGACGCCATACCGAAGGCGACACCGGCACCGGTGGCCAGCACCACACTGCGCAGCATCGGCCGGTGGAGCCCCTTGGCGAGCACCATCAGGACCACCACGGCACAGAACGTCCCCGCCGCCAGCGTCAACTGCTCAGGGCCGGCCAGTGTGTGGGACCCGGCGCTCCCCGTGAGCGCCAGCAGTCCGGCCAGGCCGACCGTGGCCATCAGGGCACCGCGCCAGGCGGTCCGCCCCGCCCGGCGCCGGACGAAGAGCGCCGCCATGGGGAGCGCGAAGACGATCGTGAGGGCTCCGAGCGGCTGTACGAGACTGAGCGGCCCGTACGCCAGCGCCACGACGTGCAGCACCGCTCCCACACCGTTGAGCGCCACCGCGACCCACCAGGTGCCGTTGCGCAGCGGTGCGTACGGGCGGCTGTCGCCGGCCGCGGCCACGCGCTCCTGGACTATCGCACCGGCCGCGTAGGCGACCGCGGAGACCAGGGACAGCAGCACGGAAAGCGCGAGGGAACTCATGTACACCACGATGTCCCGTCGGAGCCGCCGAGTCGTCAGCCCTGAGGCGGCGATTCGACGTACTGCTCCAGTAGTACGTCCATCACTCCAGGGTCCTCCTCCCGACGGTAGTCCTCCTCGCCCGAAGGCTCAGAACTTCACCGTGGAGGCTGACGCGTTGCCACCGCGCGATCGCTCCCCGTGCGTGCTGGACGCGACACCGTGCCGGGCCGGGACGTCCCTCAGGTGCTGAGCGTGAACTCGGCGCGGATGCGCTTGCCGACGGGCACCCGCTCGGCCGTGAGCCGGTCGCAGAGCGCGACCACGATCTCCATGCCGTGCCCCCCGAGCCGGGCCGGGTCGGGGGAGTAGAGCACCGGAAGCGCGGTGCTGCTGTCGTACACCGTGACGCTGATGCGACGGGCGTCGCCCTCCAGCTCCAGCAGGTAGGGGCCGTGGCTGTAGCGATCGGCATTCGTGACGAGCTCGCTGACGGCCAGCATCAGATCGCTGCGGGTGTGCTCACCGAGGACGGCGAGCCACTCCGCCACGAGCCGTGCCAGGAAACGGTCGGCGAGCGCACGGGCCTGCGCTATGCATCCGGGCTCGCCGTCGAACACCTCAGCGGTGAGCAGAACCTCCGTGGACGGGGACCCGTGGAAGGGGTCGTCCGACCGTGAGGTGGCCTGTTCGTTCATGTGCTCCAGCCAAGGCGCCGCAGGGGAGGTCTCGGACCTCTTCTCGCCGTTCGTCTACCCGCGTCGAGAGATCCCACTCCGGGGGATCCCTGCAGATCTTACGCACGCGGAGGCAGCCGGACCACGCTCACGAAGAAGTCGTCGATCTGTCGTACCGCCCCGATGAACTGCTCCAGGTCGACCGGCTTGGTGACGTACGCGTTGGCGTGCAGTTTGTAGCTGCGGAGGATGTCCTCCTCGGCCGACGACGTCGTGAGGACCACGACCGGGATCAGGGCCAGTTCCGGGTCGGTCTTGATCCGCTCCAGCACCTGCCGGCCGTCGTACTTGGGCAGGTTCAGGTCGAGCAGTACCAGGTCCGGGCGCGGAGCGTCGCCGTACTCACCCTGGCGGTAGAGGAAGTCCAGTGCCTCCTGCCCGTCGCGCACCACGTGCAGGGTGTTGCGGATCTTGTTGTCCTCGAACGCCTCACGGGTCATCAGTTCGTCGCCGGGATCGTCCTCGACGAGCAGGACCTCGATGGGTTTGACGGCGTCGTTCACGGAGTGTCTCCCGACCGGGGGGTGAGCGGGGCGGGCGCGAGCAGCTCCGCCGTGGTGTGCGTGGGTGCCTCAGGGAGGACGGGCAGGGTGAAGTGGACCAGTGTGCCCTCGGCCGGTTCCGGGTCCAGCCAGATCCGGCCACCGTGGAATTCGATGATCTTGCGGCAGAGGGAGAGGCCGATCCCGGTCCCCTCGTACTCGTCACGGGCGTGCAGGCGCTGGAAGATCACGAACACCTTGTCGGCGAACTCCGGCGCGATACCGATGCCGTTGTCGGCGACCGTCAGATGCCAGTCCTCGCCCTCCCGGACACATCCGACGGTGATCCGGCACGGCACATCGGGCCGGCGGAACTTGACCGCGTTCCCGACGAGGTTCTGCCACACCATGGTGAGCGACGTCGATTCACCGAGCAGTTCCGGCAGCGGATCCTCGCGCACGAGGACGGCTCCGGACTCCTCCACGGCCAGGGTGAGATTGGACAGGGCCCGGTCCAGGGCCACATCCAGATCGACGGGCTTCCAGCTCTGCCGTACCCGGCCCACCCGGGAGAAGGTCAGCAGGTCGTTGATGAGGACCTGCATCCGCTTGGCGCCGTCGACCGCGAAGTCGATGTACTGCCGACCGCGTTCGTCCAGCTCCGAGCCGTACCGCTTGTCCAGCAACTGGCAGAACGAGGCGACCTTCCGCAGCGGCTCCTGGAGGTCGTGGGAGGCCACGTAGGCGAACTGCTCCAGTTCGGAATTGGACCGGCGAAGCTCCGTGGTCTGCTCGGACAGCAGCGTCTCCCGCTCCTGGGACTCGGCCAGCTCCGCGACCAGACGCCGGCGCATGTCCTCGGCGGCCGCTGCCACGGCCCTGACGTCCGACGGGCCCCGGACCACGATCCTGCTGGTGAAGGCGCCCGCTCTCACCTTGTCCGACGCCACGGTCAGCGCATACAGCGGCCGGCCCACCATGCGCCGCAGCAGCAGGCTGAGCGACACGACGGCCAGCACGAAACCGATCAGCAGGGCGACCAGCACCCGGTCACGCGTGGTGCGCGCGTCATCGAGTTCGGCGCGGGCGTGGTCCCGGGCGTCGTCCAGGTGGCTCTGCTGGAGGCCGTACAGCACGCGCAGCGCGTCGAACTCCTCCTTGCTCCGCAGGATCGGGGCCGATGAGGCACCGGTGGGCCCGTTCGCCCGCACCGTGGCGATCAGCGGCTCGGCCCGCAGGGTCCGCCAGCGCTGGGACGCCTTCTCGATCCGCCGCAGATCGTCGACGTACGGCTGCTCGGCGCCGATCAGTGAGCGCACCTGGGCCAGCCGCTCCCGTTCGGTCCGCATGCCCGACTCGTAGGGCTCCAGGAACGAGGTGTCGCCGGTCAGCGCGAAACCGCGCACCCCGGTCTCCTGGTCGACGAGCGAGTTCTGCAGCTGGAACGAGGTGGAGCGGGCGGGCTGGATGCGGTCCACCAGGTCCGTGGTCCGGTCGGAGATCCGGGAGAGGACGACCCCGCCCACGACGAGGCATCCGCAGACCACCAGCACGAAGCCGGCCAGGATCAGATGGACCCAGTTCTGCACCGTCAGCCGGGATATCCGGCCCGTCCGTCCGTCCGCGGGCTGCTCCGTGCTCACGAGCCTGCCTTCCAGCCCAGATGGAGGACGGCGACGTCATCGGCCAGTCCGCCGTACGGAGAGGCGCTCTCGGTGGCCTCGGCGACCAGTGCGTCGACGAACGCGCGGGGTGCGAGCGCGCCGAACCTGCCGGCCATGGCCAGGAGACCGTCCTCGCCGAGGCGGGAACGTGGACCCGTGCGTCCCTCGAACAGTCCGTCGGTGAACAGGACGAGTTCGCTGTCGGAGAAGAGCTCCAGCTCCGTGAGCGTCCAGCGACCCGCGCCGGGCAGGAGCCCGAGGGCCATACCCGCGTCCGGTTCCACCCAGTCGACACCCGTGCCCCGCCGCAGCAGCAGCCCGGGGTGACCGGCCCGCGCGACGAGCACCTTGTCCCTGCTCGGCGGGAATACGAGCGTGGTCACCGTCGCGAACACATGGGGATCCGAACGCTCGGCGACGAGTATCGCCTCCAGGAGACCGATCTTCTCGAGCTGCGAGACACCGGTCAGTACGGCCGTACGCCAGGCGACCCGCAGGCAGACACCCAGGGCGGCCTCGGCGGCACCGTGCCCCGACACGTCGCCGATCACCGCGTGCACCGCGCCGTCGGCGGTCTGCACCACATCGTAGAAGTCGCCGCTCAGCAGCCCGTGGGCGCGCCCGGCCTCATACCGCGCGGCCACCTGGAAGCTGTCGTCGAGCAGCAGCGGGATCGGCAGCAGGGCGCGTTCCAGACGGGCGTTCTCCTGGGCGATCAGACGGCTGGTCCGCATCGCGGACGCCGATCGCTCGGCGTGCTTGCGCTGGAGGGCGTAGCGGACCGCACGGCCCAGCACCTCGGGATCGATCCGGCCCTTGACGAGGTAGTCCTGGGCGCCCTGAGCCACCGCGGACAGTCCGGTCTCCGACTCGTCCAGGCCCGTCAGCACGATGACCGCCGCGTCAGGGGCGGACTCGACGAGCTGACGGACCGCGTCGAGGCCGTTCACGTCCGGCAGGTGCAGATCCAGCAGGACACAGACGGATGTGTCGCAGTCCAGCAGGAACCGCCGTGCCTCGGCCAGCGTCTTGCACCAGGTGAGCGGGGCGTCCAGTTCGCTGTCGGTGAGCAGCTCCTCGACCAGGAGCGCGTCCCCGGAATCGTCCTCGACCAGGAGCAGCACCGCGTCGACGTCCCAGACGGACGCGTCAGCGGCGGGCAGCACCCTCTGCTGTTCCGGAATCAGGCTGAGCCGGCGCACACGCGCAGAGGTGTCCAACGGCGACTCGGTCACACTCCACCCCCTCCGACGGACGGCACGGGACACCCACGGCCGTATCGGCGTGAAGCATATGTGACTGAGGCCCGGCACCCCGGCCGGGCCTCACTCGTCGACCGTGCGAGCCGTCGATCAGGCCTCGACGCTCATACCCGCGCGCAGACGCTGGACGATCCTGCCGAGCAGACGCGACACGTGCATCTGGGAGACGCCCAGCTCCGCACCGATCTGTGCCTGGGTCATCTCCTGGCCGAAGCGCATGCGGACGATCTTCCGTTCCCGCTCGTCCAGCTGCCGCAGCAGCGGAGCCAGGGTGTGGAGATTCTCGACACTCGCCATCCCCGGGTCGTCCTCGCCCAGGAGATCGGCGTACGCACGCTGTTCGCTGCCGGACTCACTGTCGGCACTCGGGCTGTCCAACGAGCCGGCCGAGTAGCCGTTGGCTGCGACGAGCCCCTCGATGATCTCCTCCTCGGAGAGATCGAGATGCGTCGCGAGCTCCGCGACCGTCGGATCGCGGTCGAGCTTCGCCGACAGCTGCTCCTTGGCCTTGGCCAGCTCGACCCGCAGCTCCTGGAGCCGTCGCGGCACGTGCACGGACCAGGTCGTGTCACGGAAGAAACGCTTGATCTCACCGACGATGTACGGCACCGCGAACGTCGCGAACTCGACCTCACGCGACAGGTCGAACCGGTCGATGGCCTTGATCAGACCGATCGTCCCGACCTGGATGATGTCCTCGACATCGTCACCGCCCCGGTTGCGGAACCGGGAGGCGGCGAAGCGCACCAGCGAGAGATTCATCTCGATCAGCGTGTTGCGCGCGTACTGGTACTCGTGGGTCCCCTCCTCGAGGACCTGAAGACGGTCGAAGAAGAGCTTCGACATGGCCCGGGCATCCTGCGGGGCCACCTTGCCCGCGTCCTCGATCCATGGCAGCACCGCCGCGTCGGAAACCGACCCCGCCTCGTCGCGCAGCGTCGCCGCTGCGCCGATCGCCTCGGTGGTTCGCACTGACATGGCCGTCATGGTGTCGCCCTCCCTGGATTCCGCTGCAGTGACGGGCGCATGCCCGGTCGCGCGGAAGTAATGCCTCCGGCGCCCAAGATTGTTGCGAAAAGGTGCGTCCGGGCCGGCCGGACCGAGCGGATGTGTCCGTGAGTGACCGAGTGGACGGTTTCCGCTACCTCTTTCGCCGAGGTGTCGGCCTCCCTTCGTCCAAGGCGCCTGGGACGCCGCCGGACGCGGAGGAGGGCGATCCGGAGGGTGGCCCCGGGTGTGCGGTGACGGACGACGACGGCCGAGCGGAGCAACGTCCGACTCGTGGCAAACTTGACCGGGGCATCCGGCCCGTGCGCGCCTGCCCTCGCCGGCTCCCGGCCGGATCACTCCCCACCGAAGCCCGGACAGCGGCATGAGTGACGAGTGACAGAGGAACGGCAATGACGGTGACAGAGGACAGCCAGGAGCTCGCTCCCGGTATCGACGAGTTCGGTCCCGGTATCGACCCGGAGCGGCTGGCCGTCTGCCTGAGCGTGCTCGACGAGCTCGACACGATCGAGGTCGACCACCCGGACGCCGTCGCCGTACGCCGGGCCACCGCCGGTGTCTACCGCACCGTGAAGCAGCGCCGCCGCCAGGAGCGCCGCGCCGCCAAGACCGCGCACGACAAGGCAGTGACCGAGGCCACGGCGACCGGCTCCGCCGAACGCATCGACGACGAGACGCAGGGCGTCCTCCCGTCCTCCACGGCCGGTTCCGAGATCGCCGGGATACTCCAGCGCCCCAGGTCCTGTTACATCTGCAAGACCCGGTACGTCGAGGTGGACGCCTTCTACCACCAGCTCTGCCAGGAGTGCGCCAAGGAGAACCGGGGCCGGCGCGACGCCCGCACCGATCTCACCGGGCGCCGGGCCCTGCTCACCGGGGGCCGCGCCAAGATCGGCATGTACATCGCGCTGCGACTGCTGCGCGACGGCGCGCACACCACCATCACCACCCGCTTCCCCAACGACGCCATCCGCCGCTTCAAGGCGATGCCGGACAGCGACGAGTGGATCCACCGTCTCAAGATCGTCGGCATCGACCTGCGTGACCCCGCCCAGGTCGTCGCCCTCGCCGACTCGGTCGCCGCCGAGGGGCCGCTGGACATCCTGATCAACAACGCCGCGCAGACGGTCCGTCGTTCCCCGCAGGCCTACAGCGAGCTGCTCGGTGCCGAGTCCGCGCCGCTGCCCGCGGGCGAGCTGCCCGCCGCCCAGGTGATCGGCACGTTCGGCAGCGGTGCGGTCGACCGCGTCGCCGCGCTGCCCGGTGCCCGTCAGGGGGGCCAGGGTCTGAGCGCCCAGGACGTCACCGATCTCGCCCTGGTGACCGGGTCCGCCTCGCCGGCCCGCATCGCCGCGGGTACCGCGATCGACGCCGGGGGACTGGTCCCCGACCTCCACGACACGAACAGCTGGATCCAGACCGTCGAGGAGGTCGAGCCGATCGAGCTTCTCGAGGTCCAGCTCTGCAACTCCACGGCCCCCTTCATCCTGATCAGCCGGCTCCGCCCGGCGATGGCCAGGACGGCGTCGAAGCGTGCCTATGTCGTGAACGTCTCCGCGATGGAGGGCGTCTTCAGCCGTGGCTACAAGGGCGCGGGGCACCCTCACACGAACATGGCCAAGGCCGCGCTGAACATGCTGACCCGCACCAGCGCCCAGGAGATGTTCGAGAAGGACCGCATCCTCATGACGGCGGTCGACACCGGTTGGATCACGGACGAGCGGCCGCATCCCGACAAGATCCGCCTCGCGGAGGAGGGTTTTCACGCCCCGCTCGACCTCGTCGACGGGGCCGCCCGTGTCTACGACCCGATCGTGCGCGGTGAACAGGGTGAGGAGCTGTACGGCTGCTTCCTGAAGGATTACGCCCCTGCGGGCTGGTGAGTACGGGCGGCTCCGCGCTGCCACTCCTCCGTCCGTAACCCTTGTCCCACCCGCCACCTGAGACGTCAGGCGGCACGTCGGCGGCCCCGTGTTGTGCGGGGCCGCCGTCCTGTTGCTGGCTGAAAGTGACCCAGGCCACACGTTCCGTCGAGCGGGGCGGCGCTCATTTGGTTAGTCTGGGGTGAACGGACGCCACCAAGGGATCCACGAAACTTCCTCGGCCGTCCTGGGACAGGTCTGTAAGCAGTCCGCCGTCCCACCCCGTACCGGCGCCACCGCGACCGAACTGTTTCTGCCCCTGCCCCGCAGAGGGCGGTCGACACGGTTCCCACAGCCGCAGCGTCGCCACCGCCCCGGGGTTACGCGACACAAAGGAGTCCGCGGTGACACCTGACATGACGAAGACCGAGGCGAGCCCGGCCGAGCCGGCCGCAACACAGGCCCGTCGGCCCGAGAAGCTCCGGAACATCGAGGTCTGGGCCAGGTCGGCACCGATCAGGCTGGCCGGCTACGAGGACGATCTGGCCGAGCCGCACATCCTGCCCGGGATCGACTGAGCACCTCGCGCCTCTTCGAGCGGCGCCTCAGCTCCCTGCCCCCGTCCCGGACGGGGGCAGGGAGCGTTTCGTGGGCCGCATGAAGTCGCGTACGTACGTCCGGTCCCACCAGCGTCCGGTGGCCCGCAGCTCACTCCACTCCGTGAACCGGTAGTGGAAGACCCTGGCCCGGACATGGGTGGGCGGGCCGCCCGGGAACGGGTTGTGGCCGAGCAGCCGCAGGGTGTCCCGGTCGCCCCGCAGGAGCCGCTCCGCGAACGGTCCGAACCAGGACCGGGCGTACGCGGGGGAGAGCGCCGCGAACCACATCATCCAGTCCAGCCGCAGGTGGTACGGCGCGAACTGGCGCGGCATCCGGCGCGGATCACCCGGTTTCCCGCGGAAGCCGTACTCCAGCCAGCGCGTCCCCTCGTGGATCACGGTCTCCTCGGTGCCCTCCACCACCACCTCCAGACGCATCCTGCTGATACTCCCGAAGGCGCCGTAGGTGTTCACCAGGTGCAGCGGGTCGAAGGACCGGTTCATGACCTGGCGACGGGAGAGCAGATTGCGCGCCGGGCGGTAGCTGAGGGCCAGGACGAGGGCGGTGACCGAGAGGACGACCATCTCGTACCAGAGGGGTGAGGCCGGTTGCGCCGGCGGCGGCCCGGCGATCGGTGACCAGTCGACCGCTGTCAGGGCGATGGCGACGGTCAGCCAGTTCAGCCAGGCGAAATTCCCCGACAGCACAAGCCAGAGCTGGGTGACGACCACCAGCCCGGCCGCGACGCTCGCCACCGGCTGAGGGGTGAACAGCAGGAACGGCACCACGAGTTGGGTGACATGGTTGGCAGCGGCCTCCACCCGGTGCGCGCGCCTCGGGAGCCGGTGGAAGAACCAGCTCAGTGGTCCCGGCATCGGCTGCGTCTCGTGGTGGAACTCCAGACAGGTCAGCCGCCGCCAGCACTCGTCCCCCCGGATCTTGATGAGGCCGGCGCCGAATTCCACCCGGAAGAGCAGCCAGCGCAGCAGCCACAACACCGGCACGGGTGCCGCCGTTTCGTGGTTTCCGAGGAACACGGCGAGGAAGCCCGTCTCCAGCAGGAGCGACTCCCAGCCGAAGCCGTACCAGACCTGGCCGACCTGGACGATCGACAGGTAGAGCACCCACGGCACCGCCCACAGAGCCATCGCCGCCCCCAGCGGCAGGTACCCGTCGAGTCCGGCCAGGAGGGCGAGTGACACCGCCGCGCCAGTCCAGGAGACGAGCGCGAAGGAGCGGTCGGAGTAGTGCAGCCTGAACAGCCCGGGCGCGGCCCTCCATGAGGTGTGCCGCAGGAGGTCGGGCACGGGAAGCATGCCCCGTGAGCCGATCAGCGCCCGGAACTGGAGTGCCGCGCCGACGAACGCGACCAGGTAGACGACGGCGAGCGCCCGCTGGAAGATCAGCCTGCTCAGCCAGTAGCCATCTGCGGTGAACCACTCCATCCCCCTCAGTATCCGGCGTGTCCCGCCCGTCGGACAGCCGGCACGATCCGGCGCAGCGAGGCGCCGAGCCGACGGGCGTACCAGTGCTGGACCACCGGGACGAGGGGCCCGGCCAGGCGGGTGTACCAGGAGGCGGGCCGTGAGAACGCCATGACGGTGAACCACACCCTTCCGTCGTCCGCCAGTTCCACCACGAAGCTCTCCTCCCCGCGCTCCGGATGCCCCGGCAGGGTGCCGTAAGCGAAGCCGGTGCGGTCCTTCTCGTACGCGGTCCAGACGATCTCGCAGGGGGCGGAGAGGCGGAGCGGCCCGAGACCGATCGACACCTCGACAGTGGTCCCGGTGTCGGCCCGTGCGGCGGAGGCGTTCACCCGGGCCCCCGAGGCGCGGTGCATGCGCCACTCCGTGACCGCGGTGCCCGCGGCCTCGAAGTCCGCCCTGCCCCTGCCGACCACGGCGCGGTGGTGCAGGTGGTGGTAGCCGTCCGGGAGCGGTCCGAGCCGGGTGGTGCCGACCTCGGGGTACGTCAGGGTGCTCATGCGGTTCTGCCTTCCGGGTGGTGGTGGTCCTGGAGTCCGCGCCGGGCGAGCAGCGCGCAGAGCGCGAAGCCCAGCGCGTTGCCGAGCCCGTGTGTGGCAGCCATCCAGGTCAGCGTGGGATGCGGTAGTCCGGTCGCCTCTCCGAGCGCCCAGCTCAGTGCGAGCACCATGGTCACCGCGAGCACGCCGGCCGATACGGTGAGAAGTGCGCGGGTGACACGGTCCGGCCCGTTGGCGCCGGCGGTGCGCCAGGTCAGGAGGGCGACCGTCCACATTCCCGCGGTGAGCACGACCGCCCCGGCCAGTTCCGTCCAGTCCCCGGTGAAGTAACCGATGAGGACGAGCAGGGTGCCGAGCGGCACGCTCAGGGCCGCGAACCGGCTCCCCGGGCCGTCCTCGGCCCGGCAGACGAGACCGGCGACGAGGGCCGCGGCGAAGCCGGCGTAGTGGAAGTGGGGCACGGTCAGCGCCAGGATGCCGAGCCCGAAGCCGAACAGTTCGTGGCCGGAGCGCTCGGCGACGAGGGCGAGTGCGGCGACCGCCGGAGCGATCAGCGCGGTGAGCAGTGCGGTTTCCGACGGGCGGGCGCTGCGTGTGCGGGCGAGGCGTCGCGGCGCGTGGGCGGCGAGAAGCAGGGTGCCCAGCGCGTAACAGAGGGCGAGGGCGGTGGCGACGCCTCCGCGCGGCAGCCACAGGGACACGGCGCCGGGCAACGCGAACAGCGGCCACAGGTGCCGTATCCGGTCGAGCGCGGGGTCGCCGACGAGGCCCAGTCCCAACGGGACGATCACCAGCATGCCCAGCACCACGATCAGCCCGACCAGTACGGACATCGTGCCCACCCCTTGTCCACACGTACGAGCAACGTCGAATTGAACATGTTCAATTTGCGAGACCGAGCATAGAGGCTGCCTTGAATGCGTTCAAGGTGTCGATTCGATGGAGGAATCGGACAAATGATGGCAGAGTGGCCCACATGGATGATCGGGTAGCGGGTGCCCTGTCACTCCCGGACGACTGGCCCGCCCACCCGGACCTCAGTCTCGCCCTGAACCGAATGGGCAGCTTCGACTGGGATCTGGACAGCGGTCTCATGCACATGGACGAGCCCGCCCTCGAGGTGTTCGATCTGCGTCCCGGGGAGTACGACGGCCATCCCGCGGCCCTCGCGCAGCGCGTACCCGCCGACGAGGCGAACCGGCTCGACGACATGGTCACGCGAGCCATCAAGGGCGGAAGCAGCAATTACGGCGCGTACTTCCGCCGGAGACAGCGCGACGGCTCGTTGTGCTGGACCCACACGCAGGGGTTCATCCGCCGCGACGGCACCGGGCGGCCCCGACGCATCATCGGGATCATCCGCGACGCCACCCAGGAACTGGCCGAATCCACCGCCCGGAGGACCGTCGACGACGAACGGCGCCGACGTACCAGCCTGGTCGAGGGAACCACCGCGGCGCTGGCGCACGCCCGGACCGTCGAGGACGTCACCGACGTGCTGAGGAGTTCCCAGGTCCTGGCCAACCTCGGTGCCGCCAGCCTCGTCATGGGTCTGCTCGAGTCCGGGCGCATCCACCTGGTGGCGGACGGTCCCGAAGGGGCGTACGTGCAGGGCACCCGCTACACCCGGACCGACGAGCCGTACCCGATGAGTGAAGTGATCCGCACGCTCACGCCCCGTTTCATCGAGACGCCCGAGGACTTCGCCGCCTCGTACCCCGTCCTGTGGCCGCACATCAGCCATCTCGGCATCACCGCCGCCGCCTATCTGCCCCTCGTCGCCCAGGCCCGCCCGATCGGTGCGCTCGGGCTCCTCTACGGCAACAAGGCCGGCTTCGCCGGTGACGAGAGAAACCTGCTGGTGGCCCTCGGGAGTTCGATCGCCCAGAGCCTCCAGCGGGCGATGCTGTACGAGCAGGAGCACGATCTCGCCGAAGGGCTCCAGCAGGCGATGCTGCCGCGGCGGATCCCCGACGTGCCAGGCGCCCGGGTCGCCGTCCGCTACCGATCGGCGCGGCTCGGCAGGGACATCGGGGGCGACTGGTACGACATCATCGCGCTGCCCGGCGGCCGGGTCGGCGCCGTCATCGGAGACGTCCAGGGGCACGACACGCACGCGGCCGCCGTCATGGGGCAGCTCCGCATCGTGCTGCGCGCCTACGCGGCCGAGGGGCACAGCCCGGCCACGGTCATGGCGCGGGCGTCCGTCTTCCTCCACGAACTCGACACCGACCGCTTCGCGACCTGCACCTACGCCGAGGCCGACCTGACCACCGGAGTGGTGCAGATGGTCAGGGCGGGGCACGTCGATCCGGCTCTGCGACACGTCGACGGGAGCTGCCGCAGGCTGCCGGTCGACGGAGGGCTGCCGCTGGGACTCTCCGCGGAATTCGGGCAGCTCGAATACCCCGTCAGCACCATCGACCTGGACCCGGGGCAGACGATGATCCTGTACACCGACGGCATGGTGGAGCTGCCCGGAACCGACCTCGACGAAGGCATGGCGCTGTTGGTCTCGACGGTGCGCGACGGTCCGCAGGACGTCCAGGAGCTCGCCGACCGGCTCTGCGCAGTCGTCGACGAGCGGGGCGGCGGCGACGACATGGCGTTGCTGCTGCTGCGTCGTGACGCGGCCCACGCCCCCCACCCGGGTGCCCGGCTCCAGCAGCACGTCGCGCAGAACGACCCGGAGGCTCTGACCTCGGCCCGTCACATGATCCGGGCGGCGGTGCGCGCCTGGGGGGCGAAGGGCCGGACGGACGAGGTCGAGCTCGCGGCGGACGAGCTCATCACCAACGCGCTGATGCACACCGACAGCGGTGCCATCGTCACCATCCGGGTGCTCACCGGACCCGAACGCCGGCTCCGGGTCGACGTCGAGGACCGCTCCAGCGCCCGGCCCCGCCGCAGGGACGCGGGGGAGTCCGGAGTCTCGGGCCGCGGGCTCATGCTCGTCGACCGGCTTGCCGACATGTGGGGAGTGGAGTCCCGGGGCAACGGCAAGAGCGTGTGGTGCGAGTTCCTCATTCCGGAGCAGCGGTAGCGCCGCCGCCTCGACTCGTAGAGGCTGCAACGGTACGTAACATTTCAGTACTTGTACGTAATTGACCCGGAAGGATCGACCGCGATCGTCGTTCCGTCGTCCCGTCGAAGACGCGAGGCCCCGTTGAGTACCGAGCTCCTGGCACCTCTTGACCTGGCTTTCTGGCACCTCGAATCCGACGCCCATCCGATGCACCTCGGCGCCCTCGCCGTCTTCGACCCGGTGCCGGGAGTGGCCCCGCGGGGCCTGCTGGAGCTGCTCGGCGCCCGCGCGGCCGCCATCCCCCGGCTGCGGATGCGGGTGCGGGACGTCCTGCTGCCCGTCGGCGGCGCCGCCTGGTTCACCGACCGGGACTTCGACGTGCACCGCCACGTCCGGCGGGTCGTGCTTCCCGCCGGCGACTTCATGGCGGAGACGACCCGGCTCGCCGGTGAGCTCATGGAGGGGCCGCTCGGGCGGGGCCTGCCGCCCTGGGAGATGTACCTCCTCGACAGCCCGGGTGACGGCCCCTTCGCCGTACTCGTCAAGCTGCACCACGCGCTCGCCGACGGGATGCGCGCAGTCGCCATCGGAGCGGGAATCTTCGACCAGATCGCCCCCGCCGGTGCCCGCCGGCGCGCGCCCGGCCGCCGGACACCCGTACCGCCCCGCTCCTGGCTGCCCGGCCCGTCCGAGGCGGCCGGCCTGGCGATCGGCCGCATCGGGGACGTCGGCCGGGCGCTGGGGGTCGGCGCGTCCGTCGTACGTGCCAGCCGCCTCGACCTGCGCGCCACCTCGGCCCTGACCGCGCGCTCCAGCGGCACACGCCGCCTGGCCACCACCGAACTCGACGCCGAAACGGTACAGCGCGTCCGGCGCACCGAGGGTGGTACGGCCAACGACGTCCTGATCGCCGTGGTCGCCGGTGCGCTGCGCCGCTGGATGGTCGAGCGCGGCGAGCCGCTGCCGGGCGCGGACCCCCGCGCCCTGGTCCCCGTCTCCCGGCGCCGGCCCGGCGGAGCGGCCACCGGCAACAGGCTCTCCGCCTACCTCCTCGCGCTGCCCGTCGGCGAACCCGACGCGCGGGAACGGCTGCGCCTCGTGCGCACGGGCATGGACCGCAACAAGGCCGCCGGGCCGTCGCGCGGCGCGGGCGCCGTCGCCGTACTGGCCGACCAGTTGCCCGCGCTGGCCCACAGGTTCGGAGCACCGCTGGCCGGGAACGCGGCCCGGATGCTCTTCGACATCCTGGTCACCAGCGTGCCCCTGCCCCGCTCGGCCCTCTCGTTCGGCGGTTGTCCGCTGCGCGCCGTCTATCCCATGGCGCCGCTGGCCCGCGGCCAGTCGCTGGCCGTCGCCCTGTCGACGTACGGCGGACGGGTCCAGGTCGGACTGGTCGCCGACGGGAAGGCGCTGCCCGATCTGCACCGGCTGGCCGCCGCGGTGCACGAGGAGCTGCACGACCTGCACGCACTCGTGCCCACGGTGCCCGCTCCGGCTTGAGGGCCCGATCCGCCGGATCCTGTTGACGAGGCCGATTGATCCGATGAATAGTCCCTGTACGGACCATCAGGGATCACCGGCGGGGGCGGCAGAAGCATGCGGCGCATCAGGCTCGGACACAGCGCGGTCGAGATCACCGAACTCGCCTTCGGGGCGGCAGCCATCGGCAACCTCTTCACCGAGGTCGATCCGGCGCAGGCAGCCGCCGCCGTCGACGCGGCGTGGGACGAGGGCATCCGCTACTTCGACACCGCACCGCACTACGGCCTCGGTCTCTCCGAACGCCGCCTCGGCGAGGCGCTGCGTGACCGGCCGCGGGACGCCTACGCGGTGTCCACGAAGGCAGGCCGCCTGCTCGACCCGGTGACCCCCGCCGAGGCCGCGGCACGCCACGGCCTCTCCGACGGGTACGCCGTACCGCACACCCACCGGCGCCGCTGGGACTTCAGCGCCGACGGCATCAGGCGCAGCATCGAGGAGAGCCTCGGACGCCTCGGTCTCGACCGCGTCGACATCGTCTATCTGCACGACCCCGACGACCACGGCGAGCAAGCCTTCCGCGAGGGCTACCCCGCTCTGGAGCGACTGCGGGCCGAGGGCGTGGTCGGTGCCATCGGCGCCGGCATGAACCAGACCGCGATGCTCACCCGCTTCCTGCGGGAGACGGACGTCGACGCCGTCCTCTGCGCCGGCCGTCTCACCCTCCTCGACCGGAGCGCCCTCGACGCACTGCTGCCGGAGGCGGCCGCCCGGGGCCGCAGCGTCGTCATCGGAGGTGTGTTCAACTCCGGGCTGCTCGCCGACCCGCGGCCCGGCGCGACGTACGACTACGCGGTGGCCCCCGCGTCCCTCCTGCAACGGGCCCTGCATCTCCGAGCCGTCGCCGAACGGCACGGCGTTCCGCTGCGCGCCGCGGCCCTGAACTACCCCCTGGGCCACCCGGCCGTCGCCGGGGTGCTCGTCGGCACCCGCTCCCCGGACGAGGTGCGGGACGCGGCGGCCCAGCTCCGCACACCGGTCCCGGACGCGCTCTGGGACGACCTGCGTGCGGAAGGGCTGCTGTGATGACGCCCTCGCCGGTCATCGACGCCCACCACCACGTGTGGGACCTCGCGGTGCGCGACCAGGACTGGATCACCGGCGAGGAACTCGCCCCCATCCGACGGACCTTCACCCTCGCCGACCTGGAGCCCGACGCCCGCGCCGCCGGAGTGGTCGCGACCGTCCTCGTCCAGACGGTAACCGTCGCCGAGGAGACCCCCGAATTCCTCGCGCTCGCCGAAGGCCACGCACTCGTCGCAGGCGTCGTCGGCTGGACCGACCTCACCGCGCCGGACATCGCCGACACCCTCGCGGCGCTCCGCTCCCTGCCGGGCGGCAGCCGGCTCGTCGGGATACGCCACCAGGTCCAGGGCGAACCCGACCCGGAGTGGCTGCTGCGCCCCGACGTCCTGCGCGGGCTGCGAGCCGTCGCGGCCGCAGGACTCGTCTACGACCTGATCGTCCAGCCCCATCAACTGCCCGCCGCCGCCCGTGCCGTCGCCCTGCTGCCACAGCTCACCTTCGTACTCGATCACGCCGGCAAACCGCCGGTGGCGCTGCGGGCCACGCACCCCTGGGCCGGCCACCTGCGCATGCTCGCCGCACTGCCCAACACCTTCTGCAAACTCTCGGGCCTCGTCACCCAGGCGGACCCCCGGACCTGGACGATCCAGGACCTGCGCCCCTACGCGGACACCGTCATCGAGGCGTTCGGCCCCGACCGGATGATGTTCGGCTCCGACTGGCCCGTGTGCCGGCTCGCCACCGGATACACCGATGTCCTCGACGCGGCCCGCGAGCTGACCTGCGGACTGGGGGAGGACGGACGCCGGGCGGTCTTCGCAGGCACCGCGCAGCGCGTCTACGGGCTGCGGGAACCCGCCGTCTGAGCGGGAACCGTACGTCCGGCGGGCACCTGCCGGGCCGGTGCGGCAGGCTGGAGCCATGCCCGAACTGCCGGAAGTCGAAGCCCTGCGGGACTTCCTCGACGACCATCTGGTCGGCAAGGAGATCGCCCGTGTCCAACCGCTCGCGATCAGCGTCCTCAAGACGTACGACCCACCGCCCACCGACCTGCACGGCGCCACCGTGACCTCCGTGGCCCGGCGCGGCAAGTTCCTCGACATCACGGCCGGACCGCTCCATCTGCTCATCCACCTCGCACGGGCCGGCTGGCTCCAGTGGAAGGACAGCTTCCCCGCCACCCCGCCGCGGCCGGGCAAGGGACCCCTCGCCCTGCGGACGGTCCTCACCGGCGGCGACGGCTTCGACCTGACGGAGATGGGGACCACCAAGCGCCTCGCCGTCCACCTGGTGCGTGATCCGGCGGACGTGCCGGGAGTGGCGCGCCTCGGACCCGACCCGCTCGCCGACTCCTTCGACCGGGACGCGTTCGCGACGGTCCTCGGCGGAGCGCGCCGACAGGTCAAAGGAGCGCTGCGCGACCAGTCGCTGATCGCGGGCATCGGCAACGCCTACAGCGACGAGATCCTGCACGTCGCGAAGATGTCACCCTTCAAGCTCACCACCGGCCTCGGTGACGACGACATCACCCATCTGTACAACGCGATGCGTACGACGCTCCTGGACGCGGTCGAACGCTCCCGGGGCGTCGCGGCAGGCCGGCTCAAGGCCGAGAAGAAGAGCAGCATGCGGGTCCACGGCCGCGCCGGACAGCCCTGCCCCGTCTGCGGCGACACCGTGCTGGAGGTCTCGTTCAGCGACTCGTCGCTGCAGTACTGTCCCACCTGCCAGACCGGTGGCAAGCCTCTCGCCGACCGGCGGCTGTCCCGCCTGCTCAAGTAGCGGCAGCCGCCACGCCGGGCGGTCTAAACTCCGGCCTCATGCTGCGCGTACTCGCCGTCGACGACGAAGAACCCGCCCTGGAGGAACTCCTCTACCTCCTGCGCGCCGATCCCCGCATCCGGAGCGCCGAGGGCGCCTCCGGAGCCACCGAGGCGCTGCGCCGCATCGGGAGTGCCGTCGACGCCGGACCCGACGACCCCTCGGCGATCGACGTCGTGTTCCTCGACATCCACATGGCAGGGCTGACGGGACTCGACGTCGCCCAGCTCCTGGCCGGGTTCGCCGCACCGCCGCTCATCGTGTTCGTCACCGCCCACGAAGGCTTCGCCGTGCACGCCTTCGACCTCAAGGCCGTCGACTACGTGCTCAAGCCCGTCCGCCGCGAGCGGCTGGCCGAGGCCGTCCGCCGGGTCGCCGAGCAGGTCGGTGAACGCTCCGCGCCCGTCCACGACGCGGCTGCCGACCAGGTCGCGGTCGAGCTGGGCGGGGTCATCCGTTTCGTACCGGTCGACGACATCGCCTACGCCGAGGCGCAGGGCGACTACGCCCGGCTGCACACCGCGACCGGCAGCCATCTGGTGCGGATCGCGCTCACCACCCTGGAGGAGCGCTGGCGCTCCCGGGGCTTCGTCCGCATCCACCGCCGCCATCTCGTGGCGCTGAACCGGATCGACGAGCTCCGGCTCGACGCCGGCAGCATGAGCGTCCGCATAGGGGAGGCGGAACTCGCGGTCAGCCGCAGGCACACCCGTGCCCTGCGCGATCTCCTGATGCGGCAGACCGGCCGCTGACCTGGCCCTACCGGGACGTCCCCCTTCCCAGGCGGGCCCCGCGCGCCTAAACTCCGGCCCCATGTCCGCAGAGAGCACGCCCCGGCGCGAAGTGGTCATGGGTGAGCCCCGGCGGGTACGTCCGCTGCCCCGTTACCGCGCCCAGTCGGAGATCGACGAGCAGACCGCCCTCGGCGGCGCCTACGTCCGCTCGCTGATGCGCAGCCAGCTCCGGGCCGGCCTCACCGTCTTCGCCGTGCTCGCCCTCGTCGCCGGCACCCTGCCCCTGGTCTTCGAGGCGCTGCACAGCAACGCCCTCGTCTGGGCGGTGCTCGGCTTCGCCACCTGCCCGCCGCTCACCCTCGCCGCCTGGTGGTACGTCCGCCGGGCCGAGCGCAACGAGCGCGACTTCGCCCGGCTCGTGGAAGGCCGCCCCGCACCGTGAGTGTCCCCGGCCACCCGGCAGCGGTCGTGGCGATCGCCCTGGTCTTCCTGGCCACCGTCCTCGTCGGCGGTTTCGGGCTGCGGATCTCCCGTACCACCTCCGACTTCTACGTCGCGTCGCGCACCGTGCGGCCGAGGCTCAACGCCGCCGCGATCAGCGGCGAGTACCTGTCCGCCGCCTCGTTCCTCGGCATAGCGGGCCTGGTGCTGGTGCACGGCCCCGACATGCTCTGGTACCCGGTCGGCTACACCGCCGGATTCCTCGTGCTGCTGGTGTTCGTCGCCGCGCCGCTGCGCCGCTCGGGGGCGTACACCCTTCCCGACTTCGCCGAGGGACGGCTCGAGTCACGGCAGGTGCGCCGACTGGTCAGCGTGTTCGTCGTCGGCGCCGGCTGGGTGTACCTCGTCCCGCAGCTCCAGGGCGCCGGACTCACCCTGAAGATCCTCACCGGTGCTCCGGGCTGGCTCGGCGATGTGCTCGTCGCCTCCGTCGTGGTCGTCGCCGTCGCGGCGGGAGGCATGCGCTCGATCACCTTCGTGCAGGTGTTCCAGTACTGGCTGAAGCTCACCGCACTGCTGGTGCCCGCCCTCTTCCTCGTGCTGGCCTGGCAGGGCGACGGAAGCCCTCGGGTCAGCTTCGACGACCAGATCTCCGTCTTCCGCGCCGATCATCCGCTCTACGCGACGTACGGACTGATCATGGCGACCTTCCTCGGGACCATGGGCCTGCCGCACGTGGTGGTCCGCTTCTACACCAGTCCCAACGGCCGGGACGCCCGCCGCACGACGGTCGCCGTCCTCGCCCTGGTCGGCGTGTTCTACCTGCTGCCCCCGGTGTACGGGGCCCTGGGCCGCCTGTACGCGCCCGAACTCATGCGTGGCGGGGACGCCGACGCCGCCGTGCTGCTGCTGCCCGCGCGGGTGATCGGCGGTCTCGGCGGGGATCTGCTCGGGGCCCTCCTCGCCGGCGGTGCGTTCGCCGCGTTCCTGTCCACCGCGTCCGGACTCACCATGGCCGTGGCCGGAGTGATCACCCAGGACGTCCTGCCCTCGCGGGGCGTACGGCACTTCCGGCTGGCCACCGTCCTGGCCATCGCCGTACCGCTGGGCGGCTCGCTGCTCGTCAGCCGGGTGCCGGTGGCCGACGCCGTCGGGATGGCCTTCGCGGTCTCCGCCTCGTCCTTCTGCCCGCTCCTCGTCCTCGGCATCTGGTGGCGCCGGCTCACCCCGCCGGGCGCGATCGCCGGGCTGCTGCTCGGCGGCGGCTCCGCGCTGCTGTCCGTCGCCATCACCGTCAGCGGCGCGGTGCGCCCGCCGGGCTGGCCGCACGCCCTGCTGGCCTGGCCGGCCGTCTGGTCCGTACCGGTCGGCTTCCTCGCGATGATCCTGGTCTCCCTGGCCACCCCGGGACGGATTCCCCCGGGCACCAACGCCGCCATGACCCGCTTCCACCTGCCGGAGTCGCTGACCTCGGGACGCCTGCGGTGACCGGGGCCGGGGTCGCGGTCATCGCCGTGCTCGTCCTGCTGCTGTTCGGCACGGGCTTCCTCCTGGGCCGCACCGCCCGCCCCGTACGCACCAGCGATGTGGGCACACCCGTCGAACACGCCACCTTCGAGACCCTGCACACGGCCTCACTCGCGGCGCCCCCGCTGCGCGCGGGACTCACCGAGGAGAGCGCGCGCAGATCGGCGCGCCGGCTGCGCTCGCTGCTCGGCACCGACGCCCTGTGCCTCACCGACCGCGACCGGGTTCTGGTATGGGACGGCGAGGGCGAGCACCACAGCACGGACGTGATGCACCAGGTGCGAGGGCTCCTCGCCAGCGGCAGGGACACCGCGTTCGACAGTGGCTGCGACGACCTCGACTGCCCGCTGCGCTGGGCCGTCGCCGTGCCGCTGACGGTCGACCACCGGGTGCTCGGCACACTCGTCGCCTACGCCCCCCGCGAATCGGCGGTGCTGGCCAGGGCGGCGGGGGAGGTGGCCCGCTGGGTCTGCGTCCAGCTGGAACTCGCCGAGCTCGACCGTTCCCGTACGCAGCTCATCGAGGCCGAGATCAAGGCGCTGCGGGCCCAGATCAGCCCCCACTTCATCTTCAACTCGCTGGCCGCCATCGCCTCGTTCGTCAGGACCGACCCCGAGCGTGCGCGTGAGCTGCTGCTGGAATTCGCCGACTTCACGCGCTACTCGTTCCGCAGGCACGGGGAGTTCACCACCCTCGCCGACGAACTGCACTCCATCGACCAGTATCTGGCCCTCGTGCGGGCCCGTTTCGGCGACCGGCTCTCGGTGACGCTCCAGGTCGCCCCGGAGGTGCTTCCCGTCTCGCTCCCGTTCCTCTGCCTCCAGCCCCTGGTCGAGAACGCCGTCAAGCACGGACTGGAAGGCGCCGCCACCCTGTCCCGTCCGGGCGGCAACGTCCGGGCGGCCGACGCCCCGATCCACATCACGATCAGCGCGCTGGACGCGGGCGCGGAGGCCGAGGTCGTCATCGAGGACGACGGCGCGGGGATGGAGCCCGAGCGCCTCCGGCAGATCCTGCGCGGCGAGGGCGGCAGCTCGTCCGGCATCGGTCTCCTCAATGTGGACGAGCGGCTCCGCCAGGTGTACGGGGACGACTACGGGCTCGTCATCGAGACGGGAGCGGGAGCCGGTATGAAGATCACCCTGAGACTGCCCAAGTACCGTGCGGGCGTGCACGGCTCGTAGTCTCCCTCTGCGGCCCCGCCCGGTTCTCCGGCTCAGTACAGATGGACGGCCAGATGGCCCAGAGGCAGTCCCAGCTGCCACGCCGGAGTCCACACCTGCGTCTCGGCTTCCTCGTCCTCCTCGCCGTCGGTGTCCACCCCGTCCCACGGCGGCGGGCCGATCGCGTCGAGGTCCGCGGCCGGCAGTTCGGTCTCCTCCAGCCACCGCCAGGCGGCCCGCGCCAGGCCGAGGTCGGGGTCCGCAGGCCCGGCCGGCCGCTCCAGGGCTTTCAGCCGCGAACAGACCCAGCGCCTCCATCCGGCGCCGTAGGCCGTGAGCAGCCGCAGCTCGTCCACGCGCGCCACGCAGAGCTCATCGGCGACCGCCCGGTCGGAGAGGAAGATGGTCAGGGCGAGCGCGTCGCGTCCCGCCCGGTACTCCAGGGTCGTCGGCTCCATCAGTTCGCCGGTCGCCAGTACTTCGTCGGCGATGTACTCGGAGTACATCCACGCCATCGGGACCAGCGGCCCGCCCCCACCGGTTCCCTCGTGTTCTTCGGGACGCATCCCGTCTCGCCTCTTTCGTTCGACTCGGCACCGGGCCACACAGCATTGAACCGGGGGCACGTGCCCCGCGTGGGCAGAAGGGCAGGATCCGTCGGGAGATTCGAGGTGCGATGACCGCCGAGCGTGGCGACGGCCCGCATGTACGGCAGATGCTGGGCGCCTATGTGCTCGATGCTCTGGAAGAGGACGAGACCGCCTCGGTCGCCCGGCATCTCCAGCGGTGCGGGGCATGCGCCGCGGCCTATGTGGAGGTCGTGGACGCCGTCTCCCTCCTCGCGATGCTCAGCGCGGAGGACCTGCTGGAGTAGCCGGGCAGATTGCGGCTCAGCAGCCGCAGCGCGTAGTAGGACCGGGACTTGACGGTGCCAGCGGGTATGCCGAGGGCCTCCGCGGTCTCGCCCACGCTGAGCCCCCGGAAGTAGATCTCCACGAGCACCGCCCGGTGCTCGGGGCTCAGGGTCCGTACGGCCTCGCGCACATCGAGGGCGTGGACGGCCGAGTCAGCGGTGTCCTCCCGGGCGGGGGCGCCCTCCAGAACCACGTCGCTGACCTCCGTCGGCCTGGCCTGCCGGGACCTGCGGGCGTCGATGGCCAGCCGGCGGGCGACGGTGAAGAGCCAGGGCCGCATCGAGTCGTACTCGGTGTCGAACGCCTCCGGGTGCAGCCAGGCCCGTACCAGCGTCTCCTGCAGCAGGTCCTCCGCCCGCTGCCGGTCGCCGAAGGTCAGCCCCAGCAGGAAGTGGAACAACGCGGGCCCGTGGTCCCGTTGCAGCTCCGCGAGGGCCCGCTCATCGGTTGTCGCAGTGGTCATCGTGAACGTCCTTTCCCGAAGAGGCCCTGACGCCTCGGTCCCGCCTGGCGTATACGAACGCATCGGGGCGCGGGGGGACAGGCGACGCACCGAGGCGTGCGCCGAGCGGTCGCACGGAGCGGCGAGTGGTGCGGTGAACGGTCGTCGCGCGGGGATACGGCCGATTCAGGTACTTGGTCGTCTTTGTCCTTGACTCACCAGTATGGATATATGTGTATTCAGGTGGCCGGAATCATCCGAACTGGGAGTCGTGCAGATGACGAAGCGCATCCGACAGGGCGCGGCGATCGCCGTCGCCGGACTGCTCGCCACTACGGCCTGTACCGGCCAGTCGTCCTCGCCCCCCGGCTTCGCCGGGCGGCACCTCTCCGCCGAACGCGGTGCGAACGGGTCGGGCTCCGGGGGAGCGGAGGGCGCGCGCGCCTTCACGCTGCTGGCCTCGGGCGACATCCTGCCGCACTCCGCGATCATCGACCGGGCCGCCGCCGACGCGGGTGGTGGCGGATACGACTTCCGTCCGATGCTCAAGGGTGCCTCCTCGGCGGTCTCGGGCGCGGATCTGGCCATCTGCCACATGGAGACGGTGTACGGCCAGGCCGGTGGCCCCTACACCGGCTATCCGTCCTTCAAGTCGCCGCCCGAGGTGGCGACGGCCCTGCGCGCCACCGGCTTCGACTCCTGCTCCACCGCCTCCAACCACACCCTGGACGACGGCGCCCAGGGAATCGGGCGCACACTCGACGCACTGGACCGTGCGGGCGTCGCCCACGCGGGATCCGCGCGTTCGGCGAAGGAGGCGTCGCGGCCCACCCTCCTCAGGGCGGGCAAGGGCGGGAACGCCGCGAAGGTCGCACACCTCGCGTACACCTACGGAACCAACGACATCCCCCTGCCCGCCGGGCAGCCCTGGGCCGTCGACCTGATCGACAAGGACAGGATCGTCTCGGACGCGAAGGCGGCACGCAAGGCCGGCGCCGACGTGGTCGTCGTCTCGCTGCACTGGGGCACCGAGTGGCAGGACGCCCCCGACGACGTACAGCTCGGACTCGGCCGCGAACTCACGGCCTCCGGGGCCGGTGACCGCCCCGACATCGACCTGATCCTCGGTACCCACGCCCATGTCCCGCAGGCCTACGAGAAGGTCAACGGAACCTGGATCGTGTACGGAATGGGCAACCAGGTCGCCGGGCCCATGGTCAACCACGAAGGCGTCCAGGACCGGCGCGCCCACGAGAGCTCGATGGGCCGCTTCACCTTCGAGCCGCCCGTGAAACCCGGGCAGCGATGGGCTGTCAAGAAGGCTGAGTTCATTCCGCAGTGGTTCGATTCCGAGGCCGGGCGCGTCATGGACCTCGGTTCCGAGGCCCCGGCAGGCGGATCCGGCGACCGGCTGCGCGAGATCCGCGACCGGATCCAGGGAATCGTCCTCAGCCGCGGAGGGGCCCAGGACGGCCTCGTCATGGGGAAGTGACGCCCGGGACCCGCCGGTACGTCACGGGACGACCGTGACCGGCCAGCGCCCGGCCTTCACGAGCCGCACCGCCACCGAACCGATGAAACGGTGCCCGGCGGACTCCGACGCGCCCACGACCACGGCGTCCGCCTTCAGGTCGTCGGCCGCCGTCACCAGCCCGTTGTACGGATCCCCGTGGAACGTGTGGAACTCCCAGCGGACGTTCCATATGTCCTTGAGCCGTTCGGTCGAGTCCCTGATCTCGTTCACCAGACCCTCGGCGACCTCTCCGGTCGTCTCGGCGACCGGGGCTCCCAAGGCTGCGCCGGCCGACATCACCGGCTGGACGTAGACGAGGGCGAGCATCGCGTTCTGCCGTCGGGCGAGACCCGCCGCATACGCCGCGGCCCGCATCGAGGAATCGGACCCGTCGATGCCCGCGACGATCACCTTGGGGCCGTCCGTGCCACGCTCGAACCGGTGCTGTTGCTGGTCAGTCACGGCCCCGAGGGTAGTCGCTCCCGATCGCCGTCCCCCGGGCGCCTCCGCAGAGCCCGGATTCTCCCCGCCGGACAGTGAGAGGACACTCCATCCATCGGGTGCAAATCACCACATAATCGGTGTCGGCTGCGGAGGCCGGCGGCACTCCGTGCGAGCAGTTGGTCATGAAGCATGATCAGATTTCAGCGGAACGCCGCACCGTGCTGCGCCTCGCACTCGCGCTGGGTGCCGCCACCGCCGTGCACATGGTCGCCGCGGATCCGGCGGGGACGCCCGCACGCCCCGGCGGTGAGCCGCCTGCCCCGGCCGCCGGGCCTCCGGCGAGAGCACAGGCAGGCCCCGGGGCCTACCGGCTCCGGCCCATGACCTCGAACGCGCCACCCCGCTTCCGGCCCGTCGCGCCGCCCGTCCGTACCCGGCCGTTCGAGGAACTGCCCGAGCTGGGGAGCGATGCCATGGTGCTGAGCTTCGACGACGGCCCCGACCCGCGGTACACCCCGGACATCCTGGCCACGCTGCGCAGGTACGGCGCCCGGGCGATGTTCTTCGTCTGCGGCGAGATGGTGGCCGACAACAGGGACCTGCTCCGTGAGATGGCCGACGACGGGCACGTGGTCGGCAATCACTCCTGGTCGCACCCACTGATCCCGAAACTCTCCCGAGGCGGTATCCGTGACGAACTGGGCAGCACCAGCGAGGTGATCGAGAAGACGCTCGGCGCTCCGCCGCTCTGGTACCGGGCCCCGTACGGTGCCTGGAACCGCAACTCCTTCGAGATCGGTGCCGCGATGGGCATGGAACCGATGGCCTGGACCGTCGACACGCTGGACTGGACGACGCCGGGCACCGGCACCATCGTGCGCCGGGTGGAGAAGGGTGCGGCACCCGGTGCGGTGGTCCTGTCGCACGACGCGGGGGGTGACCGGTCCCAGAGCGTGGCCGCCCTCGGGCGGTACCTGCCCGCGCTCATCGAGAGAGGCTTCCGCCCTACCGTGCCGCACCGAGGCTGACGGTCGCGCGAACGAAGCGTCCCGGCTAGCGAGTCTCGACCAGCCGGGCGAAGACGACCACGTTCGCCTCGTAGCCGTCGGCCTTCGAGTAGGCCCCACCGCAGGTGATGACCCGCAGTTCGGCGTGTCCGGTGTCGCCGTACACCCGGGGGCCGGGGAAGTCGTACTTGGAGTAGACCTCGACGCCGTAGATCTCGAACACCGCGACCCGGCCGTCGTAGCGGGAGACCTCGACCTGCCGGCCCTTGCTGAGGGAGCCCAGTCCGTAGAAGACCGCCGGACCGGCGAGGTTGTCGACGTGACCGACCATGACGGCGGTCCCGCGCTGGCCCGGGGCGATGCCGTTCTGGTACCAGCCCGCGAGGTTCGCGTCCTGGGCGGGTGGAGCCTCGATCCAGCCGGCCGGGTCGAGGTTCACATCGACGACGGGCGCGTCGACCTGGATCGACGGAATCTGGATGCGTGCCGCGGGGGCGTAGGCGAGCGGCGGCACCGGCTCGACTTCGGCCGGTGCGGACACCCCGGTTTCCCGGGAGCCCGCCACCGAGGCCGCGGCGGCGGGCTGAGGCGGACCGGGGGACGTCTCCACGCCGTTGCGCATGAGAGCGAGCCCGGTGAGCATCACCAGGGCGATCGCGCCCCACGGTGTGCGTCTGCTCCGCTCGGCGACCCACTGGTCCCGGCCCATGGTTCTCCCTTCGTCGCGACATCGCCACGCTAGGAGGGGGGCGGTGCCGCGGCGATCAGGGAAGGGCGAACGGGTGGTGGCCGACCGGGCATGATCCGAGGCGTCTTCTCTTCGGAGTAATGAGCCGATAAAAGTTCTGACGGTCCGTGACCTGCGACTCCGTCAGATCGCTGACTCCCCCTGCGGCGTGTCGGATCACCGGGGTGGAGCAGTTCCGAAGTGCGACATGCGCGGTATCTGGTGAGGGTTCGTCATGGGATGCGTTCTCGTCGACCGAACCCGGAGAACAAGACTCCGGGGCGCTTCCCGCTGGAGGTTCAGAAGATGCGTGCTTCACGCGCTCTCGCGGTGACCGCGACCGCATTCGCGGCGGTCGGGCTGGCTGCCCCACTGGCCGCCGCCGGCGGCGGCCCGGGCAGCAACCCGAGCAACTTCCCCACCAACGTCACCGTCAACCCGTCCTCGGTTCACCAGGGCGCCACGATGCAGGTCAGCGCAGAGGGCTGCGGTCGCTCCGGCGGCAAGGTGTGGTCGAACGCGTTCCCGACGGTGAACCTCTCGCCGGGCCGGGTCGGCTACGCCACGGCGCACATCCGGAACAACGCGACGCCCGGTCAGTACAGCCTGTCCGTGAAGTGCAACGACAGCGGGAACAACTTCGGCGGCAAGGGAGGCGACGGCGGCCAGGGCGGAGGCAACGGCGGCCAGGGTGGCAACGAAGGTGAGCGCGGCCAGGGTGGCAACGGTGGTCAGGGCGGAGGCGACGGCGGTCAGGGCGGCAACGGTGGCGATCCGGTCGCCACGGCCCGCTTCACCGTGCTTCCCTCGCGGGGTGCGCAGGGCGGCCTCGGCGGCTCGATGGGACCGAGCTCCGTCGAGATGCAGGTCGGTGGCGGGCTGGTCGCGGCGGCAGCCGTCGGCGGAGCCGTCTTCCTCGTGCGTCGCCGGATGAGCGATGCGGCGATCTGACGCGTCGAACCTACCGCCCGGCCCGATACGTCCGTCGCCCCGAGTCCTGGATCAGGACCCGGGGCGACTGTCGTGTATCCGTATGCGATGCCCGGCCGTCAGTGCTGACGGCCGGTGCGGCGCTTGCGCAGGACGTAGAGGGCGCCGGCCGAGGCCACCGCCACCAGTGCGGAACCGGCGGCGATCTCCGCGGGGTCCATCGTGTCGACGCTGCCGCCGAGGCCACCCAGCACGCCGCTGGGTGAGGCGGTGGAGCTGGTCGTGGGGGCCGTGGTCGGCCTGGTCGTCGGGGAGCTCGTGGCGCCGCTCGTGATGGTCAGGTCGGCCGACCGTGTGGTGGTGCCGCAGCGGAAGGTCACCTCGTAGACCGCGCCCCGCTTGGCGTCCCAGTCGACCGTGGCGGTGGCCGACCTCCCACTAGGGATGGTGGTCGTGTCGAACACGCCCGAGAACGCGGTCGCGTTGGTGGTGCACCCCATGGCGCCGAGGGTGACCCTGCCTCCCGGCGCGACCGTCGACGGCGTGATGGTCGGCGTGAACGAGGTGGACGTGCCGCCGTTGAGCACATCGGCCGAAGCGGCCGGTGCCGTCAGAAGGAAGGCGGCGGCGCCCAGCAGGGCGACGGGTGCGACACGTATCGCGCGCATGGTGAATCCTCCGGGTCCCGAGGAGCAGCCGCGGAACGGATTTCCGCGAGGCATGAGAAATGCACCTCGATCACCGAAACGGTAGAAGTGCCGCATACCACCCGCGATCGGGGTCAGGCGAATGGGGCAGCGGTGTCCCCCGGCCGGCGGACCGGTCTGCGGCCGGAGCGGGGGACATGGCGGCGCGGGCGCGCTCCTATCTGCCTGCGGCGTTCGGGAAGAGATCGACGAAGGGGGCGGTGGTCGCCGAGATGCCGCGGCCGAAGGGGGCGTCGAAGTCCCAGATCAGGAACAGCAGGAACGCGATCAGGACGCTGAAGAGGCCCGCCAGCAGCAGTTCGCGGAAGGTTCTCCGGATCTGGAGCGTGAAGATCAGGCCGACCGTGACCACGGCCCCGGTGATCAGGCCGAACCAGACGACTCCCGGCATCGTCGCGCCGGCGTTCTGACCCCGGGCCCCCCGTGCGTCGTCCGCGGCTGCCACCTGGTCCACCAGGGGCTGGTACGCCTGCCCCTCGTGGTCCGTCCTCGGTTCGTACTCCGTCACGTCGGCGCGCACCCGGTCGAGGAGCCTGGTGCCCTCGTCGGTGAGGCTGCCGTGGTCCGTCATCGACCTCCACTCGTCCCCGATGACGTGAGCCACGTACGCGTCGACGTCGGCGCGGATGCGTTCGCGGACCTCGACGGGGTAGACGACCGACCGCGCGCTCACCTCATGCAGCGCCTGTGCCTCCAGGCGTACCGACTCCTGGGCGGCGCTGCGGCCCTCCCAGACGCCCGCGATGGCCAGGCCGAGAACGATCGCGTACACCACGCCGATCATCATCGTCATGTACTCGATGACGTCGGGCGTCTCGGACGGATCGTCGTCGTCCGCGAGGCGACGGTTGCTGAGGATCGCGATGGTCAGGACGACAGCGCATGCCGACGCCATCGCGATGGTCAGAACAAGCCATTCCGACATGAGTTCCCTTCTTCGGTCAGCGGGACGAGCGGGGCCGCAGCACTGCTACGGCGAATACGGCGGGTGCGGTGATCAGAAGGGTGAGCGAGACCAGTGACGGCCCCGTCCGTGGTGTCTTGCGCGGCGGCTTCCTGTAGGCGGGGAGTGCGACGGGTGACGGGGCCACCGGCTGGGGGCGCACGGTGGGCCGCGATGGCGAGGGCTCCGGATCCGGGGGTGCGGGGTCGGTCGGAGGGGGTGGCGGAGGTGAGGGCTGGGGCGGCGGGGGCGGCGGGGGAGAGGAGGGAGACGGTGACGGAGATGGCGGAGGTGACGGAGGTGGTGCGGGTGGTGCGGGTTCGGGTTCCGGTTCCGGTTCGGGTTCCGGTTCGGTGATGACCGCGCCGCACCGCCCCTCGCCCGCCACCGCCACGGATGAACTGCCGTCCTCCTGGCCGATGGAGGCGACCGCGCAGCTGTCACCGGCCGCCGGCATCGGGACGGCGAGCACCAGGAGCAGGGTGGCGGCTGTCAGCCGCCATATGCGTGATCCGTACACGCGGGGGAGCATGTTCTCCCTGGTCGCGGGACACGCCGAGTACGGGGTTGATTCGCCTGATGGAGGGGATATCGGGCCATTCGGGTTTGAGTACGTCGAGGGGATTTCGGGCCCGTATCGAACACCAGGACGCCTGCCGTCCGGCCACGCCCACGCGGCCCGTGGCGTCGATCCGGAACCGTGAACGCGGACGCACCTGCCGGCCGTGGGCAGAGCGGCCGCCGGACTTTCGCCCGAGAGGATCCGGAACGGGGAGACATCGCGGCGAGAGGTGCGGCATGGCGGTTTATCACTTCAAGAAGGACTCGGCGTGGTCCATGAAGTCCGTGTGCACGGCGAGCGCCTCAAGAAATGCCTGATCGTCGGTTCCGTGGCGGAAATGACGTCACAGGCGTCGCCTCGATGGCAAGGGAATCGTTACCTCCGGCCGCCCGGACGGCATCCGGCGGTAGTCGCTCAGCCGCGGGCGCCTTCTCCGGGGCGGTGGAGCAGGGAGGTGCCAACGACCGCCGTGTCGGGGGAACATGGTGTGCGGCCGGTCCGACGCGTGGTTGCCGGCGCCCTCGAACGGCTTCGAGACGCGCCCGATCGGTGCTCAAGTGACGCCCGGAAAAAGCTTCTTGCCTCCGGTCCGTCGTCGAATGCGCACACGCAGCGACGGGGCGGCGCACATGCCTCCGGTGTGTGACCAATAACGGATCTCTAATTTCCGTTTCCACTCGCTCTCTTGGCGGGCGATCAGTAGCCTCTGGTCAACACTGACCATGAACATGGCCGGACCGCCGTGGCGACTTGTTGGAGACATCGATGGAGCGTCCCGCCTGGGCACCGCAAGGCATTGACATCTCAGTGCCGAGCGTGTCTCGTATGTACGACTTCTACCTGGGCGGTTCGCACAATTTCGAGGTGGACAGGGAAGCGGCCCGCAGGGCCATGGAGTTCATGCCTGGCCTGCCCAAGGTCATGCAGGCGAATCGTGCCTTCATGCGGCGGGCCGTGCACTACGCCACCGGGTCGGGCGTCAACCAGTTCCTGGACATAGGCTCCGGCATACCGACCTTCGGCAACGTGCACGAAGTCGCCCAGGCGGCCGACCCCGAGGCCCGGATCGCCTACGTCGACCACGACTCGGTCGCGGTCGCGCACAGTCGGGCGGTACTCGATGGCAACGAGCGGGCCGTCATCGCCGCGGCGGATCTGCGCAAGCCCCAGGAGATCCTGGCGCACCCGGAGATCAGCGGACTCCTCGACCTGGACCGGCCGGTGGCACTCCTCCTGGTGGCGGTGCTGCACTTCGTCGAGGACGCCGACGACCCGTACGTGGCGGTCGCCGAACTGCGCGACGCACTGGTCCCCGGCAGCCTCCTGATCCTGACGCACGCCTCGTACGAGCGGATTCCGCTCAGCCAGGAGGAGGCGGGCCGGACGGTCGGTGTCTACCGCGACATCCGCAATCCCCTGATCATGCGTTCGAAAACGGAGATCAGCCGCTTCTTCGAGGGATACGAGATGGTCGAGCCCGGGCTCGTAGCCATGCCCGAGTGGCGTCCCGAGTCCCCGGGCACGCTCGCGCAGGAAGATCCGTTCGCCTTCTCGGGCTTCGCCGGGGTCGGGCGCAAGGCGTGAGCATTCCCGCCCAGTCGTCCGGCACGCCGGACGCCGAACCCGACGGCCCCGAGGGCCGGCTCCGGAGATTCGCCACCATCTGGAGCCGGGCCATCTTCCCGTCCACGGCCACCTCCCTGACCCGCCCGGAGTTCGAGGAGCATCTGCTGCCGCTGGCCCGGGAGCTCAGCGCCATCCTGCACACCCGGGTGTTCGACGCGACGCCCGCGCACGGCGTCGGAGCCGCGCTGGTCGCGGCCCACTGCACCGATCCCGACGCCCTGAGCTCCACCCTGGGTGTCGTCGACTCCTATCTGGTGCTCTACTGCGGCGGCAACGGGCCCGTGGAGCTGTCGACGGAGGACAGCCGGGCCCGCTGCGCCCGCATCCAGCACGCGCTCGCCGGAGGGTTCACCCAGGCACTGCGTGAGCGGACCCTCGCCGAGCAGGAGGCGATCGCCCGCTCGACGCTCACCGCACGCTCGGACGCCGAGCAGGCGCTGCACGCCACCGAGGCACGCTTCCGTGCCGTGTTCAGGGACGCGGCCATCGGGATCGGCATCGCCGACCTCGAGGGCAACATCCTGGAGATCAACGACACCCTGACCCGGATGTTCGGCGGCCTGGAGAACCACGTCCGCAGTCACAAGGTGCACGAGTGGGTGCACCCCGAGGACTCTCCGTACGTGTGGAAGTACTACGACGAGCTGGTGCGCGGCGAGCGCGAGCACTACAGCGTCGAGAAGCCCTACTACCGCAACGACGGCACCGTCCTGTGGACCAACCTCACCGTCTCGCTGCTGCGGGACTCGGAGGGGCGTCCGGAGTACCAGCTGGCCCTCATGGAGGACACCACCGAGCGGCGGCTGCTCAATCTGCGGCTGCGCTACGAGGCGACCCATGACGCGCTGACCGGGCTGCCCAACCGGACGCTGTTCTTCGAACGTCTGGAGAAGGCCCTCGCGCCCAGGGAAGGCATGCGTTTCGGGCTCTGCTACCTCGACCTGGACGGCTTCAAGGCGATCAACGACAGCCTGGGGCACGCCGCGGGGGACCGGCTCCTGGTCGAGGTCGCCGATCGCCTGCAGAGCTGTGCGACCGCCCCCGGCGAAATGGTCGCGCGGCTCGGCGGCGACGAGTTCGTGGCCCTCACGACCGGGCCACGCACCCAGGACGAGGTCCACGAGCTGGCCGGGCGCATCCTCCTGGCGCTCGCCACACCGGTCCGTCTCGACGGCCGGGAGCTGACCGTACGCGGGTCCGTCGGGGTCGTCGAAGGTCCGTCGGGCGAGCGCACCGCCGCGGAGGTGCTGCGCAGTGCCGACATCACGATGTACCGGGCCAAGGCGGCGGGCGGGAACCGTTTCGCGCTCGCCGACGCCGAGGCGGACGCCCGCGCCATCACCCGCCACGGGCTGACGACGGCGCTGCCCACGGCGCTGGACCGCGGTGAGTTCTTCATCGAGTACCAGCCGCTGGTGCACCTCGGGGACGGCAGCGTCCATGGCGCGGAGGCGCTGGTGCGCTGGTGTCATCCGCAGCACGGAGTGCTCGGCCCCGACCGGTTCATCCCGCTCGCCGAGCACACCGGACTGATCGTGCCGCTCGGCCGCTGGGTCCTGGAGGAGTCCGTCCGCCAGGCGAACTTCTGGCAGGAACGTCACACCGACGGCGGCCCCCTGCGGATCAACGTCAACCTCTCGCCGACCCAGTTGCACCATCCGGGGCTGGTCGCCGAGACGGTCGACGTGCTGGAGCGCTCCGGCCTCGAGCCCGGCGCGCTCTGTCTGGAGGTCACCGAGTCCGCGCTGATCGGCGCGGACGACGGCCTTCTCAAGCCGCTCCGCCAGTTGGCGGAGATGGGCGTCGACATCGCGCTGGACGACTTCGGCACCGGCTACTCGAACCTGGCGAACCTGCGCCGGCTGCCGGTGAGCGTGCTCAAACTGGACCGTTCCTTCACCCAGGGCATGCAGCACCACCCTGCCGACCCGGTCGACCTGAAGATAGTCGAGGGCATCGTCTCGCTCGCCCACAGCCTGGACCTCGCGGTCACGGTGGAAGGTGTGGAGACCGGAGCCCAGGCCGAGCAGCTGCGCCGGATCGGCTGCGACACCGCGCAGGGCTGGTACTACGCGCGTCCGGGCGCCCCGGACCGGATCCATTCGCTGCTTCTGGCGGACGCGGTCTGAACGAGTCCCCCTCAGCCGTCGGCCGGTCCCGGCCGGCCGACGGCCGGGGGCACGTCGGCCGGGCCCGCCCCCAGAAGCATCCGCTGCAGCTCCCGGGCCGCACGCGGCGGCTCGACGTCGCTGCGGTGCGCCAGCGCGATCGTGCGCCGCAGGCCCGGGGAGGCCAGCGCCGTCGTCCGCAGGTCCTGGCCGGCCCGCACGGCGACCATGCGGGGCACGACCGCGATCCCGAGCCCCGCCCGTACGAAGCCGAGCACCGCGTCCATCTCGCCGCCCTCCACCGTGAACGACGGCTCGAACCCCTCCGCCCGGCAGGCGGCGACGGTCAGCTCCCGCAGGTCGTAACCGTGCCGGAACATCACCAGCGGTTCGTTCTCCAGATCGGCGATGCGCACGGAGCCCTTCCGCCCGGGGGCCGGCCGGGAGGCCGACGACACCACCACGAGGTCCTCGTGCAGCAGCTCCACCGTCGTGAGCGCCGGCGACGCGGCGGGCAGCGGCAGCACGAGCAGCGCGAGATCCAGCGCGCCCCGGGCCAGCTGCCGTACGAGGTCGTGGGAGCCGCCCTCCTCGATGAGGAGCTGGATCCCGGGGTGCGCGCCGTGGAAGGCGCGCAGCACATCGGGCAGCAGACCGGTGCAGACGCTCGGGGTGGCGCCGAGCCGGATCCGCCCTCGGCGCAGCTGTACCAGCTCCTGCACCTCGTGCCGCGCGGTGTCGGCGTCCGCCAGGATCCTCCGGGCGAGCGGCAGCAGCGCCTCACCCGCGTCGGTCAGTGCGATGTTGCCGCGTGCCCGGCTGAACAGCTCGGCGCCCAGTTCGTTCTCCAGCGCCTTGATCTGCTGGGAGAGCGAGGGCTGTGACACATGGACCGCTTCGGCGGCGCGGGTGAAGTGCCTGGCCTCGGCCACAGCCACGAAATAGGCGAGCTGCTGGAAGTGCATGCGGCCGACCTTAACGGACCGCATAGTCCCTGCCTATGGACATGAGTCACTTCATGTCTTGGACTGATGATGCCCTCCGCCTCTAGCGTCGTGTCCATGGCATTGGCAACGCGGGCGGACCGACGGCCGTCCATGACGCGTACGCTCTGGGACTCGTCCGTCGGCAAGAAGACGATCATGGCTGTGAGCGGCCTGATCATGCTCGGTTATCTGGTGGTCCACATGCTGGGCAACCTGAAGATCTTCTTCGGATCCGACGAGTTCAATCACTACGCGCACTGGCTCCGGACCCTCGGCGAGCCCTTCCTGCACTACGAGTGGGCGTTGTGGATCGTCCGCGTGGTGCTCGTGGCCGCGGTCGTCCTGCACGCCGTGTCGGCGTACCAGCTGAGCCGCCGTGACCTCCGGGCGCGTCCGACCGCGTACGTCCACAAGAAGGCGCGCTCGAGCTACGCGACGCGCACCATGCGCTACGGCGGCATCATCCTCGCGCTGTTCATCGTGTGGCACATCCTGGATCTGACGACCGGCACCGTGCACACCGGTGGATTCCAGTCCGGGCGTCCCTACCAGAACGTGCTCGACACCTTCTCGACCTGGTACGGCAACGCCATCTACATCGTCGCGGTGCTCGCGCTGGGACTGCACGTCCAGCACGGATTCTGGAGCGCGGCGCAGACCCTCGGCGTGGGCAGCGCGGCCCGGGACCGCGTCCTGAAGACCCTCGCAACCGTCCTCGCAGTGGTGCTGACGGCCGGCTTCGTGTCCGTGCCCGTCGCCGTGATGACCGGAGTGGTGAGCTGACATGAGCGACTACACGACCTACCGCACGGGCGAGCCCGTCGTCGACACCAAGGCGCCCACGGGCCCCGTCGCCGAGCGGTGGGACACCCGCCGCTTCGAGGCGAAGCTCGTCAACCCGGCCAACCGCCGCAAGCACACCGTCATCGTCGTCGGAACCGGCCTGGCCGGCGGTTCGGCCGGCGCGACGCTCGCCGAACAGGGCTACCACGTCGTTCAGTTCTGCTTCCAGGACTCGCCCAGGCGTGCCCACTCCGTCGCAGCACAGGGTGGGATCAACGCGGCCAAGAACTACCGCAACGACGGCGACTCGGTCCACCGCCTCTTCTACGACACCGTCAAGGGCGGCGACTTCCGCGCCCGCGAGTCCAACGTCCACCGCCTGGCCCAGATCTCGGTGGAGATCATCGACCAGTGCGTCGCCCAGGGCGTCCCCTTCGCCCGCGAGTACGGGGGTCTCCTCGACAACCGCTCCTTCGGCGGCGTCCAGGTCTCCCGTACGTTCTACGCCCGCGGTCAGACGGGACAGCAACTCCTCCTCGGCGCCTACCAGGCACTCTCCCGCCAGATCGCCGCGGGCAACATCGAACTGCACTCCCGCACCGAGATGCTCGACCTGATCGTCGTCGACGGCAAGGCCCGTGGCATCGTGGCCCGCGACCTGGTCACCGGGAAGATCGACACGTACTTCGCCGACGCGGTCGTCCTGGCCAGCGGCGGCTACGGCAACGTCTTCTACCTGTCGACGAACGCCATGAACTCCAACGCCACCGCGATCTGGCGCGCCCACCGCCGCGGCGCCTGGTTCGCCAACCCCTGCTTCACCCAGATCCACCCCACCTGCATCCCGCGCACCGGAGAACACCAGTCGAAGCTCACGCTGATGAGCGAATCGCTGCGCAACGACGGACGCATCTGGGTCCCGAAGGCCAAGGGCGACGACCGTCCCGCGAACCGGATCCCCGAGGACGAGCGGGACTACTACCTGGAGCGTGTCTACCCGGCCTTCGGCAACCTCGTGCCCCGTGACATCGCCTCCCGCGCCGCGAAGAACGTCTGCGACGAGGGCCGAGGCGTCGGCCCCGGCGGGCAGGGCGTCTACCTCGACTTCGCCGAGGCCATCGCGCGCATGGGCAGGAAGAAGGTCGAGGAGAAGTACGGCAACCTCTTCGACATGTACGCGCGGATCACCGCGGAGGACCCGTACGAGACACCGATGCGCATCTACCCGGCCGTGCACTACACGATGGGCGGACTCTGGGTCGACTACGACCTGCAGACCACGATCCCCGGCCTCTTCGCCATCGGGGAGGCCAACTTCTCCGACCACGGCGCCAACCGGCTCGGCGCCTCCGCGCTGATGCAGGGCCTGGCCGACGGCTACTTCGTCCTGCCGTCCACCATCAACGACTACCTGGCCCGCAACCCGCACACCGAGGAGATCGACGCCGGCCACCCGGCCGTCACGGAGGCCGTCGCCGAGACCGAGGACCGGCTCAACCTGCTCCTCGCGGTGGACGGGGACCGCACGCCGGACTCCTTCCACCGGGAGATCGGCGAGCTCATGTGGGAGTTCTGCGGGATGGCCCGCACCGAGGAAGGGCTCCGCAAGGCACTGGACCGGATCCCGCAGATCCGCGAGGAGTTCTGGCGCCGCATCAAGGTGCCCGGAACCGGCGAACAGTTCAACCAGTCACTGGAGAAGGCCAACCGCGTCGTCGACTACCTGGAGCTCGCCGAGCTCATGTGCCTCGACGCCCTGCACCGCGCCGAATCCTGCGGAGGCCACTTCCGCGAGGAGTCACAGACCCCGGACGGAGAGGCCGCCCGCCGCGACGAGGAGTACTCCTACGCCGCGGCCTGGGAGTTCAGCGCCACCGGCGACGCTCCCGTCCTGCACAAAGAAGACCTCGTCTTCGAGTACGTCCACCCCACTCAGCGGAGCTACGCATGAAGCTCACCCTGCGCGTCTGGCGCCAGCAGAACGCCGAGGCGCCCGGCGCCATGGCCACCTACGAAGTCGACGGCATCTCGCAGGACATGTCGTTCCTGGAGATGCTCGACACCCTCAACGAGGAGCTCATCCTCGGCGGGGACGAGCCCGTCGCCTTCGACCACGACTGCCGCGAAGGCATCTGCGGGGCATGCAGCCTCGTCATCAACGGCGACGCCCACGGCCCGGAGCGGACCACCACCTGCCAGCTCCACATGCGGTCCTTCGACGACGGCGACACGATCGACATCGAGCCGTGGCGCGCCTCGGCCTTCCCGGTCGTCAAGGACCTCGTCGTCGACCGTTCCTCCTTCGACCGGATCATCCAGGCAGGCGGGTACATCTCGGCGCCCACCGGCACGGCGCCCGACGCGCACGCCACCCCGGTACCCAAGCCGGACGCCGACTCGGCCTTCGAACACGCCGAGTGCATCGGCTGCGGAGCCTGCGTCGCCGCCTGCCCGAACGGTTCGGCGATGCTCTTCACCTCCGCCAAGGTCAACCACCTCAACGTGCTCCCGCAGGGGGCACCCGAGCGGGAGACCCGGGTGCTCGACATGGTCTCCACCATGGACGACGAGCGCTTCGGCGGGTGCACCCTCACCGGGGAGTGCGCCACGGCCTGCCCCAAGGGCATCCCGCTGCCGTCGATCACGGCGATGAACAAGGAGTGGCTGCGCGCCAACCGCAAGGTGCGCCGCTGACCGCTTCCCCTCCGGCGGGGAGTCAGCCCGTCCGCAGTGCCTTGGCCAGGTACGCGGCCGTGCGGCTCCCCGCCGCCCGGGCGACCTCCCGCGGTGTGCCGGTGGCGACGATCCGGCCACCCCGGTCGCCGCCTCCGGGGCCCAGGTCGATCACCCGGTCCGCACCGGCCACCACCGCCATGTCGTGCTCCACGACCACCACCGTGTTGCCCGCGTCCACCAGGCCGTGCAACTGCCGCATCAGCACCTCCACATCGGCCGGATGCAGCCCCGTCGTCGGCTCGTCCAGCAGATAGAGCGTGTGCCCCCGACGGGCACGCTGCAGCTCGGTCGCCAGCTTGATGCGCTGTGCCTCACCGCCCGACAGCTCGGTCGCAGGCTGGCCCAGGCGCAGATAGCCGAGCCCCACGTCCGACAGGGCCCGCAGACTGCGCTCGGCCGCGGGGGTCCCGGCGAGGAACCCGGTCGCCGCCTCCACCGTCAGGTCCAGCACCTCGGCGATCGTGAGCCCGCGCAGGGTCACCTCCAGCGTCCTCGGGTTGTAGCGGGCGCCGTGACAGTCCGGGCAGGGGGCGTACGTACTGGGCAGGAAGAGCAGCTCGACCGAGACGAAGCCCTCGCCCTGACACGTCTCGCACCGCCCGCCCGCCACATTGAACGAGAAGCGGCCCGCCCGGTACTTCCGGGCCCGTGCCGTCTCCGTCTCCGCGAACAGCTTCCTGACGACGTCGAACAGTCCCGTGTACGTGGCCAGGTTGGACCGGGGTGTACGGCCGATGGGCTTCTGGTCGACCTGCACGAGCCGGCCCACCGCCTCCAGTCCCTCCACCGACGCGCAGCCGCGCGCCACCGGCACGGCAGGGTCCTCCGCCGTCCGCGTCGACCGCCGGTCGGCGAGCACACCCGCCAGGACCTGGCCCACGAGGGTCGACTTGCCCGACCCCGACACACCGGTGACCGCTGTCAGCGCACCGAGCGGGAAGGCGGCGTCGACGCCGCGCACATTGTGCAGCTCAACCCCGCGCAGGGTGATCCAGCCGGTCGGAGTGCGCGGCTCCCGGGTCTCAGCCGGGCCCTCGTCGAAGAGGAACCGCCTGGTCGCGGAGTCGGCGACGTCGGCGAGGCCCGCCGGAGGGCCGCTGTGCAGGACCCGGCCCCCGTGCTCGCCGGCCAGCGGTCCCACGTCCACCAACCAGTCGGCCTGCCGCACCACGTCCATCTGGTGCTCCACCACGAACACCGAGTTCCCCGCCTGCTTGAGCCTGCCGAGCACGCCGAGCAGTGACTCCGTGTCGGCCGGATGGAGGCCGGCCGACGGCTCGTCCAGGACGTAGACGACGCCGAACAGCCCCGACCGCAACTGCGTGGCGAGCCTCAGCCGTTGCAGCTCGCCCGAGGACAGGGTCGGGGCCGTACGGTCGAGGCTGAGGTAGCCCAGACCCAGCTCGGTGACCGGCTCGATCCTCGCCAGCAGGTCGGCCGTCAGCAGCCGCGCCGTGTCGCTCCCGCCGCCGGCCTCCAGCAGCACCTCCCTGAGGGCGGTGAGGGGAAGTGCGAAGAAGTCGGCGATCGTGCGGCCGGCGAAGGTGACCGCCATGGCCTCCGGACGCAGCCGCCCGCCGCCGCACACCGGGCACGGAGCGCTCGTCAGGAAACGCTCCGCCCTTTCCCGCAGTGCCCGGCTCCTGGAATCCGCGAACGTGTGCATCACATGGCGTCGTGCGCTCATGTACGTGCCCTGGTAGGGGCGTTGGATGCGGCCCGCGTCACGCACCGGATGGACCGTCACCACCGGCTGCTCGTCGGTGAACAGGATCCATTCACGGTCCGCCGCTCCCAGCTCCCGCCACGGACGCCCGATGTCATAGCCGAGGGCGTCCAGCACATCGCGCAGATTCTTGCCCTGCCACGCTCCCGGCCAGGCTGCGATCGCGCCTTCCCGGATCGACAACGAGGGATCCGGTACGAGGAGTTCCTCGGTGGTTCGATGGACCAGCCCGAGGCCATGACAGCCGGGGCACGCCCCGGCCGCCGTGTTCGGTGAGAAGGCGTCGGAGTCGAGCCGCTCGGCCCCCGGCGGATAGTCACCGGCCCGCGAGAAGAGCATGCGCAGGGAGTTGGACAGCGTGGTGACCGTACCCACGGAGGAACGTGACCCGGGCGCCGACCGGCGCTGTTCCAAGGACACGGCGGGAGGCAGGCCGGTGATCTCACCGACATCGGGTGCTCCGATCTGATGGATCAGCCGGCGGGCGTACGGCGCGACGGACTCGAAGTAGCGGCGTTGGGCCTCCGCGTAGATCGTCCCGAAGGCCAGGGAGGACTTTCCCGAGCCCGAGACCCCGGTGAACACCGTGAGGGTGTCGCGCGGGATGTCGACGTCCACGTCGCGGAGGTTGTGCTCGCGGGCTCCGCGCACCCGGACGTAAGGATCATGGGGGGTGGACATCGGCGGTACGGCTCCGTGGGAGATCGGCGGGTGTGGACATGCTTCCGCCGGTGATCCTCCCGCACGCGTGAGGACCACCGGCGGTGAGAGGCCCTACACCATCGGGTCCATGCCGCGGTCCTTCATGGAGCTTTCCTGCTCGCCCTGCTCGCGCAGACGGCGGGCCTTGTCCTGGAGCCGCTGCCGCTGCTCCGGATCGGTGGCGCGTTCCGCGGCCTCGTTCAGTTCCTGTGCCTTGGCACGCAGCTGCTGCGCGCGGCCGCCGGACTCACCTGAAACACTCATGATCACTCCTGGATCTGTGGGGGAGCGGACACCGTCCAGCGAATCAGCGCCCGGGCCCGCCTGCATCTCGGACATCCGTGCCCCGCGGGGCACGGCTCGGCCCGGTGCCCCGTTCGGACCTCCCGCCCGGCAGGTGTGAGGACGAGGGTGTGGGGTAGTGGGTGCGGCGGTGCGCCACCGTCGTTCCGGCAGTGAGGAGAGGTGCCATGCCCGCAGGATCAAGTCCCAAGCGTGAACGTCAGTACGAGCACATCAAGGAAGGTGCCGAGAAGCGCGGGACCTCCACGAAGCGTGCCGAGGAGATCGCGGCACGCACCGTCAACAAGGAGCGCGCCCGTTCCGGGGAGTCCAGGTCGGCGAGCAGGACATCCCTCCGGGACCCCAAGTCGTCCTCCGAGCGGGGCGGGCAGCGCTCCCACAGCGGAGCGCAGGGGCCGACCAGGGACCAGCTGTACGAGGAGGCCAGGAAGCGCAACGTCGAGGGCTGCTCCTCGATGAACAAGGAGCAGCTGCGCAAGGCACTCGGGCGCTGAGGATCGGGGCCGCCACCGGGAGCTCCTGTCGTCGGCCGGCCGGCCTTCCTCCGACTCCCGGTGCGGACCTAGGGTGGGCGCCGTGAGAGACGACACCCGGCCGCTGGCCGTATTCGACCTCGACGGGACGCTCGCCGACAGCGGCCACCGGCAGCACTTCCTGGAGGGCTCGCGGCGCGACTGGGAAGGGTTCTTCTCGGCGGCACCCCACGATCCACCGCTGGAGGCGGGGGTGGACCTGGTGCTGGTGAGCGCCGAGGAGTGCGAGATCGTGTATCTGACCGGTCGGCCCGAGAGGTGCCGCAGGGACACCCTCGCCTGGCTGGAACGTCATGGGCTGCCGGACGGCAGCGTCCACATGCGGCGCGACAACGACCGGCGGCCGGCCCGCCACACGAAGCTGGAGGTCCTGCGGCGGCTGGGCCGGGGCCGCGTGGTGCGTGTGCTCGTCGACGACGACGAGCTGGTGTGTGATGCGGCCGAACGGGCCGGTTTCACGGTCGTCCGCGCCCGGTGGGCCGTCGCCCCGCCGTCGCTGAAGGACGCTCAGGAGCGCGAGGGGCGTACCTGAGAGGACCGGGCGCGGCCGCCGTCCTGGGCTGCGTGGCAGGTCAGGTGTTCTCGTCGAGCCGGAATCCGACTTTGAGTCCCACCTGGTAGTGGGCGATGCGACCGTCCTCGATATGGCCTCGGACCTGCGTCATCTCGAACCAGTCGAGATTGTGCAACGTTTCGGAGGCTCTTGCGACGCCGTTCCGGATCGCCGCGTCAAGGCCCTCCTCGGAGGTTCCTACGATCTCGGTGACCCGATAGGTGTGATTAGACATCTAATGTCTCCTTTCGTGGTTCCACGGTGCCTCACTCCGTGGCGGAGCGCGAGGTGTCCGTCCCGCGCGCGACGTGCGGGGCGGGACTTGACCCGTCCATTGGTCCATACCAAACTCCGGTCCATACGCCCGTGCGAGCGCCGCCCGCAGCCCCCCACCCGGGTCCTGCTATGCCGTCGTGCCGTTTCGCAGAAGGTGACCCCGTGAAGATCCGCATACTGGCCGGAGCCGTCGCGCTCGCATCCTCCTTCGTGCTGTGCGGCTGCGGCCAACTCTCCGGTACGGGCGCCGACGGCAGGACGGTGACGGTCTGGCTGATGAAGGGCAGTGCCTCCCAGGGTTTCCTGGACCGCTTCAAGGAGTCGTACGAGGCGGAACGCCCTTCTGTCGAACTGGAGTTCGTCCTACAGGAGTGGGGCGGCATCGGCCCCAAGGTGCTGAAGGCGCTGGAAGGCGACGACGCCCCGGACGTCATCGAGGTCGGCAACACCCAGGTCGCCCAGTACGCGGAGACCGGAGAGCTGCGCGATCTCACCCTGGAGTCGGTACGCGACCTGGGCGGCGAGGACTGGCTGCCGGGACTCGCGGAGCCGGGCAAGGTCAACGGCGCACAGTACGGAATTCCCTGGTACGCGGCCAATCGCGTCGTGATCTACAACAAGGACATCTTCGCGCGGGCGGGCATCACGGCACTCCCGACGACCCGTGAGGAGTGGGTGGACGTCACGGAGCGGCTGAACACCTCCGGCCGGCAGGGCATCTATCTCGCCGGGCAGAACTGGTACGTGCTCGCCGGGTTCGTCTGGGACGAAGGAGGCGAACTGGCCGAGGACGGCGGCGGCGACTGGAAGGGTGCCCTCGACTCGCCCGCCGCTCTGCGGGGCATGGATTTCTACCGGACACTCCAGGCCCTCGGCGAAGGCCCCAAGGACGCCGACGAGCAGTCACCCCCGGAGACCGACGTGTTCGCCGGGGGAGAGATCGCCCAGATCATCTCCGTGCCCGGCAGCGCCGCGCTCATCGAACAGCGGAACCCCGCGCTCAAGGGCAAGCTCGGCTACTTTCCCATTCCCGGGAAGAGCGCGAAGAAGCCGGGCGCGGTCTTCACCGGCGGGTCCGACCTGATCGTGCCGGAAGGTGCCGACCAGCGGGGCGAAGGCATCGAGGTCGTCAAGGCGCTCGCGGGGGAGCGGTGGCAGACGGAGCTCGCCCGGGCCATGAGCTACGTACCCAACAAACCCGCCCTCGCGAAGGTCGTCGAGGGCCAGCCAGGGACCTCCGCGATGGCCGAAGGCGCCACCGAGGGGCGCGCCACCCCCAATTCGCACTACTGGCCGGCCGTCGAGGCGGACAACCCGATCAAGACGTACATGACGGCGGTGCTGGAAGGCGGAGACCCAGCGGAAGAGGCGAGGAAGGCATCCGACCGGATCACCTCGACACTGATCACCGGCTGACCCGTACACGGAGGACCTGCGGTCCGCGCGACCCGGGGATTCAGCCGTCGCACATCCCCGCGCTTCGCGGCGGTCACGTCGAATCCAGCCGGTCACGGAAGAAGTAGGGGGCCGGGCCGTCGTACTCCCGCGGCGGCCCGGCAGCCGCACCCGCTGATCCGTCCCCGGAGACTGCCATGACCGTGCTGCCCGCTTCCCCCGCCCTCACGCCCGTCGGCGTTCCCGCGCCGCGTCCGGCCGCTCCCGCCGCCGTTCCCTCGGGATACCGCGTCTCCCTGGCCACCTGCCAGGACGACGTACGCGCCGCCCAGCGCCTGCGCCACCTGGTCTTCGCCGGAGAACTCGGCGCCCGGCTCGACAGCGCCGAACCCGGCCTGGACAGCGACGCCTTCGACGCGTACTGCGACCACCTGCTGGTGCGCGAGGTGGCCACCGGAGAAGTGGTCGCCACCTACCGGCTGCTGCCCCCCGAGGGCGCCAGGCTCGCGGGCGGACTCTACGCAGAGGGCGAGTTCGACCTGACGCGGCTCAGCCCGATACGCGGCGACCTCGTGGAGGTGGGCAGGTCCTGCGTCCACCCCGCCCACCGCGACGGTGCCGTGATCGCCCTGATCTGGGCCGGACTCGCCCGCTACATGGAACGCACCGGCCACACCTGGCTGGCCGGCTGCTGCTCCGTACCACTGGCCGACGGAGGGGCACTGGCCGCCCGCAGCTGGGACACCGTACGGACCCACAACCTGGCGCCCGAGGAGTACTGGGTCACCCCCCACCGCCTCTGGGACACCACCGGACACCCCGGCGGCGGCGCGGGCGGCCGCGCCGGACTGCCGCCGCTGCTGCGCGGCTACCTGCGCCTCGGCGCCTGGGTCTGCGGAGCCCCCGCCCACGACCCGGACTTCGACGTCGCGGACCTGTACGTGCTGCTCTCGATGCGGCGCACCGACCCGCGCTACCTGCGTCACTTCCTCTCGCTGGCTCCGCTGCGATGAGTGCCTGGCTGCCCGTCGCCCCCTGCACCCCGCGCGACTGCGCCCACCACGAGGGCGCCACCCGGGCGCCCCTGCCCGCCGCGGCCCTGCTGCTCGCCGGGTGCGCCCTCACCTTCCTCGGGGCGCTGTGCGTGCCCGTGGTACTGCTCCTGGCGCCCTCGCACCGCGACCGGCTGATCCGCCGTTGGGCGTACGGGGTGGTGCGGGCCTTCGGCGTACGCGTACAGATCACGGGGTGCCCCGTCGAACGGATCCGGCCGCCGGCGGGTGAGCTCGTGGTCGCCCATCACGTCTCGTGGCTGGACATCCCGCTCGTGGCCGCTGTGCTCCCCGCCCGGATGGTCGCCAAGAGCGAGATACGGAACTGGCCGCTGCTCGGGCCGCTCGCCGCGCTCGGCGGCACGCTGTTCATCGAGCGGGACCGGCTGCGGGCCCTGCCGCAGGCGGTCCGGACCCTCGCCGGAGCGCTTGCCTCCGGATCGCGGGTCGCGGTTTTCCCCCAGGGCAGCACCTGGTGCGGCCGGAGCGGCGGCGGCACGTACCGGCCCGCCGCCTTCCAGGCGGCGATCGACGCCGGAGCCACCGTCCGTCCGGTCCGCATCAGCTACCGGACGACGCACACGGACACGGCGGGAGCCGCCGCGTTCGTCGGGGACGACCCGCTCGCCGCCTCACTGTGGCGGGTGGTGACCGCCGCCGGGCTCACCGCCGAGATCCGGATCCTGCCGCCGGTCCTCGTGGGAGGTGAACCCGACCGGCGGGCACTGGCCCGCGCGGCTCAGTCCGCCGTCGCCAGTGACAGGGCGAACCTGCCCGCAGCATCCGTCCACCACTGATCCAGCCGGAGGCCGGCCGCGGCCAACTCGTCGCGCACCCTGTCCTCACGGAACTTCGCGGAGATCTCGGTGCGCAGTTCCTCGCCCTCCTCGAACTGCACGACGAGGTCCAGCTCGCGGATCTTGACCGTCAGCGCCCGTCGGGCGCGCAACCGCATCTCGATCCACTCGTGGCCCGGATCCCAGAGAGCCACATGACGGAAACCGTCGAGCGGGAAATCCGCCCCCAGCTCGCGGTTCACCACCGACAGCACGTTCTTGTTGAAGGCGGCCGTCACCCCGGCCGCGTCGTCGTACGCGGCCACCAGGGTGGCCTCGTCCTTGACCAGGTCCGTACCGAGCAGCAGCCCGTCGCCGGGCGCGAGCCGGGCCCGCACGGACCGCAGGAACTCCGCGCGCTCCTCCGGGAGCAGATTGCCCAGCGTTCCGCCGAGGAACGCCACCAGCCGTGGCCCGGGGCTCTCGGGCAGTTCCAGCGCACGGGTGAAATCGGCGACGAGCGCGTGCACGGAGAGCCCCGGACGTTCGGCCAGCAGCGCTTCGGCCGCACCGGCGAGAGCGCTCTCGCTGACATCGACCGGCACATAGGTGTGCAGCGCGGGCAGCGCGTCCAGCAGGTGCCGGGTCTTCTCGGAGGAGCCCGACCCCAGCTCGATCAGGGTCCGAGCCCCGGAGGCCGCGGCGATGTCCCCGGCACGCGCGACCAGGATCTCCCGCTCGGCACGTGTCGGATAGTACTCCGCCAGCCGGGTGATCTCCTCGAAGAGGTCACTTCCGCGCGCGTCGTAGAACCATTTGGGCGGCAGCGTCTTCGGGTGCCGCGTCAGACCGCTCAGCACATCGGCGCGCAGCGCCGCGTCCGTCGCGTCCGCGGGCAGGGTGCGGGTCAGCTGGAAGGGACTCACGCGGTGGGCTCCTTGAGCGGGGTCAGCAGGACATCGGTGCGCGTCGCGACCAGCAGGGTGCGGTCCGGGACCTCGCGCCAGTACGGATCGTCGTCGTACGGCTCCGAGGCCACCACCGTGCGGCGGCCCGGTGCGTGGAGACACCAGAGGGAGTCCCCCCACGTGGTGGCCACGATGGTGGTGCCGTCGGTCAGCAACAGGTTGAGACGTGAACCGGGGGCGGCGGCGCCGACGTCGAGGACCGTGTCGGCGACCGCCCGCGCTATTCCGTCACCCCGGGCGGTCCGGTGGAGCACCAGAGCCCAGAGCAGTGCCGAATCGCTCCGGGCCGCAAGGGCGAGCAGCTTCTCCGGCGGCAGGCCTCCGGCCAGCGGTGCGAGGGAGGCGGGCCAGCCGCTGACCGCCCCGTTGTGGCTGAAGAGCAGGTTTCCGTCGGAGAAGGGAGCGGCGGCGGCCTCCCCGTCCGCCCCGGCGAACGTCGCGTCGCGGACCGCGGCGAGCAGGGCCGTGCTGCGTACCACACGGGCCAGATCGGCGAAGGTCTCGTCGCCCCAGACGGGCCCGCCGCGGCGGTAGCGGCCGGGCACCGGGTCCCCGTCCGCGTACCAGCCGACGCCGAACCCGTCGGCGTTGACGGTGCCGTACCGCTGGCGCCGGGGCTCCCAGGACTGGCGGACCAGCCCGTGAGCGGGCGAGACCAGCACGTCTCCCAGTGTCACCGGCAGCCCCACGTATGCGATGTGACGGCACATCAGGCGTCCCTCGCCGTACGGAATCCGGAGAAGATCTGGCGCCGGACCGGGAGGTCCCAGTTGCGGAAGGTGCCGCGGCACGCCACCGGATCGACGGCGAACGAACCCCCGCGCAGCACCTTGTGCCCGGGGCCGAAGAACACCTCCGAGTACTCGCGGTAAGGGAACGCCACGAAGCCGGGATAGGGCAGGAAGTCGCTCGACGTCCACTCCCACACATCGCCGATCAGCTGACCGGCGCCCGCCGGGGACCGGCCGGCCGGGTACGCGCCCGCCGCGGCGGGCCGCAGATGCCGCTGGCCCAGATTGGCCCGCTCGGGTGTCGGGTCCTCATCACCCCAGGGATAGCGCGACGACCGTCCCGAGACGGGGTCGTGGCGGGCGGCCTTCTCCCATTCCGGCTCGGTCGGCAGGCGCCGGCCCGCCCAGCGGGCGTAGGCGTCCGCCTCGTACCAGCTGACGTGGAGCACCGGTTCGTCCGCCCGCACGGGTTCGGTCACCCCGAAGCGCTGCCGCAGCCACTGTCCGGCGTCCCGGTGCCAGAACAGGGGTGCGGTCAGGCCGTGTTCGCGGACCATCGCCCAGCCCTCGGGCGCCCACCAGCGTTCCTCGGTATAGCCGCCGTCCTCGATGAAGTGCTGGTACGCACCGCACGTGACCGGAGAGGTGTCGATGTGGAACGCGGCCACGTCGCGCCGGTGAGCGGGCCGCTCGTTGTCCAGCGCCCAGGGCTCGGTGGAGGTCCCCATGGTGAAGGGCCCGCCGGGGACGAGGACTTCGTGCGGCGGTGCGACCGTACCGTCGGGTCCCGGCGGCTCCGGCGCGCCGAGCACCGCCGGTCCCGAGCGCAGCTGGTGGGTGATCAGCATCGTCTCGTCGTGCTGCTGTTCGTGCTGGGCGACCATGCCGAAGGCGAAACCCGCCCTCTCCAGTGGCCGCCCCTCGCCGTGCAACGGGGTGTCACCGAGGACGTCCAGAGCCCTGCCGCGTACGTCGGCGGCGTACGTCCGGGCCTCCGCGGGCGCGAGCAGCGGCAGCGAGGGCCGGCTCGCCCGGGGGTGCTCGAAGGCGTCGTACAGCCCGTCGATCTCGGGGCGGACGGCCTCACGGCCGCCCACGGCCCGCAGCAGCCACAGCTCCTCCTGGTTCCCGATGTGTGCCAGGTCCCAGACCAGGGGGGACATCAGGGGGGAGTGCTGCGCCGTGAGCTCGTGGTCGTCGACGCTGTCGGTGAGCAGGGCGGTGCGCTCGCGGGCGGCGAGGAGCGCGGCCAGGGCACGCCCGCGCAGCGCCTCCGCGTCGAGTTCCGGGCCGGAGTGAGGAGCGGGGGTGTCGGTCATCGGGCCAAGCCCTTTCCGTACGGCGCCTGTGCCGGGTCGGGAAGATCGTCGGCGGGACATCGGCCTCTGGCCACATAGCGCTCCTCGAAGGCCGCCACCGTCGCGAGGACGTGGTCGCTCGCCCCCATCCGGGGGAGCGCCTCCAGCGCCGCCCTGAAACAGACCGCCGCCGCTGCCGCCAGCTCCGGATCGCTCAGCCCGTCCCGGGCGGCGGCCGTCCAGAGAGGGTTTCGGGGGGCGGAGGCCAGGCCCGCGGTCTCGGCCAGCGGTTTCACGGTGCGGTACACGGTCTCTGCCGCCTCCGGATCGTCGAACATGGCGGTGGTGACGGCCAGTGGCACCAGCCAGCCGTCGGTGCCCGACTGGGCGTCGATCATGCGCAGTTCCAGGTGCCCACGCGGGCGGACCGGGGGGAACAGCGTGGTGAGGTGGTAGTCGAGGTCGGCCCGCACCGGCGGCCTCGGACCCCCGCCACGGATCCAGTCACGGAACGTCAGACCTTCCGGTACGGCCCAGGGGCCGTCCTCGCTCCGCACGCACATCACCGACGTGGCGAGCACATGGGAGGCCCAGGCGTCCCGGGGCGCGAGGCGGCCCTCCGGCGCCAGCGACCTGGCCGGATCGAGATCGGCCCACAGCGCCTGCCGCGACGACCGCCAGCCGGTGCGCCGCCCATGCCGGTACGGCGAGTTGGCGAACACCGCCACCAGCACCGCGCCGAGCAGATGCCCGAGCTGCCAGCGTCGCCCGTACCCCAGTGGGCCCGGCTCCTCCTCACCGGCGTCCAGACAGACCTGGACGGAGGCGGAGGTGCACATCATGGCGCGTCCGGCGGGTCCCGTCCGGTCGAGCGCGGCTTCCATGGCGTCGTAGCGCGGCTCCCGGAGCAGGCGACGGGGCGGATGCCACGGGTCCACACCGATGCCGGCCAGGGCCAGTCCGGCCCGGCCGAGGGTGTCGCGTACGGAGACCAGGTCGGCGGCAGTGGTGTCGACGCACGCCATCAGGGAACCTGCCGGCCGGGAGCTCAGCTCCAGCTGACCGCCCGGTTCGAACGTCAGGGAGGCGTCCAACGCCGTCGCCCGCACGGCGTCGGCCGCGGCGCGCAGACGTTCGGGCGGGACGACCACCTCGGGCTGGTCACGGTCGTGCACGAGCCATTCCAACTCCACACCGACCGTCCGGGGCGGTCCCGTCTTGAAACATATGCCGCGCAGCAGATCCTCCGCCTCGCCCTCGCCGAGGGGCGTCACGTCTAGGGGCGGGCCGTGTTGGCCGAGAGTGTCCGGGGGCATGCTGGGCCTCCTCTTCGGATACGTGCTTCCCACCAAAACGCTTACCGGGAGTTCGCGCAAGGGTGCCCCTACGTGACGGAAAAGCGGTTGCGCCCGTGCCGCCGGGCCGTCCAGCATGCCCCGTATGCACCACACGGGGGAGCGCTCATGAGCGCACGGCTGCGCGGCATCGCGCGGGAGACCGAGTCCATCGTCCTGGCCGGGCGGTACCGCACGCCGGAGGGGCGAGAGGTGACCATCGAGCGCGCCCTGGCCACCGCGCTCTCCGGTACCCGGCTGTACGGCCCCGAGGCCGTACCCGTGGCCGTCCTGGACACCGACCGCAGTCCGGTCACCGAGGTGACGGACGAGACGAGCCTGCGGGCGGCACGCCGGATGACGGGCGAATCGGCGGGCAAGGTGGCCGTGCTGAACTACGCCTCCGCCCGCAACCCCGGCGGCGGCTATCTGAACGGCGCGCAGGCCCAGGAGGAGTCCCTGTGCCGTGCGTCCGCGCTCCACGCCACGCTGTTGCGCGCGCACGGGTTCTACGCGCACCACCGTGCCGAACGCAGCGCCTTCTACACCGACCGGGTCATCCACTCACCCGGCGTGCCGGTCTTCCGTGACGACCGGGGAAGGCTGCTGGAAGCCCCGTACGCCGCCGGTTTCCTCACGTCACCCGCACCCAATGCCGGAGTCATCCGCAGCCGCGACCCGGAGCAGGTCCCTCGCATTCCCGCCGCGCTGGCGAGCCGCGCCGAACGGGTGCTCGAGGTGGCCGCAGTCCGCGGCTACCGACGGCTGGTGCTGGGGGCATGGGGCTGCGGCGTCTTCATGAACGATCCGGCCGACGTGGCCGGCGCGTTCCGCGGCCTGCTGACCGGAGGCGGCCGGTTCGCGGGTCACTTCGAGCAGATCGTCTTCGGCGTCCCGGACCGTGACCCCGACTCCGCCGTCCGCGCGGCCTTCACCCGCGCCTTCCAGGATCAGTTCCAGCCGTAGCGCTCGCGCAGCCGCTCCACTACCCGGTCGAACCTGTCCCGGTCCAGTGCACAGGCCTCGCGCCGCATCCCGTCCTCGTGCACCCGCAGCACCCGGTCGAGATCCGCCCAGGACGGCCGTCCGGAGCTGTCCCACGGACCCGCCCCCAGAGCGACCCACTCGTGGTCCCCGTCGTGATGCCTGCTGGACAGCTGCACGGCGAGCAGGGTGCCCCTCTCCTCACGCGCCACGACGAGAACCGGCCGGTCCTTGCCACGCCCGTCGTTCTCCTCGAACGGCACCCAGGTCCACACGATCTCGCCGGGGACCGGGTCACCGTCCCGGTCAGGGGCGTACGAAGTGCTGACGGGCCCGACCTCGCCGGGCTCGGCCTGCGAGGTGGCGGCCGGACCGCTGCGGCCGGGGAAGTCCGTCGTGCTGTCGCTGCTGTGGTTGTGCTGGAACGTCATCGGAACACCGTAGGACGTGTGAGGGCCGGTGTGGGGAGCGGGTCGGTGAAACGGGCCGTGGCCTCGCCCACATGATCACCTCCGTCCGACGGACGGCAGCCGAGGACGCGTGGGCCGACCGGGTGACGCGACATGCGGGGCGGGCGGCGGATGTCTAGCGTCGTCGGCATGAGCCATCCGCAGAACTACGAGATCCTGCTGTTCCCGGAGCCGGAGGAGTCCGCCGCCGGCACTCCCGGGCCGGGCACGGCCATCCGCTCCGCGGTCGTGGCAGCCACCGGCGACACCGGGACCTCGGGCTACCCACGCTACGTGGGCGACGGCATGGAGGCGGACATCGACCCGGCCTCGCACACCGTGGAGGCCCTGCTGGTGGACGGCTCGGAGCTGGACTACGGCCTCACGGTCAGGATCGCCGAGCGCATCGGCGGTTCGGGGCCCGTGGACACGGACAACGGCAGGACGGCGGACGCGGGGGAGGACGACGCCCCGGACACCCCCGCCCGGTGACAGGGGCGCACGGACAGGCGCACCCATGACGAAGGCCCGGCCGACACGGCCGGGCCTTCGTCATGGGTGCCGCACACGGCAGGTCCTACTGCTGCTCCTGCTGGGTCTGCTTCTGCTCCTCGACGGACTTGCGTACCTCGTCCATGTCCAGGTTGCGCGCCTGGCCGATGACATCCTCGAGCGCGGCCTCGGGAAGGGCACCGGGCTGGGAGAAGACCGCCACGTTGTCGCGGACGATCATCAGCGTGGGAATGGACCGGATCTCGAAGGCGGCCGCCAGCTCCTGCTGCGCCTCCGTGTCGACCTTGGCGAAGACCAGGTCGGGGTGACGCTCGGACGCCGAGTCGTAGACCGGGGCGAACTGCCGGCACGGGCCGCACCAGGAAGCCCAGAAGTCGATCAGCAGGAATTCGTTGTCGCTCACGACCTGATCGAAGTTTTCCTTGGTGAGCTCTACGGTGCTCATACTCTGCTACCTCTCCTGGGACCGTTCGGACGTGTCCGGCACAACGGTGATGTCACTTGCGGTATTCCGCCTGCCCATGTGGCCGTTCCGCACACCCACGAGGACACTGTTTCCATGACTGAAGCTGAGGGTGCGCGGAGCAGTGAGTACGACGTCGTCGTCATCGGGGCGGGCCCCGTGGGGGAGAACGTGGCGGACCGCGCCAGAGCCGCCGGACTGAGCACCGCGGTGATCGAGTCCGAACTCGTCGGCGGCGAGTGTTCGTACTGGGCGTGCATGCCCAGCAAGGCGCTGTTGCGCCCGGTTGTCGCACGTGCCGACGCGCGCCGGGTGCCCGGGCTGAGCGGCGCGGTCCAGGGGCCGCTCGACGCCGACGCGGTGTTCGCCCACCGGGACGGGCAGACCTCCCACTGGAAGGACGACGGCCAGGTCCGCTGGCTGGAGGACATCGGCGCGGACGTCCACCGCGGAACGGGCCGGCTGACGGGGGACCGTCAGGTGTCCGTGACCGCGGCCGACGGGTCGGTTCGGCACCTCACGGCGCGGCATGCCGTCGCCGTCTGCACCGGGAGCCGTGCCGTCGTCCCCGCCCTGCCCGGTATCGCGGACGTCAAGCCGTGGACCAGCCGCGAGGCGACCAGCGCCAAGGAGGTACCGGGCCGGCTCGTGGTCGTGGGCGGGGGAGTGGTCGGGGTGGAGATGGCCACCGTCTGGCAGGGGCTCGGCGCCGAGGTGACGATGCTGATCCGTGGCGAGCGTCTGCTCCCCAGGATGGAGCCCTTCGCGGGGGAACTGATCAGGGAGGCCCTGACCGGGAGCGGCGCGCGGATCCTCACCGGAGTGTCGGCCCAAGAGGTGCGCAGGGCTGGGCAGGACGGTCCGGTCACCGTCGAACTTGACAACGGGGAGCGGCTGGAGACCGACGAGATCCTCTTCGCCACCGGCCGGGCCCCGCGCACCGACGACCTCGGTCTCGACACCGTGGGGCTGGAGCCCGGCTCATGGCTCGCCGTCGACGACAGCTGTCGCGTCGAGGGAAGTGACTGGCTGTACGCGGTCGGTGATGTGAACCACCGTGCGCTCCTGACCCATCAGGGCAAGTACCAGGCCCGCATCGCGGGAGCCGCGATCGCGGCCCGTGCGCAGGAGACGCCCCTGCTGGAGACGGACCGCTGGGGCGCGCACGCGGCCACGGCCGACCACGCGGCCGTTCCCCAGGTCGTGTTCACCGATCCGGAGGCGGCCTCGGTCGGCCTCACCCTCGCGGAGGCGGAAGCGGCGGGCCACCGGGTCCGCGCCGTCGACCACGACCTGGCCGCGGTCGCCGGATCCGGTCTGTACGCGAAGGGCTACCAGGGCCGGGCCAGGATGGTCGTCGATCTGGACCGCGAGATCCTACTCGGCGTCACCTTCGTCGGACCGGGCATCGGAGAGCTGCTGCACTCGGCGACGATCGCTGTGGCCGGCGAGGTGCCGATCGAACGGCTGTGGCACGCTGTTCCGGCCTACCCGACCATCAGTGAGGTCTGGCTGCGGCTGCTGGAGACCTACCGCCGTTAAGGCTAGACGGCGGAGGCATGCATGTGTGGTATGGCGGAGAGAGTGATCGAACGGGCCTATGACGGTTGCGGACGCTGCTACATCGGCGTCCGCCGTCTCTCTCAGATGTCAGCTTCAACCTCCTCCCCGGAGCGTCAGCGCGAGGACGTGCTCGCCGCAGTCAAGGCTGCGGGCGGGCACGTCATCGCGTGGGCGGATGACTGGGAGGTGTCGGGCGCTACCGACCCTATGACGCGGCCGAGGCTGGGGCCGTGGCTGCGAGGGGAGCGCGGCCCGTACAACGGCATCGCCGCTTGGGACGCAACCTTGTGGACTGCCTGAACACGGGCTACATGATGCGTGACTCAGGGCTGGCACTTCTGACCTACGGGGGCGACGCCCGGTCCGGTGGCGTGAGCGGCTCGCGGCACCTGCAGGGGCCCGGGGCGGCAGTGCGGCTGTCGTCGCCGTGCCGGGTGTCCGTGTGATCCGGCAGCGCCGCGCGGTGGATGATGGGGGTCGCATACGGAACACGAGGTCAGGAGCCTCCATGGTGAAGCGGGTCCACCAGCCCCGTGAGGACGCGGAGTTCGACTTCGTCCTCGGGATGAGCGGAGTGCCGGTCCTCGCGTACTTCATCGGGACATGGCCCAAGGCGATCGAGCCCTGCCGGGCGACGGACCTCGTCGTGGGCGGCATCGCCGAGGAGTACGCGGGCCGCCTGACCGCTGTCAGGACCGACATCGCACGCTGCCCGGAGGCGACCGCGAGGTACGGGATCACCGGGGCCCCGTCCTGTGTCCTGCTGAAGGAGGGGGAGGCGGTGGCGCTGGGCGCCGGGCCGTGGTCCACCGTCGAGATCCGTGCGTTCATGGAACGCCACCTCTGAGACGCGACGGACCGAGGCTGGAGGCCCTTCTGCTTCGAGGCCGCCCATCGGTGTCAGCTCGCCACGCGAAAGCCGACGTTCTCCGCCGTGTCGGAGCTCCGTTCCGCAACGCGATAGCGGTTGCGGTACGAGTCGTGGCACAGGTGGGAGCCACATGCGCAGTACGCCTGGCCGTCGTTCCACGAGACGTGTACAGCGAGCCATCCTTCTGCTCCCGTGCCCGGAGCCTGGAGGGAGCAGAGCGTGCCGTTCCATGCGCGGCATGTGTCAGGCCGGCGGGTAGGGGCGGTCGGCCAGCAGGCGGGCCAGGTGGACGGCGTTCGCCGCGAGTGTCTTGGTGGTCGAGTCGACGGCGTCAGGCGTTTCGTCCAGATCCTGGTAATCGGTGCCGTGCATGGCTTCGCCGACCCAGTACGTGACGGCTCCGGGCGTCAGTGAGAAGCCGACGTCGTTCAGACCCTGGAAGACGTCGGCGCTCACCTTGTGTGCGCCGTCCTCGTTGCCGACGACGGCCACTGCGGCGACCTTGCCGTAGGTGTGCGGACGGCCTTGGTCGTCGGTTTCGGAGGACTCGGCGTTCAGGCGCTCCAACACCTTCTGACAGACGCTGGAGGGGTGGCCGAGCCAGATGGGTGTGGCGATCAGGAGGATGTCGGCGGCCAGGACCTTCTCCCGGATGGCGGGCCAGGCGTCGCCGTCGCCCATGTCCGTCCCGATCCCCGGGCGGACGTCGTGATCGACGATGCGAACGATCTCGCCCTTTACCTCATGGCGGGCGAACTGGGACATGACCTGCTGGGCGAGATGATGGCTGCTGGAACGTGCGGGCGAGGCGCTCAGGGTGCAGACGAGGGCGAGTGCGCGCATGTGTGGATCTCCTTCGGAACGGGACGTTGTGCAGGGTGGGCGGCGTCGCACGGACCGGCGGGGTCCGGGAATGCGGACCAGGGCCTTAGGGGAGAGGCGTGCCGCCGGTGGCGTTCATGATTTCTCCGGTGATGAACGAGGCGTTCGCGGAGGCGAGGAATACGTAGGCGGGTGCCATCTCCGCCGGCTGCGCGGGGCGGCCCAGCGGGCTCTGCTTTCCGAACTCGGCCGTGTCGGGCAGCGTCGCCGGGATGAGAGGTGTCCAGACGGGACCCGGAGCAACGGCGTTGACGCGGATGCCCTCAAGGGCCAACATCTGTGCCAGCCCTTGGGTGAAGGTGACGATCGCCCCCTTGGTCATCGCGTAGTCGAGCAGGTGAGGGCTCGGCTTGTACGCTTGCACCGACGTGGTGTTGATGATCGAGCCGCCTGCCGGGATGTGCGGCAGAGACGCCTGGCACAGCCAGAACATCCCGTACAGGTTGGTGTGCACGACGCGGTCGAACTGCTCGGTCGAGATGGCGGAGATGCCCTCGGGCTGGGACATCTGATACGCAGCGTTGTTGACCAGGATGTCGATGCGTCCGAACTCGGACACGGCCCGTTCGACGAGCGAGCGGCACTGCTGTTCGTCCCGGATGTCGCAGGGGGTGGGCACCGCCCTGCGGCCCGCGTCCTCCACCAGGCGGACGGTCTCCTGGGCCTCCTCTTCCTCCTCGGGGAGATGGGTGAACATCACGTCCGCGCCCTCCCGGGCGAAGGCCAGCGCGACCGCGCGGCCGATGCCCGAATCGCCGCCGGTGATCACCGCCTTGCGGTCGGCGAGCAGTCCGGACCCCCGGTAGGTACGTTCACCGTGATCCGGTGGCGGGTCCATGGGGCCGGTCCAGCCGGGATGTGTCTGGTCCTGCTGGGGGAAGTCGGGGCGGGGGTGGAGCCGGTTCGGGTCCTGCGGTCCTTCACTGTTCACCATGGGTGTGCCTTCCTTCGTCGTGGAACAGATATGGAGCGACTCGTCGCACTGCTCCCGGGCGGTGGGAGTGGTTCCGAGCCGCTGCACTCTCGTCCGCCGGCATGGGCGGCGTGGCCCTCACCGGTCAGCCGATCTTTCTGCCGGCCAGCGGCGCGGTGTCTTCACCCGCGCCCTTGCGTACGCCTCGCAGGAAGGCTCTCAGTGCGTCTTCCGACGTGTGGACGGGTTGCCAGTCCAGCAGGTCGCGGGCCCGGCCCGAGTCGAGTACGGGCAGCCTCAGCACAGCGTCGAACAGGTGCGGGGAGGCCGGCACCGCACGCGCCCGCCAGGCACCTGCGAGCACCGTCCGTACCAGTGTCCTGGGCACCCGGACGATCCGTGCGTCGAGCAGGCCGGCCAGGGTGTGGGCGTCGATGACCGGGCTCGCCGTCAGGTTGAACGGACCTCGTACGTCGCGCAGTACGGCCAGCCGGTAGGCCTCGGCGGCGTCGTCCGTGTGCAGCACCTGGAAACGCAGCCCGTCGAGGTCAGGTACGAAGGGCAGCAGGTCGGGGCGGAGGAGGTTGCCCGGGACATGGCGGCCGGCGAAGATCCGTCGTTGTTCGGGCGCGGCCGTCTCCTTGAAGAGGAAGCCCGGTCGCATCCGGACCACCCGGATCTGTGGGTGTCGCAGTTCGAAGGTGTCGAGTACCCGTTCCAGGTAGGCCTTCTCCCGGCAGTACGCCGCGTCCGGCCAGCCGTCCGTGGGCCAGTCCTCGTCGACACCGGGTTCGTCCTTGGGGCCGGGGGAGTAGGCACCCACGGACGAGGCGTGCACGAGCGCCGGTACCGCGGTGCGTGCCACGGCGTCGAAGACCCGCCGGGAGCCCAGGACATTGCTCTGCCATGTCACCACGGGGTCGTGGGTGGGCTGGAAGCGCCACGCCAGATGCACCACGGCATCGGCGCCGCGCACGAAATCGGTGAGCTGGTCCTCGCTCTCGGCCCGTGACAGGTCGACGGTGTCCCACTCCACCTTCGGGATCTCCAGTGCGGGCCTTCTGCGCGCCAGTGCCAGGACCGAGGTGATCTCGGGGTCCCGTGCCAGGGCGCGGACCACGCTGGTCCCCACGTTGCCGGTGGCCCCGGTGACCACCACCCGCCTGCCCTGGCGTCGGCTGTTGCTCTCCATGCGAGTCACCATTCCCTTCCGGCTTCTGCCCGGTGTGACGTCAGCCCTTGCCGCGGCCGGTGAGCAGGTCGCGTGCCCGGTCCACGAGCCCTGCTCCAGGGCCCAGCAGCCTGTTGCCGGGCGGAGTGTCCGGCGCGGAGGGGTGGGGGCGGGTCGGTGCCGTCTTCTTGGCCGTGCGGATCTTGTCGCCCAACGCGTCCAGGACCTGAGGTGTGCAGGCCAGCTTGCGGCGCTGCTGGCCGCCGACCGGCTGTACCTCGAACTTCCAGAAGAGCTCTTCGACCTCTCGATGGTCGGTGGTGCGTTCCTCGATCACAGTCCCGCCATGTCCCATGAGCGTTATACCTTCTCTTTGTGTAGTTCGTCCCAGACGGATCACCGTTCCACAGCGCGTGCCCCGACGGCCCTGCAACACGCACGGCAGGGCGCGCGAGGCCTAGGCACTGCTTCTCCGGTCACCTCCGGAGCCAGATGACGAGGGCTGCGAGGGTGCCGGTGGCGAGGTAGATGGAGGCGCGTTTCTCGTAGCGGGTGGCGACGGCGCGGAAGCTTTTCAGGCGGTTGATCGCGCGTTCGACGGTGTTGCGCTTCTTGGAGGTGCCGAGCCCGGCCGGGCTCCGCATACCGGGAGGCGCGGAGCAGCAGTGAGGGCCCGGAGTAGGCGGTCTCGCGAAAGACTCGTGAACGATGATGCCCCGAGGCAGTCTCCGGTGCTGATGGCCCACCCCGCGGTGCTGCGGAACCTGATCGAGCAGTACGGCACCCTGCGCATCCTGCAGGCGCAGAACGGCGACACAGAGGTGCAGCAGCGGATGGACGACATCGCCTGCGCCCACTGTGTGGCCACCGGTACCCGGGACGAGGGCGTCGACGCCCTCGCGGCCCTCATCCAGTTGTTCTGCACCCTCAACATGCTGCAACGGCGTCTGGACCCGGGCTCTTAGTGCGTCCAGGGCGCTTGTGGTGGTCGCCCGGCCTCCATCAGTGATGATGCCTTGGATGAGTCACGGACGTCGTGCGGTGCGCGGAAGGCACTGCTGCCGCCACGGGCACGACAGTGGAGACGTCGCGCGCGTCACCACGGAGTACCACCATTTTCGCGACAACGACGTACTGTCCGACCGGTTCGCCTCCCACCTCCGAACAGGCGGGCCCACCCTGGGGCAACCGACGCGAGGCGTGTTCTTGGGTTCGTCCGACAATCGGTGACGTCAGCGCGGCTGTGAAGCAGGACTCACCGAACGAGTTTGGGAGCGACAGCGGGAGAAGGCCGCCGCACACATCTGACCGGCGTCGCCCATCGGAACGTCCGCAGCGCTCGGCCGACTCTACGCGTGCAAGGCCGAACGCGTGTTCCGCTGGACTGGAGAGCCGACGCCCTCATGGGCGAGAGACGGTGAAGCGCCTGGAGCGTTGGCTCGGCCGGGTGCGACCCCGCCGACGGTGATCCGTCGGCTCAAGGATGGTCAGGCTGCTGATCCGGGGGAGTGGCCCCGCCTTCGCCGCCGCCCTTCTGCCCCTTGTCCGTTCCGTGCGGCCGCTTACCGCCGGACACACGATCTGGTTGTCGTGCCTTCGTCTCGGCACTGTCCTGCGGCGTGGAACCGCCCTTGTCGCTTCTGCGCTGTTCAGGCTGCTGCGGATTCGACATGTTGACTCCCGGGGTAACCGGTGGCCTCGACCCTGCCTCTACGAGGTCACCACTATTGTCCTCCCATCCGCAGAGGGCTGCCCGGCAAGCAGGTCAGGACCCCTGCCCACTTCCCGCAGCAGTGACACCGGAGCGGTCGAGGCGGCGAGGGGCCCCCGGCCCCCGCGTCTGCCGCGAGCGCGGTGGCCGAGCGCGCCGACCGCGATCCCGCCGGATATGAGCAGCCCGCCCGCGACCAGGGCTCCGCGGGCTCCCGCGTACTCCAGCATGAGACCCAACAGAGGCGGCCCCGCCAGGCCCCATCCGGTGCTCGCGCTCCGCCAGACCCCGAGCACCCGGCCTCGCATCTCCGGGAGCGGATCGGTCTGCAGTACCGTGGCGCCCGCGGTGTCCGACACGGACTCCACCACGGCCATGGGTATCACCAGAAGCGCCAGCACGATCAGCTCAGGGGCGAATCCGGCCGCGACCTGAAGGAGTGCACCGGCGACAGCCAGCGCGCCGACCAGCCGCACCGAGGGGTTCCGCATCCGCCCGGCGATCACCGCGCCGATGATGCCGCCGACCGCGAGCACGGTCGAAATGGTGCCGAAGTCACTCTCGCTCGCGTGAAGCGGCCCGGTCACCAGGACGGCGAGCGTCAACTGGTAGTTGCGCCCGAAGATCGAGCTCAGGCCTGTGATCATGGCGAGTGCCATGAGCCGGGGACGCCCCAGAAAATAGGTGATTCCGTCCCTGCTTCCAGCCCCCGGGACTCTGGCGAGCTCTTTCCGGCCTACCCTCTTTGGGCTTTCAACCTTTCTGGCCACCTCGCGGGCGGCGTCCGGGGCCGGGCGCAAGAAGGGGATAACGGCCGCGACGAAAAGGAAGGACACGCCGTTGGCCGCGTAAGCGGCTGTGGAGCCGAACGCGCCGACAGCAACGGCAGCGAGCGCGGTACCGATGAGTCGGCCGGCGCTGTGCACCACCGATCCCAGAGCGATCGCCGAGGGCAGGTCCTTGGCCGGTACCAGGTCATTGCCGAGAAGCGCGGTCGCGGGGCCGTCGATGGTGCTCACCATGCCCGTCACTGCAGCCAACGCCAACAGAAGCGGCATGTTCAGCATGTCGAGGGCCAGGAGAGCGGCTGTGGAGAAGGCCACCGCACCCAGTACGGTCTGGCTCACTGCCGCAGTGACCTTCCGAGGCCAGCGGTCGACCGCCGCTCCTCCCGCCACCCCGAGCAGCAGCCCCGGACCGGCCTGTACGGCAAGGGACAGCCCGGTCGCCGCCGCGGAGCCGGTGATCTGGAGGACCAGGAGGTTCTGCACGGTGAGCTGCATCCAGGTGCCGGCATTGGACACCAGATTGGCCAGGGACCACAACCGCATGCTCGGGGTCCGCAGACACCGCCAGGTACCGCGACTCCTGCTGCCGGCCCGGCGGCGCTTGGATGTGGAAGAGGTGCGATCGCTGCGGAACGGGGGTACTCCGTCGGCTGAGTCGGCCGCCTCGGAGGGGAGGTTTGCAGAAGGCATGGAGAAGGACAAGGCAGAGGCTCTTCAGGAGGGGACAAAGGACGGGAGACTCTGCCCGGGCCGCACGTACAGCCGGCCGGTGTCCCTCGGGCGCCGGTGGACGAACACGTGTGAAGCCCGTCAGGCAGGGCCGGCGCCCTTTCATCTTCACAAATGCTTGGCCGTGGTCGGAAGCTGACGCGAAGGCCCACCAGTCGGCCACTCCTCAAGTCGGCATGGCCGTAGGGACGTTGTGCACCCGGTGTCATTTCTCACACCAGTTGGCACGGTTCGGGTCCGGGGGTTCGCCGGTGACTCACGTCACGAGATCGCGCGCACCGCCCGGCCTTGCTGTCAGGCGGGCCCCCGGCCGCTTCGCGCGGCCCTCATCGCCACCGGCTGTCTTCCTCCAGTTCGCCCGGTCCGCCGGTGCTCACCCCTCTTCCGGTGGCGGGTCGGTGCCGGACATGACAGTGCCACGCCGATCCCCCGTGCGTTCAGATGAGCAGCGCGTATACGAGGAAGAAGGCAGCGACCAGAGCAACGACCGCCGGGATGGCGATCAAAGGCCCCTTGGCCCGTCCTCTGGGCGGATCATGCCGTGGTCCTGTTTCCGACATGCTGCCTTCGGCAGGCGGGGTCGACCCGGTAGGGACGCCTCCCCGGGGGTCAAGGCCGGGAGCAGTGCGGGGATCGGGGTCCTGATTTTCGTGGGTCATCCCTGGTGAGTAACCCGATCGGCGGGAATATCACGTGCCGCACATCGTCGAACCTGGGGCGGACAGGCGTTTTCGACGTTAGGTACTCCTCGCATGGGGAACTCGGCGCCCAAACAGCCCTTCGTCCGCTGGAGGTACAAGGCCATGACAACCGCACGCGAGATCATGACAAGCGGCACCGACTGCATCGGGGAGAAGGAGTCCGTTCTGGACGCAGCCAAGGAGATGACGCACCTCGAAGTGGGCGCCCTGCCGATCTGCGGCACGGACGAGAAGCTCAAGGGCATGCTCACCGACCGGGACATCGTGACCAAGGTCCTTGGCGCGGGCAAGGACCCGGCCGCCTGTACGGCCGGCGAGCTGGCTCAGGGCGAGGCGGTGACCATCGGCGCCGATGACGAGGCGGAGGAGATCCTCCGCACGATGACCGCGCACAAGGTCCGCCGTCTGCCGGTGATCGACGGCCACACGCTCGTCGGGATGGTCGCCACCGCCGATGTCGCCCGCTCGCTGAACGATCCCCAGGTGGGAGACCTGCTCAGCGCCCTTTCCTCCGACTGAACCACTACGTTCCACGGGGGTCCGCCCCAGCGCCGCCGGGCACAGCCGTAAGGGCTGCCCGGCGGCTTTCCGCTGGGCGCGGCCATCTCGGGCGGCACCGCTGCGACCCGGCGAGCGCCCAACGTGATCGGATGCTAACAATGGGTGTGCTGAGGGCAAGCAGAATTCAATGTGTGAAACGAGACGGCTTGGGAACCCAGCCGATCGTGCCCGTCGTGACAGCGACGGTCACGAGGCTCGTCGGGTCCGCGCCCGAAGCTCTTCAGGCGCACACGGCCCAGGGCCACCGATGGTCCAGCACTGCTGGAGCATGTGCCGCCCCAGAGTCGCACGGGACCTACTCCTTCACTCCGGACGAAAGGCCGTCCTATGGCATTGCTGACGTCACCCGCCCCCTGGCGCCGGGCCCTCGTCACCGGAGGTGCCGGATTTCTCGGCTCCCACTTGTGCGAACGGCTCCTGGATTCAGGAGTCGCAGTCGACTGCGCGGACAACCTCCTCTCCGGCTCCGAGGACAACGTCGCCCACCTCATCGGTCGCACCGGCTTCCGGTTCATGCGGTGCGACGTCTCTGTCGCTTCGACGAGTGAGGAACTCGCCGGCCCGTACGACCTCGTCCTGCACTTCGCGTGTCCGGCTTCGCCTGCGGATTACCTGAGGCATCCGCTGGAAACCATGGACGTCGGCAGCCTTGGCACCCGGAACGTACTGGCCGTGGCTCTTCGCGACGGCGCGCGCTTCCTGCTCGCCTCCACTTCGGAGGTCTACGGCGACCCGCTCGTGCATCCCCAACGCGAGGACTACTGGGGCAACGTCAACCCGGTGGGTCCGCGCAGTGTCTACGACGAGTCGAAGCGATTTGCCGAGGCACTCGTCACCGCCCACGTCGGCACGAAGAAGATGAACGCAGGCATCGTGCGGATGTTCAACACCTACGGGCCCCGGATGCGCGCGCACGACGGCCGCGCCGTACCGACGTTCGTCTGCCAGGCGCTCGCCGGGGAACCGGTGACGGTGGCCGGCGACGGCAGTCAGACCCGTTCGCTGTGCTACGTGGACGACACGGTCGAGGGAGTTCTGCTCGTCGCCGCGAGTCAGGCGGTCCGCCCCGTGAACATCGGCGGCGGCGACGAGGTGACGGTCCTGGACATCGCCCGTCGTGTCATCGCGCTGACCGGTTCCTCCTCTGCGCTCACCTTCATCGAGCGCCCCCAGGACGACCCTGAGCGGCGCAGGCCCGACACCGCGCTGGCCCGCGAAATGCTCGGCTGGGAGCCGAAGGTGAGCTGGGAGGAGGGCATCAAGCGGACCATCGCTCACTTCTCCGCCCTGCCCGAAACGATGTCCCCGGCCACACGGCTCTGACGGAGGTCTTCCATGCGCGTCCTCGGTGTCAACGCACTCTTCCACGATCCTGCCGCAGCCCTGGTCGTCGACGGACGGATCGTCGCCGCCGCGGAGGAGGAACGGTTCAGTCGTCGCAAGCACGGGAAGCGGCCACTCCCGTTCTCCGCCTGGGAGCTGCCCGAGCTCAGCGCGCGATGGTGCCTGGACCAAGCGGGTCTGCGTCCAGCCGACCTCGACGCCGTGGCCTACTCCTACGACCCGGCCCTCGCCCGTCCAGCCGAGGAAATGGGACTGGACGACCCTTGGGACCATCTGCGCCAGGAGTATGCGCGTCGGGCCCCGGAGTTCCTCGCCGAGGCCCTACCGGGACTCGACCCGAGCAAAGTGCGCTTCGTGGCCCACCACGTGGCGCACGCGGCGTCCGCCGGACAGGCGTCGCCGCACCCGGACTGTGCTGTGCTGGTGCTCGACGGCCGCGGCGAGTGCGGGTCCCACCTCTCAGGCCGTTATGTCGACCGGCAACTGACCATTTTTTCCTCTCAGGAACTGCCGGATTCGGTGGGCCTCTTCTACGAAGACCTCACCCAGCACCTGGGGTTCCTGCGCAGCAGCGACGAGTTCAAGGTGATGGCACTCGCCTCCTACGGGAAGCCGCGCTTCGCCGACCGGCTGCGGGAGTACGTACAGGCGAACGGCACGGGTGGGTTCACGGCCCGGCCCGTGCCGTGGGCTTCGCTGGTGCCCGGACGGGAGCCCGGAACCCCGTGGACCCAGGATCACGCCGATGCGGCGGCGAGCGCCCAGGCATGCCTGGAGGACGTCGTACTGGACCTCGCCCGGTGGCTGCACGCGCACACGGGAGACGACGTGCTGGCCTTGGCCGGGGGAGTGGCGCTCAACTGCGTCGCCAATACGCGTCTGCACCGGGAAGGGCCCTTTCGGGAAGTCTGGGTTCAACCAGCCGCGGGCGATGCGGGAACCGCACTGGGCGCGGCCCTCCACGTAGCTGGTGAGAAGGAGCCCGTCGAGGCGATGCCCACTCCCGCCCTCGGCCGCGGCTGGAGTGACGACGAACTGCGCGACTGGCTGGAGCGGTCCGCCGTGCCGTACGAGGAGCCCTCCGACATTGCGGAGACCGTGGCGGAAGAGCTGAGCCGGGACGGCATCGTCGCCTGGTTCCAGGGGCGTTCCGAGTTCGGACCACGCGCCCTGGGACACCGCTCGTTGCTGGCCCACCCGGGCCACGCCGCGAACCTGGAGCGCCTGAACGCGGTCAAGGGACGTGAGGAGTTCCGGCCGGTCGCGCCCATGGTGCTGGCGGAGCGGGCGGCCGAGCTCTTCGACGGCCCGCTCCCGAGCCCTTACATGCTGTTCGTCCACGATGTGGCCGAACAGTGGCGTGACCGGATTCCGGCAGTCGTCCACGTCGACGGCACGGCGCGGGTCCAGACCGTTGACGCCGCCGCCGAGCCGCTGGTGGGGCGGATGCTGGACGCCTTCGAACGGCGTACGGGGCTGCCCGTGGTCGTCAACACCAGCCTGAACACGGCCGGGCGGCCCATGGTGGACGATCCACGGGACGCACTCGAGTGTTTCGGATCCGCCCCCATCGACCTGCTGGCCCTCGGGCCCTTCGCCATCCGGCGGGGAAAGGCGTTCGCATGAGGGCCCCGATGGAGTACGCCGTGGTCGTTCCCACCATCGGTCGGCCCTGCCTCGCCGACTGCCTCCAGGCTCTGGCCGCCGCCGTCGGACCACGCCCGGCGGAGGTGGTCGTGGTCGACGACCGCCCTGCGGCCGACGGTGAGCTGCCGCTGGGGACTGTCGACGACCTCCCCATCCGTGTCCTGGCCACCGGCGGCCGAGGCCCAGCCGCCGCCCGCAACGCAGGCGCGCGGACGGTCGGAGCGCCCTGGGTGGTCTTCCTCGACGACGACGTCCAAGTGCTGCCCGACTGGGCCGAGCGGCTGGCAGAGGACCTCTCCCAGGCTGAGGAAGGGACCGCCGGCGTCCAGGGGCGGCTGACCGTGCCCCTGCCCGATGACCGCAGGCCCACGGACTGGGAGCGCGGTACCGCCGGTCTGGAAGCGGCGGCCTGGGCCACCGCGGACATGGCTTACCGCGCGACCGTGCTCAAGGAGGTCGGTGGCTTCGACGAGCGATTTCCGCGGGCCTTCCGGGAAGACGCCGATCTGGCGCTGCGCGTGATGGACGCCGGCTGGTCACTGCGCCGTGGCCGGCGCGTCACCCGTCACCCTGTCCGCCCCTCCGGCCCCTGGGCATCGGTGAGGGCCCAACAAGGCAACGCCGACGACGTGCTGATGAACCGTCTGCACGGCCGGGACTGGTGGACGCGCGCTGAGGCACCCCGGGGCAGGCTGCCCGGGCACCTGGCCACCACGGGGCTGGCCTGCGCCGCTGTGGTCGGGATGGCGGCGGGTCGGCGCCGGGGGGCCGCGCTCGCCGCAGCGTTGTGGACGGCTGCCACGGCTGAGTTCGCCTGGGCGCGCATCGCCCCGGGTCCGAGGACCCGTCCTGAAACAGTCACCATGGCGGTCACCAGCGTGCTCATCCCGCCCTTCGCCGTCCGGCACTGGCTCGCCGGGCAGATCGAGCACCGCGGAGTCCGGCCTCTGGGGAGCGACCGGTGAACGGCAAACCTGCCGCGTCCCGTCAGGTGTCCGCGGTGCTCTTCGACCGGGACGGGACGTTGGTGGAGGACGTGCCTTACAACGCTGACCCCGGGCTGGTCACGCTCATGCCCGGTGCCCGCGAGGCCGCCGACCTGCTGCGAGCCGAGTGCGTCGCGACCGGGGTGGTCAGCAACCAGTCGGGCGTCGGCAGGGGGCTGTTACGCGAGCACGACGTGCTGCGGGTGAATCGACGGGCCGACGAACTGCTCGGCACCCTCGGGACGTGGGTGTTCTGTCCGCACACCCCGCAGGCCGGCTGCGCCTGCCGCAAGCCGCGGCCGGGCCTCGTGCTGGAGGCCGCCCGACGTCTGGGCGTGCGGCCGGAGGCCTGCGTGGTGATCGGCGACATCCAGGCCGATGTACGCGCTGCACGGGCAGCCGGTGCGTGGGGGGTTCTCGTCCCCAACGCGGCGACCCTGCGATCCGAGGTGGAGACGGAGCGTTGGACGGCACCGGACCTCCTGACGGCGGTACGCATGGTTCTGGACGCAAGGGAGGCCTCCTGATGCGAGCACTTGTCACCCGGCTGGACAGTTTCGGGGACGTCCTGCTGGCCGGCCCCGCCGTGCGCGCTGTCGCCGCGCACGCTTCCTCGGTGACCCTGCTGTGCGGGCCACTCGGTGAGCCGGCGGCCCGGTTGCTGCCAGGGGTCGACGAAGTGATCGTCTGGGAAGCGCCGTGGGAGGGGGTGAGGCCGCCTGCCGTGGAAGACGCCGGCATCGGCGTTCTCGTCAGCAGGCTGCGGGATGCCGTGTTCGACACCGCGTTGATCCTCACCTCCTTCCACCAGAGTCCACTGCCTGCCGCTCTGCTGCTCCGTATGGCCGGCGTCCGCAGGATCGGCGCCGACAGCGTGGATCACCCCGGGACACTGCTCGACGTCCGGCACCAGCGGCTCCCGGACCGCCACGAGGCCGAGGCCGCGCTCGACACCGCCGGGGCGATGGGGTTCGTGCCACCGCAGGGGGACGACCGCCGGCTCCGGGTCCTGCCGTCCCCCGACACGATTCCGCTGACCGGCAACGGGCCCTACGTCGTCCTCCATCCAGGCGCGAGCGCGCCGGCCCGCGCCTGGAGTCCCGAGCGTTGCGCCGACGCCGTCCAGCGCCTCGCGGACGCCGGGCACCGCGTGGTGGTCACCGGCGGGCCCGACGAAAGGGAACTGACGCGCCGGGTCGGCGGTGACGTCGCTCTGGACCTCGGCGGACGTACCGAACCGAGGGTGCTGGCCGGCGTCCTTCGCAACGCCGACGTCCTGGTCAGCGGCAACACCGGTCCGGCCCACCTGGCCGCAGCGGTCGGCACGCCCGTCGTCTCCCTGTTCTCCCCGGTCGTACCGGCCGACCGGTGGGGGCCCTACGGGGTCCCGTCGGTCGTGCTCGGCGATCAGGCTGCCCCCTGTGCAGGCAGCCGCGCCCGGCACTGCCCCGTGCCCGGACATCCATGCCTGGACGGCGTCGCCCCCCGGGACGTGGTCCTCGCTGTCCACAAGCTCATCGAGGAGACCACGTGAACATCCTCATCTGGCACGTACACGGTTCCTGGGCGACGTCGTTCCTCCAGGGGCCGCACACCTTCCTCATCCCCGTCACACCGGATCGTGGGCCGGACGGCCTGGGGCGGGCGGCGACCTGGGACTGGCCCTCGAACGTCATCGAGGCAACGCCTGACCGGTTGCGGGACGAGGACATCGACCTCATGGTCCTTCAGCGGCCCCACGAACTGGAGCTCGCCGCCGCATGGACCGGGCGGCGGCCGGGCGGCGACGTGCCGGCCGTCTACGTCGAGCACAACAGTCCCGACGGCACGGCGGCCGGCACCCGGCATCCGCTGGCCGAGAGGGACGACATCCCCTTGGTCCACGTCACCCATTTCAACCGGCTGATGTGGGACAACGGGCGGGCTCCGACCACAGTGATCGAGCACGGCATCATCGACCCGGGGCCTCTGTGGACCGGCACGGAGCGACGAGCCGCAGTGGTGGTCAACGACCCCGTACGCCGCGGTCGTACCACCGGCACCGACCTCCTTCCGCGCTTCGCCCGCGTGGCGCCTCTGGACGTCTTCGGCATGCGCACCGAGGCGCTACCGTCCCACCTCGGCCTGACGCCGGAACGCTGCCGCGCCCGCGACCTGCCCCAGGACGCGTTGCATCCAGCCATGGCCCGCTGCCGGCTCTACCTGCACCCGGTGCGGTGGACGTCGCTCGGCCTCTCGCTGCTGGAGGCGATGTTCCTCGGCATGCCGGTCGTCGCACTGGACACCACAGAGGTCCGCGAGGCGGTACCCGAGGACGCGGGAGTCGTCTCCAACCGCCTCGATGTCCTGGACGAGGCGGTCCGTGCCCTCCTCGCCGACGGCGACCTCGCGGCTCACACCGGCGCACGGGCCAGGTCGGCCGCACAGGCCCGCTACGGGATCCAGCGCTTTCAGGACGACTGGGAACACCTGCTGAAAGAGGTCACACGATGAGGTACGCCCGCCCCGCCTCCCTGCGTGTCGCTCTGGTCTCCGAGCACGCCAGCCCGCTGGCCGAACTCGGCGGCCCCGACGCGGGCGGACAGAACGTGTACGTGGCCCAGCTCGCCGACCACCTGGCCCGACGCGGACACGACGTCACCGTCTACACCCGCCAGGACAGCCCCCACCTGCTTCCGGAGGTCATCACACCGGGCAGAGTGAAGGTCGTGCATGTGCCGGCCGGGCCCGCGTCGCGCGTACCGAAGGACGAACTCATCGCGCACATGCCCGAGTTCGGTTCCTTCCTCGCCCAGCGGTGGCGGTCGGAGCGCCCGGACGTGGTACACGCACACTTCTGGATGTCGGGAACAGCGGCCATGGCCGGTGTACGCGGCCTCGGCGTGCCCGTGATCCAGACCTACCATGCGCTCGGCACGGTGAAGAAGCGCCATCAGGGGGCGGAAGACACCAGTCCGCCCCAGCGGCTGGCGACCGAGGCAGCCATCGGCAGTTCCTGTCAGCGGGTGCTGGCCACCTGCGCCGACGAGGTCGCTGAACTCGCCGCCATGGGCGTCGCCCGCGACCGGGTCTCCGTCGTCCCCTGCGGTGTCGACCCCCGTCATTTCGCCCCGGTCGGAGCCGAGGCCGGAGCGTCCTCGGGGCTGCGACGACTGGTGGCCGTCGGACGTCTCGTCCGGCGCAAGGGCTTCGACCGGGCGATCCGGGCGCTCGCCGAGATCCCGGACGCCGAACTCGTCGTCGCAGGGGGGCCACCTGCTGACCTGCTGTTCGCCGAGCCGGAGGCGGAGCGGCTGCGGAAGGTGGCCGAGGACCACGGCGTCGCCGATCGGTTCACCCTGCTCGGCTCGGTTCCCCACGGCCGGATGCCCGCTCTGATGTCCGGTGCCGACCTGGTTCTGTCGCTGCCCGACTACGAGCCGTTCGGCATCGTGCCGATCGAGGCGATGGCATGCGCCACCCCGGTGGTGGCCACGGCAGTCGGCGGCCACCTCGACACCGTCGTGGACGGCGTCACCGGAGCGCTGGTCTCGCCCGCCGCGGACGGTGACCGCGATCTCGCCGCTGTGATCCGCTCGTTGCTCGACGACCCGGTGCGCATGGCTCGCTACGGTACGGCCGGCCGCCAACGGGTTCTCGCGCACTACACCTGGGACCGCGTCGCCGACGGAGTCGCACGCGTGTACAGCACGGTGGCCGCCACCCCCTCACTCTCAGGAGTCATCCGATGAACCGCACGTACCCCGGTACACACTGCGACGACCTCGCGGCTGCCCTCACCGCCTTCCGCGGCTCGTGCTCCCTCGTCCACCTGTGGGGGGCCGAGCTCGCAGGCCGCCTCGGGGCCGGCGCCAGGCTGCTGGTCGCGGGCAACGGCGGCAGCGCGGCCCAGGCCCAGCATCTGACAGCCGAACTGGTCGGCCGCTACCGGGACGACCGGCCACCGTTCTCCGCGCTGGCGCTGCACGCCGACACCTCGTCCACCACCGCGATCGCCAACGACTACGGGGTCCAGGAGGTCTTCGCCCGCCAGGTGTGCGCGCACGGCCGGTCCGGGGACGTCCTCATGCTCCTGTCGACCAGCGGCACCAGCGCCAATCTGCTGTCGGCCGCGGTCGAAGCGCGCCGTATCGGGATGACCGTGTGGGCGCTGACCGGTCCGGCGCCCAACCCGCTCGAAGCGGCTTGCGACGCCTCGCTGTGTGTCGACGCACCTGTGTCGGCCACCGTGCAGGAGCTCCACCTCGTCGCCGTCCACATGATCTGTGAAGCGTTCGACCAGGCATGTGAGGAGAGCGCGGCCGGCTCCGACCGTGAGCAGGGATTCCCGGCGGTGGAGGGGGCACTGTGAGCCCGCTCGCCCCTCTGCTCGTCGTCGGAGACGCTCTGCTCGACCACGACCTGTCCGGCAGGGCCGACAGGCTGGCCCCCGACGCACCGGTGCCGGTCGTCCATGGAGTCCGACGGGTCACGAGGCCCGGCGGCGCGGCGCTCGCCGCCTACTTCGCAGCCCAGGACGGCCGCGACGTCACCCTGGTCACCGCCTTGGGCGACGGCGATGCGGGCCGCACGGTGCGGCTGCTCCTGAAGGATCGGGTCCGTATCGTCGACCTGCCGCTCGCCGGAGAGCTGTCCTGCAAGACCAGGGTGATGGCCCAAGGTGTTCCGGTCCTGCGGCTGGACGACGGCGAGGGGTGGGCGTCCGGGACGACGGACGAAGCGTGTGCGGCCGTCGACGCGGCGAGCGCCATCCTGGTCGCCGACTACGGCCGGGGCGCCGCCGACGTGCTCCGCGATGCCCTCGGCCGTGCTGCGGCCCGGGTGCCGGTCGTGTGGGACCCGCATCCCCGCGGCGGCTCCCCTGTGCGCGGGGTGCGGCTGGTCACCCCGTCGGCGGCCGAAGCCCAGGGCTTCGCCTTGTCCGCCCCGGCCGAGCAGGAGAGCCGCTCGGCTCCCGGCCGTCCTTCCCCGACCATGTCCGGCGCGGGCGCCCGTGTCCGCCGGTCGGCCGACGACGCCCGGGCGCTGATCAGCTCCTGGGGTGTCACCTCCGTCGCCGTCACCCTCGGTGCCGGAGGCGCACTGCTGACGCACGGCGGGGACCCGCTGCTGGTGTCCGCCCCGCGGGCCGTGGAAGGGGACGCGTGCGGAGCGGGTGACCGGTTCGCCGCGACCGCCGCGGGCCTGCTCGCCGACGGTGCGCTGCCGGAGACCGCGGTGCAGGAGGCCGTACGCGCCGCCACGCGGTACGTCGAGGACGGCGGCGCCGCCGGCCTTCGCCTCGACGAGCCCTCAGCGGTTCCCGGCCGCGGCGCCCGGGCCCCCGGAACCGATGCGGGGCCGGATCCGTTGGCGCTGGCTGCCCGGGTACGCGCCCAGGGAGGCACGGTCGTCGCCGCCGGAGGCTGTTTCGATCTCCTGCACGCCGGCCACGTCGCACTGCTCCAAGCCGCCCGACGCATCGGCGACTGCCTCGTCGTCTGCGTCAACTCCGACGCCTCGGTTCGGCGGCGCAAGGGGGGCTCACGGCCTCTTGTGCCGGCGGAGGACCGGGTCCGGGTCCTCCTGGCTCTCGGAAGCGTGGACGCGGTCGCGGTCTTCGACGAGGACACCCCCGAGCGGCTGCTGGAGGAACTGCGCCCCCACATCTGGGCCAAGGGCGGTGACTACGCGCTGGCCCAGCTCCCCGAGGCGCATCTCGTACGCAGCTGGGGTGGGGAGGTGGTGCTCCTGCCGTACCTGGACGGCAGGAGCACCACTCGGCTCGCCGAACGTGCGGCTCTCGAACCGGTGGTCGGCCCGTCGGCCACGGCCGGCCGACGAGGAGGCGGTGACCATGCCCGCCCCAGGTGACGCTCCGCGGCCCCGCGTCCTCGTCCTGCGTGCCCTCGGCCTCGGCGATCTCCTCGCCGCCGTGCCCGCGCTACGAGGCGTACGCCGTGCTTTCCCGGGTCACGAGATCGTGCTTGCCGCCCCTCCTTCGCTGCGGGACGCCGCGCTGGCCACGGAAGCCGTCGACGCGATCCTGCCGGCCTCGGCCCCACGGCGTGGGGTTCCGGAGCTCACCGGCTGGCAGGGGAACCCGCCCGACATCGCGATCGATCTGCACGGAAACGGTCCCGAGAGTCATGGGGCGCTCGCCGCACTGCGCCCTCACCGGATCCTGTCCTACTCCTGTCCGTTGCCGGGTGCGGTCGCGCCCCCCGTATGGCGGCGCGAGGACCACGAGCGCGAACGGTGGTGCCGGCTCCTCAAGGCGTACGGCATCGAAGCGGACCCCAACGACCTGATGCTGCCGTACCCGTCGGGCCCCTCGCCGGCGCCGGGAGCCGTCGTGGTGCACCCCGGTGCGGAGGCCGCCGCCCGGCGCTGGCCTGTTGGGCGCTACGCCACCGTGATCCGAGCGGTACGCGCGGCGGGCCGCCCGGTGGTGGTGACGGGCGGCCCCGGGGAGGAGGCCCTGACCACAGCCGTCGCCGGCGCCGCCGGTCTCGAGGCCCGTGACGTTCTGTCGGGCGGGCTGCCCTTCGCGGAGCTGTCCGCCCTGGTCGCCGGGGCCGCCTGCCTGGTGAGCGGAGACACCGGCCTCGCGCATCTCGCCGTTGCCCACGGCACTCCGTCGGTGACCTTGTTCGGCCCGGTGGCTCCGAGCCTGTGGGGGCCGCCTCCGGACGACCCGCGCCATACCGCGCTCTGGTACCCCGGTCCGCCCGGGGACCCGCACGGCACTGTCGCCGACCCGTCCCTGCTCCGTATCGGTGCGGGAGAGGTGAGCGCGTCCCTGCTCGGCCACCTCCGCCCGGGGAGCGCGACCGGCCGTCGAAACGGCTACCGGCCGGTGGGGGCGAACGACTGTGGCTGAAGAGGGGGACATCAAGCCGACGGCTGATCCGCGGACCACCGTCGCCATGATCACGAAAGACCGTCCGGAGAGCGCCCTGCATACCCTCGACCGGCTGGCGGCGTTGCCCGAACAGCCTCCCGTGGTGGTGGTCGACAACGGTCTGGACCGTGCGGTGACCGAGGCGCTGCGTGCCCATCCGTCCGGCCCGCAGGTGCTGGCGCCCGGCCGGAACACCGGAGCCCTGGGCCGCAACCTGGCGGTGCGCCATGCGGACACGCCCTACGTGGCCTTCAGCGACGACGATTCCTGGTGGCAGGCAGGTGCACTGCGGCGAGCCGCCGACCTGCTCGACGCTCATCCGCGCCTCGGACTCCTTGCGGCGCGCAGCCTGGTCGGCCCCGAGGAACGGGACGACCCACTGAACGAACTGCTTGCCCGCTCACCGCTGCCGCCGGATCCGGCACTGCCGGGCCGACCCGTCCTCGGTTTTCTCGGGTGTGCGTGCGTCGTCCGGCGGCGCGCCCATCTCGAGGCGGGCGGCTACCACGCGCTGCTCTTCTTCGGAGCGGAGGAGACGCTGCTCGCCTACGATCTGGCGGCGGCAGGCTGGGGTGTGAGCTACGACCCGTCCGTGGCCGCGTACCACCACCCCGATCCGGGCGCGCGGCCCGGCCGCGCCGCGCTGCTCCGGCGTAACGCCCTTCTCACCGCCTGGCTTCGCCGGCCGGTGCACGTGGCTCTGCGGCACACCGTCGCGCTGGGCGCTGCAGCGGCGCGGGGCGATGCCGGAGCCGCAGCAGCGCTGGGCGGGGCGGCGGTGCGGTTGCCCGCCGCACTCCGGCTGCGCCGCCGCCTGCCACTCGGGGTGGAACGACGCGTGCGCCTGCTGGAGCGGAACGCGCCGTCCGCGTCGGCGTGCGCGGAGGCGCAGGAAGGCGGGAAGGCATGAACGACCCCCGCATCACGGTGGTGGTGATCACCCACAACCGCAGGCCTGAGCTGCTGCGCACTCTCCATGCCCTGCGGACACTGCCCGAAGAGCCCCGGGTCATCGTCACGGACAACGCCTCCGACGACGGCACCGCCGAGGCGGTGGCGCGGCTCTTCCCCGAGGTGACCTTGCTGACTCCAGGCCGCAATCTCGGAGCCGTGGGGCGGAACCTGGCGGTGGAGGATGTGCGCAGTCCTTACGTGGCGTTCTGTGACGACGACACCTGGTGGGAGCCACTGTCCTTGCGACGCGCTGCGGACCTCCTCGACACCCGTCCGCACCTGGGCGCCGTCACCGCGCGCATCGTCGTTGAGCCGTCGGGTGAGGAAGACCCGGTCGTGGCGGAGCTTCGTGACTCTCCCCTCTCGGGACCGGACTGGCTTCCGGGCCCTGCGCTGGGTTCGTTCCTCGCCGCCGCGACAGTGATGCGGACCGACGCCTTCCGGTCGGTCGGCGGGTTCCACCCCGGCCTCTGGTTGGGTGGCGAGGAGGAACTGCTGGCCACCGACCTGCTGGTCCGTGGATGGTGGCTCAGCTATGTGCCGGACCTTCTGATCCATCACGCGGCGTCCGGCGTCCGGGACAGCACCGAGCGGCGCACACTGGGGCTCCGGAACACTCTCTGGTTCACGTGGCTACGCCGTCCCTGGATCTCCGCGGTGCGCCGGACCGTCCACCTGATGTGCACGGTCCCACGGGACCGTGCCTCACTGAGGGCGTTCGCACGGGCGGCGGCCGGCCTCCCATGGGTGCTGCGGCAACGCCGGCCCGTGCCGCCACCCCTCGAATCGCGACTGCGCACCCTGGAACGGGCACGCCGGGCGTCGACCGCCCGTCGGTACGTGGGCTGACGATGGAGCCTTCGAGGCCGGACGCCGACGGCGTTCAGCCGTCGCCCGCTATTGGGCTGCGGGTGCTTCCGTGCAGGTCACCTCGTCCAGGGGGAGTGTCCGGCTGAGGAGGCGATGGGCGACCGTACCGGGCCGCAGGCCCTGCTCCCGCGCGTAACCCGCGAGCACAGCCGTGGCCTGTGCGTGGGTCAAGCGGGCGTGCGCGGCCAGCATCCCCTTGGCCGTTTCCAGTGTCGCCCTCGCAGAGATGACCGACTGCGTGCGTGTCACGATGTCGTGTGCCAGCAAGGGCTGTGCACGCCACTGCATCAGTGCGACTGCCGTCACCTCCGCGCACGCCGCGGCCAGGTGGAGTCCGTCGGCGTCGAACGGTCCCGCGTCCGCCCGGAGGAGGACGAGCACACTGATGGTCTGGTGGCCGACCTGAACCGGGTGGGCATGCATGGCGTGGTGACCGGTCTGCAGTGCCGAGCGCACCACCTCCGGCTGGCCGCCCGCGTACGAGGTGAGATCGTCGACCTGCACGGGGAGGCCTGTCAGCCAGCACTCCACACAGGGGCATGCCACGGCTTGGCGGCGCATCGTCTCGAGCAGGTCGTCGCGGTCGTCGGACACCGCCACGGGACGCAGCTCACCACGCGCCGCCACCATCAGCAGGCCCGCGGCGTCGGAGTCGGTGAACGTGACGCAGTCGACTGCTTCGTGCCGGCGCCGAGGGCCGTAGGGAACGCCGTGGTCGGCGGTGTCGAACGGGCGGTACAGGCACGCGCGTTGAAGGCTCTGGCTCGTAGGGCATCCTTCGGTGCACAACTGGACCACCGGCCGCGTGACTGGTGAGTTGCTCCGGCGGCGACCGGGTGGGCGAGGCCATGCACGGCTTCACCGCACTGTCCCCCGAAGCCCGGATGACGGACGACGAGGGAGTGCCCCTCGGTGAACGGCTGGCCGGCGAAGACCACCGATTCGACCTGGTACTCGACCGCGAGGCGGCGAGGTCGGAAATCCTTCGGCTGGCGGATCGCGAGAAGAGGGTGCTCTACCTGCGGTTCTTCGCGGGGATGACCCAGAGTGCCATCGCGGCGGAGCTGGGTGTTTCCCAGATGCACGTGTCCCGCCTCATCGCCGAGTCCTGCCGCCTGGTGAGGGAGAAAGCGGCAAGGTGAGCAGCCCGGAGTTGTCTCGCCGCCCGGCCGAGCAGGCGGGTCCCCGGTGGCGTACCCGTCCGTCTCGTCCGCTGCCCTCACCCGCCTTTCGTCCGGGCTTCCGGGCCGATTCACGAGTCGGCCGCGTGCTCGGCCGCCGCAGCCCTTTCGAGCAGAACTGAGCGGCGGCGGGCGGCGGCTGTGCCCTCGGGGGAACGACACCAGTCCCACCAGCGGTCCAGGAGCTCCACGGACAGGGTTTCGCCGGCAAGCGCTGCCGGCCAGTGCAGGAGGCGCGCCTGCGCCATCACCTTGGCGCCGCCCTTGACCGGATCGACCGCCAGGACGGGGACGCCGGCGCGCAGGGACAGAACCAGGCCGTGCAGGCGGTCGGTGACCATGAGATCGAGCCGTCCCAGCAGCGAGAGGTACTGGTCCGGGGTCTCGCAGCGGCGCCAGTCGCCGTGGCCCAGCCGGGTGTCGGCGTCGATCCTCGCGCAGTCCTTGCCCGCGAGCCAGGGCAGCACGGTCGTGGCCACCTCGCCGTGGAGGCGGCGCTCCCGGTACTCGCCCTGCCCGTGGGTCAGTGCGACTCCCACCAGGGGGACGGGAAGGGTCGCAGGAGCGGCCGTCGCCAGATCCGGAAGATCCTCGCTGTCCGGACCGTCGCGCTGCGAGACGCGATGGAAGCCGCTGACCGCCGGATCGTCCCGCGCGATCACGCTGACCCCCACGGCCACGCGTCGGCAGGAGGCATAACGGTGATGCAACGCGGCGATCTGCTTCCCGTGGAGAGGGCCGCAGACGAACAGCAGGTGGCTGTAGTCGCAGGGAAGGGCGGTGGCGAGCGTCAGAGCGCCGGGGGCGAAGCGCGGACTCCAGGCCGTGTCATGGGAGATCCGCAGCCGCTCCAGAGCGGCCGACACGGCCCTCTGTGCCAAGACGTCTCCGGCCGTCGCCTCGCCTTCCAGGAAACTGAACCACCCCGTGATCAGCACCCGGCTTCGGTCGCACGGGCCCAGCAACTCCGCCAGCAGCGAGGAGAGAGGTGGCCGCGGGTCCGGTGCAGCCAGGCCAGAGGGTCGGTCCGAGCGGGTCACGCCGACTCCGCGAGGGCTGCTGCGCGCACCTGCGCGCAGGACTGGCGGAGCAGTCGCGACACGTGCATCTGCGAGATGCCGAGTACCTCCGCGATCCTCGCCTGACTCATGTCCCGGAAGAACCGCAGGTACAGCACCGTCCGCTCGCGTTCCGGCAGGGCCTTCAGGCTGGGCTTGACGGCCTCGCGGTCGACCGCCACGTCGAGGGCCCGGTCACACACGCCCAGCCTGTCGGCCAGGCTGATTCCCCCGTCCCCCGAGGGATCGGCGTCCAGGGACAGGGCGCTGTAGCCGTGCAGTGCCTCCATGCCCAGCCGGACGTCGTCCTCGTCGAGGCCTGTGTCCGCTGCGATGTCGGCGCAGCTGGGCGGGCACCCTCCTTTGCCCTGCGCGAGTGAGCGCCGAGAGGCCCGTACCCGGTTGCGCAGGTCCTGGACGCGGCGAGGGACGTGGACATCCCATGTGTGGTCGCGGAAGTGCCGCTTGAGTTCGCCCGTTATGGTCGGAACGGCGTAGGTCTCGAATGCCTTGCCGCGAGTGGGGTCGTACCGGTCCACTGCCTTGCCCAAACCCATCGCGGCCACCTGTCGAAGATCATCCACGTCGGAAGTGGAACTCACTACTTCTCGGGGTCGTGGCCCCAGTTCATCAGCGAGTACCGCCAGGGGGTGTCGCTGACGTCGCCTTCGGGGCGCTGTGCGACGTGCCGCCGTACATAGCCGGTGACCTTGCGCATGTGGGCGAGGTCGCTGTCGCTGAGATCGTCCTTCCGGGTGCGCAGCAGCTCCACGATCCGGCGGCCGGATGCATGGCCGGTGGACTCCCCGGCGCCGTTCTTCTGGCCCACCTCGCGGGACTGGTCGGTGCCCAGCCATTTCTCCAGCTCGCCGGCGGTCATGTTGACCGCCTCGCTGAAGCTGTCGAGTGTCGTCCGTCGGTCCTCCTCGCTCCCGCTCATCAGCTGCCCTTCTTCTTGCGCAGCGACTCCGGCTTGTGAACGGCGTTCTTGCCCGTCTTGTCGCTCTGCACCTCGTACTGCGGCTCGTCCTCGGAGGCGTCCACGGTCCGGCCGGCGGCCTCGGTGCGCTCGTCGATCTTCCGGGTGACGGACCCTTCGACATCCTGACCGTGACTTTGCCAGGTGACGTCGTCGCCCTTGGTGAGCTTCTTGTCCTTCTTCGCCATGGTGCTGCTTTTCCTTCCGCTCGCGGGCTGGGGCCCCACGTGCCGCTGACGGGCGCACTCCGCGTGCCCGACCCTGCCAGGATCAGGGCTGCGCGGGCGGTGCGCACGGCAGCGGGGGCCGTTGCTCCGACGTGCAGACGAACCGCCGAACGGTGCGGCCGGTGCGGGCGGTCTTCACCGGCCCATGCGGCGCCTCACCGGACGTCGCTCATGAGGAAGCCGCTGCGAGGCGCGGTGGGGACACGTCGTAGCGGAATCCTGAGGTCCTGGTCGGGTACGTCGTAGCGGAGGGCGGCCAGCCGGGGGACGAGCGTCTCGAGAACTGTCAAGGTGACGTCCTCGCCCGGGCAGCGGTGGTTGGTGGCCGCATCACCGCCACCCTGAGGTACGAGCTCGTCGCGACCGGGCTCATGGAGCAGGAAGCGGTGGGGGTCGAAGGCGTAGGCCTCGGGGAAGAGCTGCGGGTCGTGGTTCTGTCCGTACAGGTCGAGCAGGACCATGTTCCCCGCCGGGATGTCCTCCCCCGCCCAGCGCAGATCGGCGGCAGCGAGACCACCGATGAACGGCGCGAAGGGATAGAAGCGCCGGATCTCCTGGGCGAAGGCATGCGCGTAATCGCCGTCGTCCTCGGCAAGCAAGGTGCGGTGTTCGGGCCAGCGCTGCAAGGCATGCGCCGCGAAGGTGAGGAACCAGCTGACCGCGACCGTCGGACGAATGACGTTGAGGACCTCGACCGCCGCCGTGTGGAGATCGAGCGGCCGGCCGTCCGCGTCACGGTGAGCGGCGACCGTCGCCAGCACGGATGCCGCCGGAGCCTCTTCAGCGCCGCTCCTGACCCTGCCGATACGCCGCGCGAGCCGTTCCTCCTGACGTGTGCGGGCCCGGCGCGCCCGCAGGTGCCGGGGCCCCGCGGACAGGAAGCCGTCGACCATGGCCACGAGATCGTGCGCCGTCTCCTCGACTTCACCGTTCGCGAGGGGAATACCGGCCCAGGCACAGACCGCGCGAGTCAGAAGCACGCTCGATTCGTCGAAGAACGTCACGCGGTCACGACCCACCCACTGCTGGTGGGCCACGTCCCACGCGGCTTCGAGGTGGCCGGCCAGGCCGTCGAGGGATCCGTGGTCCTTCAGCAGGGACATGAACAGGGCCTTGCGCACCTGGTGCGCCTGCCCGTCGAGCGTGTGCACCGCCCCCCCCGCCCGAAGAGGGTGTCGAGGAGTGGTCCTGGCAAGGCTCCGTGGCGCTCGATGTGGCTCTCGTCGTAGAAGAAACCGCACTGCTTCGGGGCCGTGAAGCGCTACGGCTCTCCTGCCCATGAGCCGACAGCGCACAGGCTTGTCATGACTACGTCGGCGACGGTCGGGCGACCACGCGTACCCCTCCGTAAGCAGGGCCAGGGTGCTGTCGAGCATGGAGGAACTCCGTTCGGTGAACCGGGTGTGCGGGGGGTCGCAGGGGTGGACGGGCAGGCACTCCGCAAGCAGACGCCCGCCGGGTGGCACGGTCAGGCGCCACCTTGCTCGTCGTGCTCCTGCGCTTCCGAGTTCGGGGTCATGGCGTCCCCGCTCTCGCCGTCCTCGCCGCGCCCCGCACCGTCGTCGTCCACGCGAGTCCCGGCTCCTCGACCTCGTGAAGGACCTCGCCGAAAGCTGTCCTGGGGGTGCGCCTCATCACGTGGACGTTCAGCGTCCGCCTCGATGTGTTTCGGACTGACGGTCGCGCTTCGAGCTGGAATCCCGCTGCATGACGTTCTCCTTCCGGACCTGTCGGCCCGTTCGGTCGCTGTTTCGGGACGAGTCAGCGCGTACCCGGAGTTCCCCGCCTATCACTTCCGAAATGCCGGCTGCGCTGGTCCCATCTGATGGGTGACCCGCGAGGTGCGCGACCAGGCGCCCCGAAAGGATGGTCGTTCGAACTGGGGTGCGATGCCTTGGTTGCCGGGCGTGTCTCGTAACCATCCTGGTACACGGCAGCCCACGATGAGAGCAGGTGTGCACCTGCCGAAAGGAAGCCAGCGTGAGCAGACAACGTCGGCGCATCACCCGTGGCCTCGTTCCCGTATGCGCGATCCTGGCGGGCCTGGCCGGCTGCGGTGGGGCAGGGGACCGTGGTTCTGCGGCGTCCGCTGCGGCTGCGGGCTTCGAGCGTTCGCTGGCCCGTGGCGACCAGGAGGCGATGTGCTCGGCGCTGGCACCCGAGACGCTCGGTGAGGTGGAAGTAGCAGAGAAGAAGACATGCGCTGAAGCCATCGACAGCCAAGGGGTCCCCGCTGGGGGTCCGGTCCGTGACGTGGATGTGTACGGGCGTCAGGCGCGGGCCGTGCTGGCAGCGGACACGTTGTTCCTGTCGGAGTTTCCGGACGGCTGGAAGGTCGTGGCCGCCGGGTGCCGTCCCGACCGCCCAGGTCGGCCGTACCGGTGTGCGGTGAAGGGAGGCTGACGCATGCGCATCATGTTCACCCTCTGCCTGGCGCTCGTCCTGGGCGGCTTGGCCTATTTCACCACGATGGGGCTGATGCATCGATGACCTCTCACGATCCGCGGCCTCAACGTGACGCACCGACAGGAAACGGGGACGACGCCAGTGCGAGTGAGCACGGCACTCGCCGGTTCGTACGCGACAACGGTATAAGCCTGGGCTTCGTGATCGCTTTCCTCCTCGCTCTTGCCGGACAGGCGATCGCCGGCTGCGCGGAGTTCAACAACCAGCTCGCCACGGACGGACTCGCACGCGTCGGTTTCCTTGATTACCTGACCTCGTCCGACTTCGCCGTGGACGTGACGGAGAACTGGCAGTCGGAGTACCTGCAATTCTTCCTGTACATCTTCGCCACCGTCTGGCTCCTCCAACGCGGTTCGCCCGAATCGAAGGAAATGAACAAGGCCGGCCCCGAATCGGACAGGGACCAGGGGATGGGCAGGCATGCGGGCCCGGACGCCCCACGCTGGGCCGGCATCGGGGGAGTGTGGCAGGCGGTGTTCTCCAGGTCGCTAGGACTGGTGATGGCCACGCTCTTCCTGCTGTCCTGGCTGGCTCAGTCCATCGCGGGCGTCGCCGCCTACAACGAGCAGCAGCTGAGACAGCTTCAGGCCCCGGTGGACTGGGCTCAGTACGTCGCGTCCGCGGACTTCTGGAGCCGAAGCCTGCAGAACTGGCAGTCCGAGCTGCTGGCCGTCGCCTCCATGGCCATCCTCTCCGTCTACCTGCGCCAGCGCGGGTCACCGGAATCCAAGCCGGTCGGCACCTCGCACTCGGCCACAGGCATTGATGGGTAGGGAGGACGGCCGCCCGACCGGACAACCATGTCGGAGGGGCTGGGGAGCGGATTCCTGGGTGCCCCCTTCCGGGTGGTGGCGAAGAGCACCGATGGTGCCGAAGCAGGCGATCGACCAAACACGATCATGCTTCGGGAGACCGTTATGGGGAACTCGGCCGAGGGAAAGGAAATGGAGATCGCGGAACGCGCCGACGCGGCGGGTCGCTTCGTCGGTGCACCAATCTCCCAAGTGCCTCTCGAAAGGTTCACACCATGCGTGCACTGACCTGGCAAGGAAAAAGAGATGTCCGGGTGGAGACGGTCCCGGATCCGCGGATCGAGCAGCCGACGGACATCATCGTCAGGATCACCTCCACCGGCATCTGCGGGTCGGACCTGCACCTTTACGAGGTCCTCGGACCGTATCTAGACCCGGGAGACATCCTCGGCCACGAACCCATGGGAGTGGTGGAGGAGGTGGGCACCGGGGTGACGTCCCTCGTCCCCGGAGACCGGGTCGTCATCCCCTTCAACGTCTCGTGCGGGCACTGTTACATGTGCGACCGGGGGCTGCAGTCCCAGTGTGAGACCACGCAGGTTCATGAGCACGGCACGGGCGCCTCGCTCTTCGGCTACACCAAGCTGTACGGTCAGGTTCCCGGCGGGCAGGCGGAGCTGCTGCGCGTCCCGTTCGGTGACACCCTGCCGATCAAGGTCCCGCACGGGCCGGCGGACGATCGGTTCGTCTATCTCTCCGACGTACTGCCGACCGCCTGGCAGGCCGTGCAGTACGCGGCGATCCCGCCCGGCGGGTCGGTGACCGTCCTGGGCCTCGGACCGATCGGTGCCATGGCGGCGAGGATCGCCCGGCACCAGGGGGCCGGGCTGGTGGTGGGCGTCGATCTCGTCCCTGAACGGCTGTCCCGCGCCGCCGCGGACGGTGTGACGTGTCTCGACCTGCGTCGGTACGGCAAGGATCTGGGCGATGCCATTCGCGATCTCACCGACGGACGGGGCACCGACGCGGTGATCGATGCAGTCGGTATGGAGGCACACGGCGCTCCTGTGGCCAAGGCCGCTCACGCGGCTGTGGGGTGGCTGCCCGACGCCCTGGGGCAACGGCTCATGGAAACCGCGGGAGTCGACCGTCTGAGCGCCTTCCGGGCCGCGATCGACGTGGTGCGCAGGGGTGGCACGATCTCCGTGTCCGGCGTGTACGGCGGCGCGGCCGACCCCCTGCCCCTGCTGACCATGTTCGACAAGCAGGTCCAGCTCAGGATGGGGCAGGCCAACGTGAGGCACTGGGTCGACGACATCCTCCCGCTGCTGACCGACGAGGACCCGCTCGGTGTGGACGACTTCGCCACGCACAGGCTGCCGCTCGAAGAGGGGCCGCAGGCGTACAAGACCTTCCAGGACAAGCAGGACGGCATGATCAAAACACTGCTGGTCCCCTGAGCGAAGGAAGCCCGGTCGGGTGACGAGCGCGGAGGCCGGGAGCCCCGGCATCGGGGGCCCTGCGTGTGCTGGACGGGCCTTCCGCTGCGGCTCGGCCGGGTGGCGACGCCGGATGGCCCAGTGAACGTGTCGGCTGGTGCGCCTGAGGGGTACCCATGGCCAGTCGATGTCCGCCTCGCCCGAGTGCTGAGTCCTCTGTGCGTGGCGTTGCCCGTCAACAGATCGGAATACAGTGAGCGAGAAGAACCCGGTGGCAGCTGCCGCCAAGAAGGTCGTGGAGAAGGTTCAGGAAGCGGTTCGACCCGACAATGAGATTCCCGGGGCCCCGGCGCCGGGACCGGCTCCGATCGAGGAGCCCACGAAGGCGCGCGAGCCGCTTCCGCCCAAGGCCGACCAGAGCGGACCGGATACGTACAGCCCCACCGGCCAGCCCACCGGTGCCCCGCAGAGCTGCATGGCCCAGGACGGTGCGTACCTCACCACCGCTCAGGGTGCACGTCTGTACGACACCGACCACTCCCTCAAAGCCGGCCCTCGTGGCCCGGTACTGCTCCAGGACCACCACCTTCGCGAGAAGATCACCCACTTCGATCACGAACGGATCCCTGAGCGCGTGGTGCATGCCCGTGGCGCAGCCGCGCACGGGGTGTTCCGGGGATATGGCGCCGCTGCCGGGATCACCAAGGCCGCCTTCCTTGCCGAGGGTGTCGAGACTCCGGTGTTCGTCCGTTTCTCCACCGTGCTCGGCTCGCGCGGCTCGGCGGACACCGTCCGGGACACCCGGGGCTTCGCGACGAAGTTCTACACGGATGAAGGCGTCTTCGATCTGGTCGGCAACAACATCCCGGTCTTCTTCATCCAGGACGCGATCAAGTTCCCCGACGTGATCCATGCGGGCAAGCCGCATCCGGACCGTGAGATCCCCCAGGCGCAGAGCGCCCACGACACCTTCTGGGATTTCGTCACTCTCCACACGGAGGCGACCCACCACACCCTGTGGAACATGTCGGACCGCGGCATCCCGCGTTCCTACCGGATGATGGAGGGCTTCGGCGTCCACACCTTCCGGCTGGTCAACGGCAAGGGCGAGACCACGCTGGTGAAGTTCCACTGGAAGCCGAAGCTGGGCGTGCACTCCCTGGTGTGGGAGGAAGCGCAGATCACCGCAGGGGTGGACCCGGACTTCCACCGCCGGGACCTCGCAGACGCGATCGAGTCAGGTGCCTTCCCCCAGTGGGAGCTGGGAGTGCAGACCTTCCCGGACACCGAGGACCAGATGTTCCAGGGCATCGACCTGCTGGACCCGACGAAGATCGTGCCCGAGGAGCTGGCTCCGGTTCGTCCGATCGGCCTGATGACACTCAACGCCAACCCGTCGAACTACTTCGCCGAGACCGAACAGGTCGCCTTCCACCTCGGCCACCTGGTGCCCGGTATCGACGTCACCGACGACCCGCTGCTGCAGGGCCGCCTCTTCTCCTACCTCGACACCCAGATCAGCAGGCTGGGCGGGCCCAATTTCGGGCAGTTGCCGATCAACCGCACGCACGCCCCCGTCAACGACATGCTGCGAGACGGCATGCACCAGACCGCGGTGCACCGCGGTGTCGCCCCGTACCGGCCCAACTCCCTCGACGGCGGTTGCCCGTTCCTGGCGGGCGCGGACAACGGGGCCTACATCGAGGTGCCTGCCCAGATTCCCGCCACCGGCAAGATCCGCGACGCGGCTGCCTCCTTCGACGACCACTTCAGTCAGCCCCGGCTCTTCTGGCTGAGCATGAGCCCCACGGAACGCGAACACATCGTCGCCGCCTACACCTTCGAACTCGGCAAGTGCTGGGACCAGGCCATCAAGGAACGGGCGCTGAAGGTCCTCGCCAACATCGACCCGGAACTCTGTACGCAGGTCGCTGCCGGACTGGGTCTTCCGGCACCCGAGGCGAGTCAGCCCTCGGCCGTGGTCGAGCCGAGCCCCGCGCTGTCCCAGCTCGGTGAGGACTGGCCGGTCGACGGCCGGATCGTCGGCATCGTCACCGACAGCACTGCCGACCTGGACGGCGTGCGCCAAGTGCGCAGGGCAGTCCTCGACGCCGGCATGGTCCCCCTGGTCATCGCCCCGGCCGGCGGCGCCCTGGGCCCGGACAGCGACCCGATCACCGTGCAGCGCACCTTCACCACCGCGCGGTCCGTCGAGTTCGACGCGATCCTGCTGGCTGGGGCGCCGGCGCCGGCGGCGGACTCGTACGGCGCCCGTGACGCCAAGGTCGACGACGCTGCGGTCGCCGCCACCGGCGCGGACTCGCGATTGCTGCTGATGGTCACCGAGGCGTACCGACACGGCAAGGCCATCGGAGCGTGGGGCCAGGGAGCGAGTGTCCTGGAGGCGGCAGGCCTGCCCGCCGGGTCGCCAGGCGTCGTGATCGGTGAATCCCCGTCCGCAGCCCTGGACGACGTCACCGGTCTCCTGGCGGCGCACCGGGTCTGGGACCGCTTCACGCCCACTCTGTGACGGACGGCCGGGCACTGATCTGAACTCGTGTCCTCATCCTGAGAACACGGCGGAAGGGCGGCAGAGGTAGTACGGCATCTCTGCCGCCCCGACGCGCGAGATGCGAGGGGGGTGTCGTGGGCGGACGGTCGGACAGCACTCCGGACAGCGGGCGTACAGCGGGGCCTTGGAGAACTTCGCCGTCGACGCCGAACGGCGAGCCGTGGCAGGGACACTCCCAGACGGTCTCCGCCTCGTTGAAGGCGACCAGGCAGCCGAGATGGGTGCATCGCGCCGAGACGGCGTGCGCAGTACCGTCCTCGTTGCGGTAGACGGCGCAGGGACGCCCTTCGGCCCGGACGACCGCACCTGAGCCAGGAGCGATCTCGGAGACCGAGTTGACATGGGTCGTCTTCATCCTGTCACCTACGAAGTGTTGGGCGACCTCCGCCTGCTGGTTCAACAGCGCCGTGCCTCGCGGAGGGTGCTCCACAGGCGACGAGGGTCGTACAGCTCCGCCCATTCGGGTTCGGCTCCGGTGAGGGTGGAGGCCAGCAGCTGTCCAGCCATGGCACCGCCGCTCATGCCCCAGCCGCCGAATCCGGTTGCCACGTACACGTGGTGTGCTCCCGGGTGATAGGGGCCGATGAGGGGCACGCCATCGCTCACATCGTTGTCCTGGGCGGCCCACCGGTAACTCGTGGGGCCGACCGCGAAGTGCTCGTGCATCCACGCGTTCAACCTCCGGAAGCGCTCGCCGGTGTCGCCCGTGCCGGACGTGAAACTCTCGCCCGTGACGATGAGCAGCCGCAGGTCCTCGCCGAGCGGAGCTGTACGCACAGATCGCTTGCCCATGTCGTCCGTGATGTACATGTGCTTCGGGGCCTGGGAGACCGGCAGAGGTGCGGCGACCACGAGTTCGCGGCGTGGTGACAGACGCGCGAAGTGGAGAGCACGGTCGAAGACGGGGTAGTGCGTCGCGACGACGACGTCGCGCGCGGTGACCGTCGTCCCCCGCTCGGTTGTCACCGTGCACGGGCTGCCCTCGCTCAAGCCGGTCACCCGGGTCCGCTCATGGATGACACCACCGCGTGCGGTGATGTCATCCGCGAGGGCAAGAAGATACTTGCGCGGGTGGAACTGTGCCTGGCCGGCGACGCGCACCGCCGCGGCCACGGTGAACGGCAGGTCCGTCTCCGTCACGAAATCCGCGTCGAGTCCTGCTTCCGCGGCCGCATCGGCCTCCGCTTCGAACGCAGCGCGTTCGCCCGGGTCCGTGGTGAAGGTCAGAGCCGACGCCCGTTCGAAGTCGCAGTCGACGCCGAGCTCAGCAGCCACCGATGCCACTCGCTCCACCGCCGTCTGCTGCGAACCGGCGTACCGGCGCGCGCTGTCCTTCCCGCGTACGGCGCAGCCGTTCGTAGACGAGGGAATGCGCGGCGGTGAGCTTCGCTGTCGTGTAGCCGGTCACTCCCGCGGCGGCGCGCTTGACCGACTCCGGTGGCATCAGTCGGAGCGATCCCCATCGTCCTCGCACCCATCCGGCCGCTTACGGAACGCCGCCGACCGGCTGCGCGCCTCGTCGGTTCTCACGGCGGAAGTGCCACGGGCGCTGTCACTGCCGCCCGCAGTGGTTGGCGTGCGGTGGAGCTGCCCTCGGCGGCGGGACACTACGCCGAGGGGGTGATCGGCTCACGGCACCGCGGGCCGTGCTTCCTGACGGCGCTGCGCACGATAGGTCCGGCGAGTGGCGGGTTGCGGGCGCCACGTCGCCACCAGTGCGACGGCCAGGAGCAACTCTGCGATGTCGCCGCCGTAGTACATGATCTGAGCGCCGCTCCGGACCTGGTCGACGGGGGCGTGGATGTTGATGCCGAAGCCGCCGTACATGAGCTGTGAGATCACCGCGTGAGCGGCGATCGCCACGCCCAGCACCACCAACCGCACCGGAACCTCGGGCCGGGCCGGGGCCGGGTCCGGGCCGGCGATGACGTAGGCGAACAGGTACCCGGCGAGCAGGAAGTGGGCGTGCAGCAGCCAGTGCAGACCCGTGTTCGCCGACATCGTGTTGTACAGCGGCGTGAAGTACAGCAGCCCCAGCGTGCCGACACTCAGTACGAGAGCGGTGACCGGATTGGCCGGCACGTGCACCAACCGACTCCGGATCAGGCCGGTCAGACGACGCCCCGTATCAGCGGGAAGGTTCCGCAGCAGCAGCGTGACGGGCGCTCCGAGCACCAGCCCCAGCGGCGCGTACATGCCGATCAGCAGGTGCTGGAGCATATGGCCGCGGAAGTCGCCGTGCGCCCACGGCGCGATCGGGGGCAGCAGCCCGGCCGCCAGCAGCGCGCACCCGGCCATGAACCATCCGGTGCGCCACCGGCTCCACCCGGCCCGTGCATTGCGCCCGCGCGCGGCCCGCCAGCAGCACGTAACCCCCGGCCAGCAGGACCACGAACAGAGCGGGCACCAGAACATCCAGGGGCAGGCCCGCGGTCTCCTGGTGATGATGTGCCGGATGGCCGGTCATGCGGGCACCGGCCTGTCACCCTGCGGGTCGAAGGAGACCGCCCGGCGCTGGATCGACCAGCCCACCGCGACCAGGACGGCGCCGAGCAGCAGGAATCCCAGGTCCCACCAGATCTGCTGCTCACCGGCGTAGACGTGGTGGATCCCCAGGATGTGGTGGTCAAGGATGCCCTCGACGAGGTTGAACAGGCCCCAGCCGACCAGGATCCAGCCCCACAAGGCCGGGGACGTCCACACCTGGCGCCTGTGGTGCGTCACCCGGGCGTACAGAACCGCCAAGCCGGCGAGTACCGCCACCCAGCAGATGGCGTGGAAGATCCCGTCCCACACCGTGTTCATCTCCAGCCCGGAGACAGTGTTCGCCGGGTAGTACTTCACCCCGATCCGGTCGTCATCGGTGCTGGTCAGCATGTGGTGCCACTGCAGAAGCTGGTGCAACAGGATCCCGTCCACGAAGCCACCCAGACCCACACCGAGGAGGATTCCCGGCAACTGCAGACTCCGAGGCCTCTCGTCCGTCACAGCCCACTGGCCTCCCGCATGCACACTGCTCGACATCCCGCTTCCCTCCACTGGACCGGCGATCAGATGCCCGGGGCGATACCCAGGTATCAGCCTTCCCACCACAGCAGCCGCAGCTCACTCGCGCACAACGAGGAGTTCGAACGGCGGCCGAAATCCAGCCGGGAAGCGCTGGGAGTGAAAGGGCCGAACCTCTGACCGCTTTTCTTGCGACCGCTCAGAGGGCTTTGCCAGACGATGGCGTAGTGCCTCATGGGTGGATTATCGGCCGGTGGGCGCAGGAGCCGGCCCAGGTGGCCAACTTGTGGTTGACGCTTGCATGGATCCTTGCCGCGCTCCCTGGCAGCGGCTGTCGGTGTTGACGACGACACGGCTGGACCGTGTAGGTGCACTTCACTGCCTTCCGGGCTCACCAGCGCGCCGCCGGAGCCAGGAGAAACGGGTGCCGGCGCGGGAGCTCGGGGGAGGTCATGGCCTCACGTTTCGCACGGTCCCTGACGCACGAGACCCGCCCCGCGAGCAGTCGCGGGGCGGGTCCGAGGGGGATGAGGGGGTCACGCGGGGGTGATGTTCTCCGCCTGGGGGCCCTTCTGGCCCTGGGTGACGTCGAAGTTCACCTTCTGGCCTTCCTGGAGCTCGCGAAAGCCGGAGCTGGCGATGTTGGAGTAGTGGGCGAAGACATCGGGGCCGCCGCCGTCCTGCTCGATGAAGCCGAATCCCTTTTCGGAGTTGAACCACTTCACGGTTCCGCTGGCCATGTCGCCCTCCAAGGCGTTGAGAATCGGTTCCCGCACCCTGCGGGAACCGGAGGTGATCGCCCTGGTCCTTCGAGACTCGCTTGAACAGCACAATCGCCCGCTGACCTTCTCGCGGGCGACTTCCTAGGAACCACGACAGCTGGACCTGACGCTACACCGATCGACCAACTCCCTTCGCTGGACGCCGCTAGATGAGGCGACACTTTTTCGAGTGGGATTGAACCCAGCTGAGGGGAGGCTCCAAAGACAGTCAGTGGTGAGGAGGCCAGGTTGCCCTGCCGAGCCGTACTTCTGGCTGGACCGCCACGAGCCTCAGACCGGTGACATCACCCTCGCCAAGACGAAGAGCGAACTGGCCATCCGGTTGGATCGGAATCCCACAGGCGCCGAGCCGGCCTGGTACCTGGACATCGGTGAGGAAGAGGTCATCGACGGTCTCGTCGCCTCCAACGGCTACACGGCCGGCTCCGTGGACATGCCCGCGGCCGGCACCGACCAGAGCGGTTCCACAAGCAAGGAGACCCGGACATGCGCCGACCTGGTGAGGGACCTCGACCCTCACATGGAACTTGTCGAGGACCTTCATGCCCTGGTACCCCTGCTCAAGTCCCTCGACGAGCGGGCGCAGGCCATCGTCCGGATGCGCTTCGGCCGGGAGATGACCCGAGCTCAGATCGGCGAGCATCTGGGTCTCTCCCGGATGCACGTCTTACGCCTCATCACCCGCACCCGAAGAAGTCGCGGGCCGGGCTCCTCGCCCAGGACTGACACACGTCCTCGTCCGGGCCCGGCGCCGACAGCGAGGCAGACGGGTGCGGTGGGACCAGCTGGTGATACGGGGGCCGATCAGCCGGTCTCCGAGCCGGCGCGGTGCGCCGCGTTCGCTGTCATCCGCCATGAGTGCTGTCAGGTGGCGGGCCGCAGCTAGTGTGTGACGCTGTGGGATACACCTTGGAAGAGTTGATCGAGAAGCAGCGCGCCGTGGATGAGGCGCACGGCCATGTCGAGGAGCTGCGCGAGCGGTTCGGCCCGCCCTCGACTGACTCGTTGACCCCGGCGCAGGCCGTGGCTCAGGAGACAGCGTGGCGGGCGTGGCGTGATCTGGCACGCGATATGCAGAACGCTGTCGCCCAGTACGCGAAAGAGTCCGGTAGGCCTCGCTCCGATGTGGAGCACGACGTGCGGAGGGGCGCCGGCCCCACGACCGACACCGAGAGCTGAGCGATCCGCGCAGCGAGTGGGCCTGTCCACCGCGGCCGGAGTGCTGAGTGATCGGCCCGAGCAGGACGAGCCGGTAACCCCGTGTTCGAGGGTACGCGGCCCGCGAGGCGGGGACTGGCCCACACGGTGCGCATCCGAAGCGGCTTCGACGAACCGCTACCGGTGCCCCCCGAGCCCGTGAGCCGCCGCCGGTCATCGACGGCGGTGGCGATCGGTGCCTGGCTCCGCCGGATCAGCAGTGGTGGGCGAGGTGAGGCACTGGCACTTGGGACATGGCTCTCCGCAGCATGCCGAGCTCCTGCTGGAGTGGGCGCTGCTGCTCTCCGTGCAGGGCGTTCAGGACGACGATCGCACCGGTCAGGGCCGGGACGGTCCACTGCATCAGCATCAGCTGAGTGCGGGCCTTGTCCAGGCCGACGGGGTGGGCCGCTGCCTTCTCCACCTCGCGCGGGTCGTCGGATGCGGACAGTTCGATCTTCTTGCCCAGCACCCGGCAGTACGTGGTCGCCGCCAGGGCTGCTCCGGTCAGTATCGTCTTCGCCAGAGTCGAGGCGGCGACACCCTGCTGGGTTTGCACTCGTGCGGCGTTGGCGGCCAGCAGACCGGTACCGCCGATGAGATGCGCGCCGATCGCCACGGCGTTCACGGGCATCCACTTGTTCCATCCGGCACTCGCGATCCGGGATGTCTCCGCCGCTGTGCGTCCCTCGCTCCTGGCCGCGCCGTTCAGGCCGACAGCGCCCATCAACGAGCCGCCGAACCACGCCGCCATCCCCAGATCGTGGACGCTGCGCAGTACCGTGTTACGTTCCGACATAGCCGCTCCTCATGCCTCGAAGGCCCGCAGCACTCTACGGACACCACCTCCACGCTCGTCGGGGCCCAACCACTGCACCACGCGGACGGCGCATCCGGGTTACGCGCACGCGCGGCGGCCGTGCCATCCCCGACCGTTCCTGCGGCGGTGCCCACCTTGCCCGGGCCGCTGCCCGGGCCACGGGAATGAGACAGCAGCGGGGAGACACGGTGCGAGCGAGCGGCCCGACGGACGCCGGGACGGGGCTGTAGGCCCGGGAGGCCGGTGAAACGGGTGCTGATGCAACACACCTGCGCGAGGCCGTCGTCCAGCTCCGGATACGTCTGCGACGATGCCCCGAACATGTGGGCACGCTGGGTGACCAGGGGTGAGGAAAGGTCATGAGGGTGCGGACGGTGGACGTCGAGGAGGAACTGCTGCTCGTCGACGCGCGGAGCCATGAGCCTGAACTCCGGCTCCAGGCGCCGACTCCTGCGTCTGCTGGCCCCTCAGCCCTGGGCGGTTCGGAGCATCGGCGCACGGACCGGGCGTGGCTGTGACCGTCGTGGAGCCGCGCCGGGGCGGCACCCTGCGCGTACCCATCGGGCTGCTGGCCGTCTGGGCCCGGACATCGGCCACGGCGACGGACCGCGCATCACCGTCCCTGTCCCGCCCGGGGAGTACGTCCCTCGACGTGACGTCCGTCTGCCCGCCAGCGAGACCCCGCAGCGACCTGGGAGATGGCCCTGCGGCCCGGACATGAGCGATTCACCGTGCTCGACGCCGTTCCTATCGGTGAGGCACTGCGACGCTGCGACGCGAAGTTCGCCGCGAGTTGGTGGCACTGGTTCTTTCTGGGGCAGACCGACAAGCACGCTGAACGGATCATCAACGCCGGCCCTGAGGCCTGGTACAAGGCCACTCCGGGACAGATGGGTACCGAGGCGTACGAGGACTATCGGCGGGCCGTCCACGATCCGGCCACCGTGCACGCCATGTGCGAGGACTACCGAGCCGGTTTGGGCGTGGACCGGGAGCACGATGACGCCGACCAGCGATCGGGCCGACGTATCGGGTTGCCCGCTCCAGGTGTTGTGGGCCACTTGCGACGACATGCCCGACCTGTACGGCGATGTGCTGGACGTGTGGCGGGACTGGTCGGACGACTGGCGGTGTGGTGGCCCGATCGAGTCCGGCCACCACATCGCCGAAGAAGCCCCCGAAGCGCTGGTGAGTGCTTTGCGTGAGTTCTGGCGACCACCGCAGAGCACCACCCTCGTGCAGAACGCTCAACTGGCCAACGCGAACGCTGACCGGCCGGCTGAAGGCCGAGTCACAACCGCGTGTGACAGTCACCCTGCCCGGGTGGCGAAACGCGTACAAATACTTGAGATCGATGATGCCGAGGGCCGGTGGCGTGACAGATGCCCTGGCGAGACGAGCGGAGGACAAATGCCGGTCGACCTTATTGGTTTCCTCGGCGTGGTGCTGGTGGTGTACGTGGTTCCCGGGCCGGACTTCCTGGTGGTGTTCCGGTCGGCGGTGGAGCATCCGTCCAAGGCCGGGCGGTGGCGCTGCACGCCCAGGCCGGGCTGTGCGTGCCACATGCTTGCCGCAGCCATCGGGCTGTCGGTGATCGCAGCGCGGTCCCCGGTGGTCTACGACACGGTCAAACTCCTGGGAGCCGCCTACCTGATCTACCTCGGAGTACGGGCAGTGACAGCCGCCCGGCAGGTCGCTCGGGAGCGTGCCGCTGGACGGGAGGCGGGGAGTCAGGGACCGGCCGCTGCCCCACAAACGCCGTCGGGAGGGCCGTCGTCCTCCGTCGCCCGCTGGCGCTCCGGTTTCTCCCAGGGGTTTCTCACCAACGTGCTCAATCCCAAGGCGGCGCTGTTCTTCCTCAGTATCCTGCCGAAGTTCGTCGAAGGTAGTGGCTCGACGACCCGGCAGATCTTTTTTCCTCGGCATCCTCGACGTGCTGATCGGGATCGTCTATTGGTTTGCCCTGGTCACCGTCGCCACCCGACTGAGCGTCGTGCTGGCCCGCCCAAAGGTCCGGCGTCGCTGGCAGCTGACCACCGGCTGGCTGTTCATCGCCATCGGCATAGGCGTCGCCGTGGGTGCCTGACCCCACTCACCGGCCCGATCTCAAGGCCGCAGCAGAGGCGACCAACGCTAGCCCTCCGGAGTCGTGTCCCCAGGCCGGCCACGAGAATCGTCTGGGAGGCATGGCCGTCGATTACTTGAAAGAGCAATGGGATCCGAGGGTGGGCGCTGACCCGGCCGGTGGCGCATCCGGAATCGTTCGTCATCATGGAAAGTGGTTGTGGTGAATGAACAGCCATGTGTCATGTACATGCTCTTCTGAGGGAGGAACGGTGAGCGACTTCGATGGTGCGAAGAGGACGGACGGTGGCACGGCTGCAGCGGTGAAGGAGACGGCGCAGGACAAAGCAGGGGAAGGCGTCGGCCTGGTCGGTGAGAAGGCATCCGATGTGGCCGGGGCGACCAAGGAGCGGGCAGGTGACGTGTCTGCTGAGGCTAAGTCCCAGGTCCAGGACGTGGCGGGTGAGCTGCGAGATCAACTGCAGGATCAGGCGGAATCCCAGACGCGGCGCCTGGCTCAGGGAGTACGTGCCCTGGCCGATGAACTGGGCACCATGGGGGAGAGCGGTGCGCCGGACTCTCCCGCCACGAAGGCAGTGCGCCAGGTAGCGGATCGCGGCCACGGCATAGCGGAAAGGCTGGACGACGGCGGCCCGCAGGGAGTCGTCAGTGACCTCCAGGCTTTCGCGCGCCGGCGGCCGGGCGTGTTCCTTGCAGGTGCTGCTCTGGCCGGTTTCGCGACGGCCCGTCTCGCCAAGGGCGCGAAGTCCGCCGGCAGCGGAGCGAACGGCTCGCACGGCGACCGCTCCCTGGAGTCGGCAGAAGAGAACGGCCTGTCCGCGGCTCAGCAGCCGGCGGACTCCTACGAGCAGGTGCAGCCCACCCCGTCGTACGGCGGGTCCATCTCACCTGCGCCCTCCGGGCCGTTGCCTGTGAGGGATCCGTATCCGAACCCCGATCCGCGGCAGTCGTAAGGGGGCTGACATCGTGGCCATTTTCTCTCCGCAGAACGCCACCCTTGCCCAGGACGGCAGTAGGTCCGGGTCCCACCGGGCACCCCCACCGGACCCGTCCATCGGGGAACTGGTGGGCGAGATCAGTGACGATCTGACCCAGCTCGTGCGTGGGGAGATCGAACTGGCCAAGGCCGAGCTCAAGCAGGAGGCGACCAGGGCGGGCAAAGCCGGCGGCATGCTCGCCGGCTCCGGCTACGCGGGCCACCTGGTGCTGCTGATGGGCAGCCTGGCCGCGATCTTCGGACTGGCCCACATCATGGACCTCGCCTGGGCCGCGCTCATCGTCACCGGCATCTGGGCAGTGGCGGGCGGTGCGCTCTTCGTCATGGGCCGCACACGGATGCGGGCGGTGCGGGTGAAGCCCGAACGGACCGCGGAAACATTGAAGGAGGATGCCCGATGGGCACGGACCCGGACACACTGAAGACCGAGGTGGAAGACACCCGGGCGCGCCTGGCGCACGACGTGGATCGCCTCGCGGACAAGGCGGCACCCGCGAAGGTCGCGCGGCGTAAGGCGGACGCGGCGCAGCACCGGCTGACTGGCCTGAAGGAGCGTGTGATGGGATCCGCCGACCGCACCCCGGGAGCTGAGGCCGGGCGGAAGGCGCAGGATGTCGCGCAGAGCGCGGGCGACGCCGCCGGCCAGGCCCAGGACGTCGTCCGCGAGACGGCTGGTCGGGCCGGTCAGTCCGTGAGGGATGCCCCGGATCAGGTGGTCAGGCAGACGCAGGGCAGCCCGTTGGCTGCCGGGGTGATCGCGTTCGGTGCCGGGATGCTTGCGGCGGCCCTGCTTCCGGCGTCCGCTGCTGAGGAGCGGATCGGCTCTCAGCTGCGGGAACACTCCGATGAGCTTCTGCAGCCTGCCAAGGAGACAGCGCAGGACGTTGCGCAGGATCTCAAGGAAGGCATGCGCCAGCCGGCGACGGAGGCTGTCGAGTCGGTGAAGAGCACGGCGCAGGACGCCGCCGAAGCCACCAAGCAGCAGGCACAGACCTCCGGCTTCGAGGCGGCAACGGGACTGCGGGAAGTAGGCAAGGACGCCGCCCGCCAAACCCGCGACCGAGCGAGCTAGGACCAGGGGCTGACCCGATGCCTGCGACCCACCAGAATCCTCGGTGGCGCGCACCATGCACCGCAGGGTCACGCCACGGAGGCAGGGGCACTTCATGCGCCAGTCAGGCAAACCTCCCCAGTCGCCCACGCAGGTCAGCAAGACCTCATGGGCGCACGTGCTGAAACGTACGGTCAAGGAGTTCAAGCGGGACGAGCTGACGGACAGAGCGGCGGGGCTGACCTATTACGGCATCCTGGCCCTGTTCCCCGCCCTGCTGGTGCTGGTCGCCCTGCTCGGAGTCGCGGGTGACTCCGCCACCAAGACGGTGCTGGAGAACATCCAGAAGCTCGCGCCGGGCTCGGCCCGCGATGTGCTCACCAACGCGGTCACCCAGCTGCAGTCCAGCGGGGGGACCAGCACGGTGCTCGCCATCGTCGGCCTGCTGGCCGCCCTGTGGTCGGCCTCCGGCTACATCGCCGCCTTCATCCGCGCGTCGAACGCCGTCTACGACGTGCCTGAGGGGCGGCCGGCCTGGAAGATCCTTCCCGTGCGCGTCGGCCTGACCCTCTCACTGATGATCCTCGCCTGCGTCAGCGCACTGATCGTCGTTCTCTCAGGGGGTCTGGCCCGCCAGCTCGGCACGGCCTTGGGGGTGGGCGACACCGCCATGACCGCCTGGTCCATCGCCAAGTGGCCCGTACTCGTGATCCTTGTGGCCATCATGCTGGCGATCCTCTACTGGGCCGCACCGAACGCCAAGGGCCGCGGGTTCAAGTTCATCTCTCTGGGCAGCCTGCTGGCCCTGGTGATCTGGATGATCGCCTCGGCCGGTTTCGCGTTCTACGTCGCCAACTTCGGCTCGTACAACAAAACGTACGGAGCCCTCGCCGGCGTCATCATCTTCCTCGTCTGGCTCTGGATCACGAACCTGGCGATCCTCCTGGGCCTTGAATTCGACGCGGAGATGGCACGCGAGCGAGCCATCGTCAGCGGCCACCCGAGCGACGAAGAACCCTACGCCGAACCACGCGACACCCGGAAATGGACGGCCGAGGACCGCCGATCCGCCGGCCCCACCGCAGAAGGCGACGCACGGCAGCCCGATGAATGAAGCACGTCTGCGCGGAGTTCCCCGGAACGCATGGGCCTCCACCCTCTACCGACCGCCCTGATCGGCCTTCCGCTCGCCGGGCGGGGGAGCGGGGCGAGCGTACCGGCACGCGGCGTGCCAGCTGTCCCAACCTGAGGGTATCCAGGAGGTCACCATGTGAGTCTCCGTCGCACTACCCTCGGGAACATGCGTCAGCCAAGCCCTCGTACTCCAGGGAGGCGACACGTCGGAGTCGTCGCCCCCTATGACTTCACGCGTCAGGACGAGCTGCGCCGGTGGCTTCCGCCGACAGTGCAGTGGGCGATGACTACACCGACGAGGTCCCCCACCGGGATAATCTCCAGCTCGTCTCCCGTCTGGGGAAAGCGGATCTGCTGGCAGAGCCCGTCCAGGAACTCGTCGAGTGCGGCGCGGAAGCGGTGGCGTATCTGTGCACCGCTTGCAGCTTCGTCGATGGCGTAGCAGGCGAGCGGGCACTGCGGGAGCGATGCTGGCGTACGGTGCGCAGCGGGCGCTGACGACCAGTGGGGCGGCGACTGACGCCGTCTCGACCTCCGCCGGAGCGAGCCCCTTTCCCAGAACCTGAACCACGATGTCCCGGTCGGTGATGACGCCGATGAGCCGGTTGTTCTCGCCGCAGACAGGTAGGGAACCCACCTGCAGTTCCGTCAGTTTCCGTGCCGCGTCGAGGGCGCTTTCATGCGCCTGCACGCAGTGTGTGCCGTCGTGCCGCGTGTTCGCAGCATGCGTTTCCTCCGGCTTCCTCTGCGGAACGAGTGGCATCCGTCGCATGGGCGCCCGTCGGTGCCCGCGACGGCCTGTCGCACCCCGTCAGGGACCGTCGCTCAGGCGTTGCGACGCAGGCGCACCGCCGCGACAGCGCCCAGCGCGGCCCCGACAGCCAGGACGATGAGCCCTCTGATCCAGACGTCCCGCTCGATCTGCGTCGCGAGCAGAACACAGGATGCGGCCCCCAGCACCGGAACGGCGGTCGGCGCTCGGAAATGGAAACGTGAGACGTTGTCGCGCCGCAGGACGAGGAGTGAGGTGTTGACGAGGAAGAACACCACGAGAAGGAGCAGGACCAGAGTGGAGGCGAGGGTGTCCACGTCGCCGGTCACCGCGAGGAGCAGCGAGAGCGCCGTTGTCGCGGCGATCGCAGCCCATGGCGTGCGCCGACCGGCCGGCACCTTCGTCAAAAAGGAGGGCAGCAGGCCATCCTGCGCCATGCCGTAGGCCAGACGTGAGGACATGATGCCGGTGAGAAGGGCGCCGTTCGCGACGGCCACCAGGGCGATCGCGCTGAAGAGTTCCGGGGGGACCCCGCCGGCGACCCGGACGACTTCGAGCAGGGGCCCGCTCGATGCGGCGAGCTTTTCGGTGGGTACGGCTGCCGCTGCGGTGGCGCCGACCAGCGCGTACACCGCGCCTGCGGTGATCAGGGCGCCGAAGAGCGCTCGTGGGTAGGAGCGGCGGGGGTCCCGGGTCTCCTCGGCCACGTTGACGGACGTCTCAAAACCGACGAAGGAGTAGTAGGCGAGCACCGCCCCGCTGAACAGCGCTGCCGCGGGGCCCTCGTTCGCGGTGCCGAGATCGGTGAGCCTTCTCAGGTTGCCGTCGCCGCGCAGCACGATCCAGCAGCCCAGCCCGATCACGAGCAGCAGTCCGCTGACCTCGATGACGGTGGCGACGACGTTGGCCCGCGTCGACTCGCTGATTCCGCGGGCGTTCAGCAGCGCCAACGCGACCAGGAACACGATCAGTACGAGCACGGTGGGAAGGGTGACGAACTCGGCCAGATAGTCCCCGCCGAACCCCCGGGCCAGGGCGGCCACCGAGACGATGCCGGCGGCCAGCATGCAGAATCCGGCCAGGAAACCGGTGAACGGTCCGAACGCCAGCGTCGCGTAGTGGGACGATCCTCCGGCGCGCGGATACTTGGTGACCAGTTCGGCATAGGAGGCGGCGGTCAGTAGTGCCAGGCACAGAGCGGCAACGAGCGGAGCCCACACGGCACCGCCCGAGTCGGCCGCGACCTGCCCGACCAGGACGTACACGCCCGCGCCCAGCACGTCCCCCAGGATGAAGAAGTAGAGCAGCGGCGTGGTCAGCGCCTTCTTGAGCGACGTCGAGGGCTGGGGCGCCTCTGACTGGGCGGGGGGATTTTTCACGTGGTCCCGTATACCCGCCTTGGTGCTCGGCAGGCGGCTTGTCCCTCGCATGCGTGAGTTCTTCTCCTGCATCACGGGAGTGGCACCTGAAGCCTCTTCTGACGGAAGACAGAAAAGGGGTGAGGAGGCACCTGCGCGGTAGTCCCGTTCGATGCGCGGAAGGTGACAGCACCCGGCTCGGGAAGCTCTGTCCGGTCTACTGGAGGCCCCATCGGTGTGGGTGCCCGGGCTCGGCGGGGCAGGCGAAGGTGTTCAGCAGGCCGTCTCGGCCGATCGTGAGCTGCGTGGGGCAGCGGTCCCGTAGGCGTTCGGCGATGCTCCATTCCTCGTTGGGCATCCAGCTGCCGTGGGCGCCGCTCCACTTCGAGCTGTCGAGAGTCAGGACCAGGACCATCGGTGCGGCACAGGCTTCGCAGGTCATCGAGTGGGGGTCGGTCGTGTGCCAGGAGGGGAATCCGCCCACGTGGCAGCCCTGCGGGATCGACAGGTCATGGTGGTAGGTAACCGGCTCGTCGTCCAAGCCGCGTCGTTCCGCCTTACGTGCCTCCGCGTCTTCCTGACGCACCGCGGCGAGGTGGCTGGGGCCCGCGGCGGTGACCTTGTTCGTACCGTCGTCGGTGAGGGGGCCAAGGTGACGTGGCCGCCGCAGGGGTTGGGGTGGCGGCGTACCCGGCCGCGCTTCTCAAGACGGCTGACACATTCGACAACCGGGACAGCGTGCTTCCCGCGTCCCGCTGCATGCGCGTCTTCAGAGCTGCTGGCAGTTGGGCACGTAGGCAGGCGAAGGCCAGGCGCGGGACACTCTTCCGCCTGACGGCCAGTCGGCTCTTTGTCGCGCCGCAGATGGCGGACGTGCGCCCATTTCTCCTTTCCGGTGACTCATGAGAGGGAACAGTCCGTCGACAGCCACCAACGAGAAGGAGCCGCACCATGCCCAACGACGAGAACAGGCAGCAGGACGGCGATGACAAGCGTCCGCTGTTGACCAACCGCCAGGGGCACCTGGTCTACGACAATCAGAACCAGCGCACGGTTGGTGCTCGAGGCCCCGCAACCCTGGAGAACTACCAGTTCCTGGAGAAGATCAGCCACTTCGACCGGGAGCGAATCCCGGAGCGCGTGGTGCATGCCCGTGGAGTGACCACCTACGGCTTCTTCGAGGCTTACGGAAAGTGGGGCGACGAGCCAATCGCTCAGTACACGCGAGCCAAGTTGTTCCAGGAACCGGGCAAGCGTACGGACGTAGCGGTACGCTTCTCCACTGTGATCGGCGGGCGTGACTCCTCCGAGGCGGCGCGGGACCCGCGAGGGTTCGCAGTGAAGTTCTACACCGAGGACGGCAACTGGGACCTGGTCGGCAACAACCTCGGAGTCTTCTTCATCCGGGACGCCATCAAGTTCCCCGACGTGATCCACGCGCTCAAGCCCGACCCCGTCACTCACGAGCAAAAGCCTGCCCGCATCTTCGACTTCATGTCGCAGACCCCGGAAAGCATGCACATGCTGGTGAACCTGTTCAGTCCCCGCGGCATCCCGGCGGACTACCGTCACATGCAGGGCTTCGGGGTCAACACCTACAAGTGGGTGAACGGCCAGGGCGACACCGTACTGGTCAAATATCACTGGATGCCCAAGCAGGGTGTCAGCAGCATGACCGAGGAAGACGCCGCGAACGTTCAGGCATCAGAGCTGGGGCACGCAACCAAAGACCTCTACGAAGCGATCGGGCGGGGGGACTTCCCTGAGTGGGAACTCGTCGTACAGATGATGTCCGACGACGAGCATCCCGAACTGGACTTCGACCCGTTGGACGACACGAAGACCTGGCCCGAGCAGGACTTCCCGCCGCGGGCGGTGGGACGGATGGTCCTGGATCGGGTGCCGGACAACTACTTCGCCGAGAACGAGCAGGCATCCTTCGGAACCGGTGTGCTGGTTGACGGCCTCGACTTCTCCGACGACAAGATGTTGGTCGGGCGTACGTTCTCGTACAGCGACACGCAGCGCTACAGAGTCGGCCCGAACTACCTGCAGCTGCCGGTCAACCAGGCCAAGCACGCACATGTGGCCACCAACCAGCGCGACGGTCAGATGGCCTACGACAACAGCCCTGGCGGTGAGAACCCGGAGGTCAACTACGAACCCTCCATCACCGGCGGCCTCCGCGAGAGCCACTATCCGACCCACGACGACCAGGGTCCGGAGATCCGCGGCCGCCTCACCAGGGCCCGGATTCCACGCACCAACGACTACCTGCAGGCCGGCCAACGCTACCAACTCATGGAGCAGTGGGAGCGCGACGACCTGGTCAAGAACTTCACTGACCTGTTCGCCCAGTGCGCCCGCCCGGTCCAAGAGCGCATGATCTGGCACTGCCTCATGGCCGACAACGACCTAGGCGTGCGCGTCGGCGAAGGCGTGGGGATCAGCCCCGGCGACGTCAAGCACTTGTCGCCACTGTCCACGCAGAACCTCTCCGAAGACGAACGCCAGCGTCTCGCCCGACTCGGTGAGAACCCGCCCCGGGACGTCACCGGACTCACGATGACTCACTGCGTCCCCGACAACCATCACGTCGTCACCCGCTGAGCCCACCGACCCGAGTACCTGTGGCGACTCCTGCCACAGGCCACTCACTACGCGCGCCTTGGGATTTCCCGTACCGCGTCATGTGGGCCCGCGCGGCGCAGTATGCCCGTCGTTCTGACCTGAGCGTCATGTGAGGGCGCGCGGGCAGTTCCATGCTCACCCGCCTGCTCCGGTGCTGGTTGTCTGTCGGCGACGACTCCACGACTCCCCTCCGCTCGTAAGCTCCTCTTGCACCAGGCGGGTCCGAGCGTCAGGTAGTTCCCGCAGACCGAGCGGTCGGCCGTGCCCGCCCCGAGATGCCGGCGCCCCCCGCAGTCCCACGCGTCGCCGGCACCGCCCGCAGCAGGTGGCCCCCATCAGCAACCTTCGGCATGTGTGGGCAGGCGGGGGGCAGAAGGCGAAAAGCCGCTGCTCAAGTGGCAGCGAACCGCAGGCGCCTCCACCCCGTACGAGGTGGGCGCGCTCCGGGCGGGACGAACGATGACTCGCACTGGCTCGTACCTCATGGAGGTTTCGGATGACGACCGCTGCCGTACGGCCCGCCGGCCTCGGGAATCTGTGGCCCCTGCCCGGCGGGTACGCCCCGCAGGCCGACACCTTCCTGCTTGCCGAGGCGCTCCGGGCCGAAGGGATAGCGAAGGGCACAGACCTCCTCGACGTGACTCATCGAAGGGCCGGTGGAGATCATGCAGGAGGACGGCACGACGGCGCCGAGCTCTGACCACCCACACCAATCGGCTGCTGCCGTGCCGGCGCCTGTGAGGCCAGCTCTCGGGCGCGGTTTCGCTTCGGCTCAGAGACTGCTCAGCGTCTGCGGCGACAAGGTCTTGATCATGGTGTTGGTCCAGTGCATCTGTCGCAGGGTCCGAGGGTGGCAGGATGACGCGAGCGTGAGCAGGTCGGCGGCCTTGGTGGCCTGGGCCACCTGGGCGAGCATCTCCCAGCGCAGCGAGTTGTGCGTCGCGGCGAGGTGCAGGTCGTGAAGGTCGTCCAGAAGCAGCAAGGGAGGGTCCGACCGGGGCCCTCCTTGCTCCGAAAGGCCGGCCTGGGGCTTCCGGAGCAGGCCGGCCGACAAGCCGTTGTGCGGACTGTCGGACTCTGCACCACCATGGCGGGACGATGCTTCGGCGAGTCGTTGGACGTGCTCGCGCGACCAGGCGGCGATGTCGGTGGCCACATGGTGGATCTCGTGGTCCGTGCGATGGCGGTCCGCCACGACTGCGAGCTCTGTCGCCATGTGTTGTTCACCGCGGTGCAGTGTGCTCAGGACGAGCTGGATCCCGTTCAACGGGCGCCTCCTGACAGGTTCCATGCGGTGTCCCGGACCTGCGAAGCGTGCGCGTCAAGTCCTCCGACCGTGGGCTGTAGGCCTGCGGGGTCGGCGGGCGCGGACGCGGTGGTGGTGGGAGCGGGCGCCTGACTCCCGTCGGTTCGTTCGACGAGAGTGATGGCGGCAGCAGCTGTTTTGAACAGCGGTTGCTTGGAGGCCGGGTCCCAGTCGGTGATGGTCGTCTCGTTCGCCGCCCGGCCCGCTGTGCGGGCGTTCGGGCCCGAGCCCGCCGGCGTGTCCCAGTAGCCGTAATGGAACGGCACGAACAGCAGTCCCGGCCGGATCTCCGTGATGCGTAGCCGGCCTCTGAGCGCGCCACGCGGTGAGCGGACCTCGACCAGATCGCCCTCGGTGAGTCCCTGTGCGATCGCGTCCACGGCGCTGATCTCGACCCATACCTCAGGTGCCGCCTTGTTCAGCTGAGGTACGCGGCCGGTCTTGGTCCGCGTATGGAAGTGGTAGAGGGTGCGGCCGGTCGTCAGCTGAAAGGGAGACTGCTCGTTCGGTTGTTCGTGCGCCGGGACGTAGCCGGCAGTCTTGATCATCGCCTTGCCGTCCGGGTTGCGCGACCGATACGCCGATGCGTCGTCCGCTGCGCCTGTCACGAGGTCCTTGCTGTAGCTCTCGCACAGGTCAGGGTGGGCCCAGCTGATGCCCTCGGTGTAGAGCCGCTCGGTTCCTTCCGGCGCCTGCTGGTTGACCGGCCACTGGACTCCTCCCACCTCGCGCAGCTTCGTGTACGTCAAGCCGGTGTAATCGCAGGGGCGGCCTTCGCTACACCGTTTCCACGCTTCGAACGCCGACTCCGGGTCCTGCCAGGAGACGAGCGGGCCGCCGTCCTTGTCACGGAAATTCATCCGTGCGGCGTAGTCCAGGAAGATGTCGAGGTCGGGTCGGGCCTCACCGGGCGGGTCCACCGCTTTGTCGGTCAGATGCACGGTGCGGTCCGCATTGGTGAACGTGCCGGTCTTCTCGCCCCAGGTGGCAGCCGGCAGCACGACGTCCGCGAACCGGGCTGTCTCTGTGAGGAACAGGTCCTGCACGACGACGAACAGGCCCTCCTTGGCGAGGATCGAGCGGACGCGGGCGAGATCGGGTAGCGAGACGGCCGGGTTCGTGCCGCTGATCCACATCATGCGGATCGACCCTTGCTCGGCGTAGCGGAACATCTGCATGGCGTGGGTGGGGGGAGCGCGGTGAGGGATCGTGTCCGGCTCCACGTTCCAGACCTCGGCCAGCTCCGCCACGTGTGCGTCGTTCTGCCAGTTACGGAAGCCGGGCAGGTCACCGTCGGCTCCGCACTCGCGCGTGTTCTGCGCGGTGGGCTGCCCGTTCATCTGCAGCACGCCGGCACCGGGCCGGCCCAGCATGCCTCGGATGAGGTGAAGATTGTTGACCTGAACGGCGGCGGCTGTCGCCTGGTGGGACTGGTAGAAGCCCTGCAGGACGGTGGAGAGCAGGTGGTCGGCGGTCCCGAGGAGCTCGGCTGCTTCGCAGATCCGCGCAACCGGTACGTCGCAGATGCGGGCTGCCCACCCCGGGGTGCAGTCCTTGACGCCTACGGCGAGTTCCTCGTAGCCGACCGTGTTCTTCTCGATGTACCCGTGATCGACGCGATCGGTCCGGACGATCTCGTGGAGCAGTGCGTTGAGCAGAGCGACGTTGGTGCCGATGCGCGGGGCGAGGTGAACGGCCGCCCTCCGCGCCACCTGGGTAGGACGTGGATCCACACACAGCAACTGCGGGGGCTCGGAACCCTCCAGGCGGTCGAGGATCCGCATCCACTGCACGGGCTGGGTCTCGGCGATGTTGTGGCCGAAGAGGGCGATCACGTCGGCGTGGTCGATGTCGTCGTAGCTGCCGGGCTGCCCGTCACATCCGAAGGACTCCTTGAGGGCTTCCGCGGCGGTCGAGGTGCACAGCCGGGTGTTGCCGTCGAGATGGTTGGTCCCGATCCCCGCCCTGGCAAGGATCGCCAGTGTGTAGTACTCCTCGAGGAACAGCTGGCCCGAGGTGTAGAAGCCGAGGGCGCCAGGGCCGCGGTCGTCCAGCAGGCCGTGCGAGCGGGTGACGATGCGGCTCATGGCGGTGTCCCAGTCGCTCTCCACCAACCGCCCGTTCTCCCGCACGAGCGGCCGGGTCAGCCGGTCGGGGGAGGCGTTCGCCTGCCACCCGAACAGATCCTTGGGGCCGAGCCGGCCCCGGTTGACTCGGTCGGTGGCCCGCCCCCGCACACCGACCATCCGGCCGTCCATGACGGCGATATCCATGGCGTCGCCGTCCGAGTGCAGGATCGAGGCGGCTTGCACCCACCCCTGCACCATGGCGGGCTCCACGCCTTCGGAGAGGAAGGTGTCCACTCGGGCAGCCCAGCTCTTGTGCCGTCCGTGGGGGACACGGCTGCCCCAGGGGTCACCGATCCGGTCGATCGAAGACTCCATAATCGCCTCCTGATGGTCGATTGGTCCTCGAGTACCCCGTCGCAGGACCACAGTGCCCGTCGCCCGCCCTCAGCACAGTCGCCGACGCGTCAGCCGCAACGATGCCGTGCGGCCCGCAGGCGGATGTGGACGCGGCAGAGCGGAGGCTGGTGCCCCGCAGGAGCAGGCTTGGCCGAGGGCAACCCGAGCCGGCCCAGCCGCCGGCCGAAGGCCAGGCCGAGGACTCGGCCTCGGATCCGACACGGGTAACCGGTCCCGTAGACCGTCGCAACCCTGCCGGGGCCTTGTCAGTCGGTTCCCTCGCGATCGCCGGAGCCGGGCTCGGCCATTTTTCGGTGCGCCTCGGATGTGGCTGCGTCCGGGAGCACCTTGTTGGCCAGTCCCTGCGCCCGTGTCTTGAGGGAACCAGCAACGAGCTTGTCCTTACCGCCGAAGAGGGCGTCCAGCCCTTGCCGTGCCACCTGAGCAGGTTCGTCCTTCTCCTGCTGGCCGACTTTCGTGTCGTCCATGTCGGCCCGGTGGAAGAAGTCGGTCTCGGTCGGCCCGGGCATCAACGACGTCACTGCGATGCCGGTGCCAGGAGGCTTCCCTGGCGACCTGGAACGGCGTCGACGCCGAGCACGCCCGCGGGGTGGTCAGCGGCCCAGTGCCTTGCGCAACTGGTCCTTGTTCATCGACGAGCGGCCTTCGACGTTCTTCTTCTTGGCCTCCTCGTAGAGCTGGTCCTTCGTCGGCCCTCCGGGGCCGCTGTGGGAGCGCCGGCCGCCGCGCTGAGGGGCGGACTTGGGGTCACGCGTGGACGTCTTGCTCGCCGACTCCGACTCTCCCGAGCGGGCCCGCTCCTTGTTGACCGTACGGGCCGCGATCTCCTTCGCCCGCTTCTCGGAGGTGCCGCGCTTCTCGGCACCTTCCTTGATGTGCTCGTACTGGCGCTCACGCTTGGGACTGGATCTTGCCGGCATGGCACTTCCTCCTCATTTCGAGCGGACCGACAAGCCTTCACGACTTGCGGCACATGAACGGCTACCCCCATCACACGCGCAAACCCAGACGTTCGCGATCCGGGAGAGAACCTCGTGGCGTAGTCGACCGGCGGATGTCCCGCGAGGGGGGCCGACCGCACGATGACGTCGGTAGTGCACCTGTGGAACGCTGCTACCTCACTCGTTCCGTTCGGTGCTGTCGTGCTGCCCGGCACCGCGCCGGTCGGCACGGTGCCGGGTTCCTGGCAGCATTTCCTGCATCTTGGCCTTCAGCCCCTGCCTGATCATGGAACCGCGGTCGCTGTCACCGTGGAGGATCGCGGCAGCCGCTGCCTCGATCTGGGCCAGCGAGGCGTGCGGGGGGATGGGCGGGACGGCCGGGTCGGTGCGGAAGTCGATGACGAAGGGGCGGTCGGCTGCGAGGGCCTGGTCCCACGCGGCTTCCACGTGCTTGGGCTTCTCCACCCGTACACCGTCAAGCCCCAGGTTCTTCGCGATCTCCGCGTAGGGCAGATCCGGCAGGTGCTGCGACTCCTCGAACTGCGGCGATCCGGCCAGGGCCCGCATCTCCCAGGTGACCTGGTTGAGATCGCCGTTGTTCAGCACCGCCACGATCAACCGCGGATCTGACCACTCACGGTAGTACTTCGCGGCGGTCGCCATCTCCATCATCCCGTTCATCTGCATGGCACCGTCACCGACGAGCGCGATGGCCGGCCGGTCGGGGTGGGCGAACTTGGCGCCGATGGCGTACGGCACGCCGGGGCCCATCGTCGCCAGGGTCCCGGACAGGGAGCCACGCATGTGTCCCCGCAGGCGCAGGTGGCGGGCGTACCAGTTGGCGGCGGAGCCGGAGTCGGCGGTGATGATGACGTCATCGGGCAGTTTGCCGTCCAGCGCGTGGACCACGTATTCGGGATTGACGGGGTCTGCGTCCACGGCGGCGCGGCGCTGCATGACCTCCCACCAGCGGTCCACGTTCTCCTCGATCTTGTTCCGCCAGGTGCGGCTCTCCTTGCGGTGCAGGCGTGGCAGCAGTCGTTGCAATGTCTCGCGGGAGTCGCCCACGAGGTTCACCTCGAAGGGGTAGCGCAGTCCGATCATGTGCGGGTCGATGTCGATCTGCACCGCTCGCGCCTGGTCCAGCTCCGGAAGGAACTGTGTGTACGGAAAGCTGGAGCCGATCACCAGCAGGGTGTCGCACTCCTGCATCAGTTCGTAGGAGGGGCGGGTGCCCAGCAGTCCGATGGAGCCGGTGACGTATGGCAGGTCGTCGGGGAGGGCGTCCTTGCCCAGCAGAGCTTTGGCCACTCCGGCGCCGAGCACGTCCGCCAGACGCTCCACCTCGTCCCGCGCCCCGCGAGCACCTTGACCGATCAGGACGGCGACCTTCTCGCCGGCGTTCAGTACGTCGGCCGCGCGCTGGATGTCCTCGTCCGCAGGCACCGGTGCGTAGCGGCTCAGGCCCAAGCTGGACGGCACCATCTTGAACGCGTGCGTCGGTGGGCTGTAGTCCAGCTCCTGGACGTCGGCGGGCAGGATGATCGCGGTGACGGTGCGTTTGGCGTATGCGGTGCGCATCGCCCGGTCGATCAGGTTCGGCAGCTGTTCCGGCACAGTCGCCGTCTCGCAGAATTCCGACGCGACATCCTTGTACAGGTTCTGCAGGTCCACTTCCTGCTGGTACGAACCGCCCATGGCGGTGCGGTTGGTCTGGCCCACCAGCGCCACCACGGGGATGTGATCGAGCTTGGCGTCGTAGAGGCCGTTCAGCAGGTGGATCGCGCCCGGTCCGGACGTTGCCGCGCACACCCCCACCCTGCCGGAGAACTTGGCGTAGCCGACGGCCTGGAAGGCTGCCATCTCCTCGTGTCGGGCCTGAATGAACTTCGGTTTGTTCCCGGCCCGCCCCCAGGCCGACAGCAGGCCGTTGATGCCGTCGCCGGCGTAGGCGAAGACGTGCTCCACGTCCCATTCGCGCAGCCGCTGGAGAATGTGGTCGGACACCTTCGTGCTGGTCATGAGAACTCCGTCTCCGTCCTGCCCGTTCTGGCGTGTTCCTCGTCGCCCTCTCGCCCACCGGTTCATCGGAGATGGCGCCGGGACGACAACCATGTCTGCCCTGGGGAGACGTCGCACTTCGGCGTCGACCCTCGGGTTCAGACCCGTCGCGTCTCCTGTCTGCTCCGTTCGAAACGTCGTCCCTTCGGGCCCGACACGTCGCGTTGCTCCTGGCGGGCCCCGGTCGGCCTGACGGAAACGTGGCGACGCACGGTAGGCCGCCGGGGCCGCGTCCACATCGGTGACGGCGGGTCGTCTCGGTCCCCGACGTGGATCAGCAGGCGTTAGGCCGTGCTGACATGGGGTACCCCTGTCCGGATGCCACGACCGGAGTGGCGCTGAGGAATGGGGATCACATGCAGGTGGGCTACAAGCTGGCTGCCGAGGCGTTCGGCCCGGTGGAGCTGGTGAGGCAAGCGGTACTCGCGGAGCAGGCGGGCTTCGACTTCGTCGAGATCAGTGACCATTACCACCCCTGGCTCGACAACCAGGGGCACTCACCGTTCGCCTGGACGGTGCTGGGCAGCATCGCGTCCAAGACCACACGGATCGGGCTGGCGACCGGCGTGACGTGTCCCACCGTGCGCTATCACCCCGCGATCATCGCTCAGGCGGCTGCGACCCTGGCGCTGGTCTCGGAGGGCCGTTTCGTCCTCGGTGTCGGTTCCGGGGAGCGGCTGAACGAGCATGTCGTCGGCCGTGGCTTCCCCGATGCGGTGAGCACCCGGCACGAACTGCTCCGGGAGGCCCTGGAAATCATCCGACTGCTGTGGAGCGGGGGGTACCGGTCGTACGAAGGCAAGCACCTGCGGCTGGAGGACGCCCGGGTCTTCGACCTCCCGGAGGAGTTGCCGTTGATCGCGGTGGCCGCCAGCGGGCGGGTGTCCACGCGCATCGCCGCCGAACTGGGTGACGGCTTGTTCGCCACCGAGGCCAAGCCGGAGATCGTGCGGCAGTACACGGAGGCAGGCGGAACGGGTCCGCGTTATGCAGAGGTCCCGATGGCCTGGGCGCCCGACGAGCACACCGCGGCGAAGGCCGCTCTGGAGACCTCACGATGGGCGGTGACCGGGTGGAAGGTGATGAGTGAGCTGCCCAACCCGGTCAATTTCGACGCTGCGACCAGCACTGTGCGCGAGGAGGACATCCTCGAGAAGTTCGCCTGTGGGGCGGATCCCGCGCGCTACGTCGAAGTGGCACAGCCGTTCGTCGACGCGGGATTCGACCGGCTGGTCATGCAGAACGCCGGGCCGGACCCCGACGGCTTCATCGACTTCTATCAGCGCGAACTGCACGGGCGCATTCGCGACCTCAAGCCGAGCGGCGCGCGGTCCTGAAGCGTGTGTGACCTGCCGCTTCTGAAGGAGCGAAGGTGCTTGTAGCTGATCCCTGACGTTCCGTGCACCGTGTTCGCCTCCGCGCTTGCACTACCTGGAGGGGTGACAGACCGAAGTGTCGGGTGTGGTGCACACGCGGGTGCGCTCCCGACTCAGTGGTGCAAGCCCCGCCCTCGCCGCCGCCCCGGGCGGCTGACCTTCGCTCTGGCTTTCGCGCCATTGAACGGCGTCCGCTTCTGGGGACCCTGGTGCTGGTGTGGCCCAAGGATCGTCCGCCCTCCCTGACCCGTCGTGAGCGCGGGGACGTGCTGTCCAGCGCCAGCCGCGTCGCCCGAGTGCTGGACCACACGCCCGTCCCACGGAAGATTCCAGACCAGCCGCGTGCAGTGCCTCTGCGGCCGCTCGGTCCGGGCCCGGCGCAGACCGGTCTCGCCGCCGACGACCTGTTGCAGCGGCTGCCTGCCGGAGCGTTCAGTTTCGACCTACAGGGCCGTATCACCTATGTCAACGACGCCGCTGCCCGGATGCTCGGCCGCCCTGTGGAGAGCCTCCTGGGGAATCTGCCGTGGCAGGCGGTGTCATGGCTCGACGACGCGGTCCACGAAGATCACTACCGCACCGCTGTCTTCAGCCGAGAGCCTGTCGCGTACACGGCGCTGCGCCCGCCCGATGACTGGCTCGACATCCGGCTCTACCCGGTGACAGCGGCACCAGTGCTCTCGTTGCCCCGAGCCCCGGCGGAGAACCGGCCGCCGGGGCTCCGCCGCCCCACACCACCACGCCGCTGGGCGCCTCGCCGGAGGCAGCCGGCACCGGGCGGATCCATCACTTGATCCACCTGGCGGCCGCTCTGAGTCAGACCGTCACTGTGGCAGACGTCGTTTCCATGGTGGCCGTCCAGATCCTGCCCGCTTTCGGAGCGCAGGGGATGGTCATCTTACGACCCTCCGCACACCTTCAGCGCGAGCGACCGTGTGGCTCGGCCCGCATGTCAACTTCCTGGTACGTGGTGGCGGCCCCCGGCCCGGCCCGGACCGGACGAGACCGGCCGGCCACCCGGTGCGTCAGGGCGGTCTCAACGGATGCCGTAGTAGAGAGTGCTGTGCGCGGTGTCCGGCAGGCAGAGCACATCGTGACCGTCCGAGTCCCCGTCGCACCGCGAGCCGGTCGGGGCTGACGCCGGGCGCGGCGGACTCCATCCGACCCGCCCTCACCCGTTCCCGCCGTTCGTGATCGGGCTTCCGGATGTTTCAGGCAGAAGAGCCGACGGACGCGATCCTCGGATGCCCGCCCCGCCGGGGCGTTCGAGTCGACGCCGGTGTGGTGGAGTTCTGGGCATCGGCCGGTTGGGCCGCCCTGAGGTCAGGAGAGGGGGTCAGGAGAGCGTTCCCCCTGGGCGGGGGCGCGGATACCGACCGCTCCTCACCCGCCGCGCGATGAATCACTGCTGCTGTGTCACGACACGAGGTGCGCGCGGTCGGCTCACGTGGTGTCGGCGTCGGTCGACCGGCCCGCCTCGGCGGCTCTGCGGCGGGCCGAACCGGCGGACCGACGCCTGACCCTGATGACGGTGGCTCCCACGGCCAGCACGAACAGGATCAGTCCGGCCCAGATCACCGCCTTGTCGGGCCACGGCGCCAGAGGGGCGTCTTCCGGGGAGCGTCCGCCGTCCACACCGGTGACGACGACGGCCACGAGCGCCGACACCGTGACCACCACAGCGATTCTGCCGAGCAGTCGAGCGCTCGTCGGGAGCGCGCTCCCGCGCTGCCGCGGTCCACGCGACGAGAGGCGTTCGCTCGGGCGGGCGGGCGCCGTCAGACGGGCGAGGAGCAGCAGGGCGATGGGGATCTGCAGGATCCAGAGCATGGTGCGGAAAGGGCCGTCGAACCATCCCTGGGTGGTGTACAGCAAGGTGTGCCAGGCGCTGAGGATGTAGACGACGATGGCGAACCGGTGCAGAGCCAGCCACACACGGGATCCCGTCCGGTGCCGGAGATAGAAGGCGAACCCCAGGGGGATGGCCAGATAGAAGGCCAGGAGACCCACCAGGATGGCGACCCGGCCGGTACCGGTGGCGTATCCGCCGGGCACGAACACATCGACGAACGCCGTCCACACGCTGCGTCCTGGTGACCACTGATCCTGATTGGTCCGTATCTGTTCGGTGAAGAAGAAGAACGCGTGCATGAACATCAGACCGATGGTGGTCAGGCTCGTGGTGCGATGCCATTTCTCCAGCCTGGCAGCGGACAGCCGGCTGCCGCCGGGCCTCGGGCCCGAACGCAACAAGCCGAATATCACGGTCATGTAGGCCCACAGCATCGCCGACCAGCCGAACGCCTGGCACATCCAGTACATCCAGAACTCGTCGGCGTCCTCGAGCATCGGCATGATCTTGATGGTCGCCGAAGTGCCGTTCGCGATACGTGTGTAGAGGAGCCAGTAGATCAACGCGGTGACGATCAGAGCCAGTGACGCGTCGGGCACCGCTCCCCGGAGATCGGCGCGCAAGGCCGGCCAGTCGAAACCGGTGCGTGCCTTGGTGTTCCGAGAAGGAGGCGTCACTGATCCAGAGGGATTCGCCATCACGCAACTCCGCCTCTCGTGTTGCAGCAACGGAGCCTTGGCGGTGAAAACCCTCAGCGGCGTTTTCCGTTGGCAAGCTCCCTTCGGTGGAGGGTAGCGGCCTGGTTCGTGCCAGGGAAGACGATGATCGGACGCCTGCCCGGCTCGCCGTTCGAGGGTCCAGGGTCCGAAAGCGGCTGCCCGGAGCGGGTCTTACCCGGATCATCTCTTGCAACTAGTATGCAATAACTTGGCTGACGCAAGAGGGGTGTGAGGTGCATGAGGAGACCACGCGTGCGAGCTGCCGCGGCTGTCGTGGTGACGTTGGGCGTGACAGTGGCCGCGTGCTCGGCACCGAGGAGCGGCGGGGACCCCGAAGGCAGGGCCGACTCGGTCGTGATCGGGGTGGCCTCGGAGCCGGACACGCTCAGTCCGCTGCTCGGCTACGGCAAGGACGGCAATTCCAAGCTGTTCGACGGTCTGCTCGCCCGGAACGCCGACATGGAACTGATCCCGGCGCTCGCCTCGGCGCTCCCCGAGATCAGTGCCGACGGGCTCACGTACACCTACACCCTCCGCAAGGGGGTGGAGTTCAGTGACGGTGAACCGCTCACCGCCGCTGACGTGGTCTTCACCTACCGCGCGGTCCTCGACGAGAAGACGAACAACACGGCCCGCAGCGAGCTGGATGCCATCGAGGACGTGAGGCAGGAAGGGAAGAACACCGTCGTGTTCCGCCTCTCCTACCCCTACACCCCCTTCGCCGGACGTACCGTGCTGCCGATCGTCCCCGAGCACATCGCCGGCGGAGAGGACCCCAACACGGGTTCCTTCAACAGCGAGCCGGTCGGCACGGGCCCGTACGTCCTCTCCTCGTGGCGCAAGGGGGAGAAGCTGACCTTCACCGCCAACCCCGACTACTGGGGCGGGCCGCCCGAGGTGGAGACACTCACCATGGCGATCGTCCAGGACGACGACGTGCGCGCCACCAGGCTGCGCTCCGGAGATCTCGACGGGGCGATCCTGCCACCCGACCTCGCCGCCACCTTCGAGAAGGACAGCACGAGAACGACGTACACGGCGGCGTCCTACGACAACCGCACCGTCACCCTGCCGACCTCGGGCGAGGTCACCGGTGACCGTGCCGTCCGGCAGGCCCTGGACGCCGCCGTGGACCGTGCGGCCATGGCCGACAAGATCCTGGACGGCGCGGGCCACCCGGCGTACGGGCCCATACCCGCCGACGACCCCTGGTTCGCACAGGAGGTGAAACGCGCTCACGACCCCGGCAAGGCCCGGAACATCCTCGACGACGCGGGCTGGACGGCGGGGGCGGACGGGGTCCGGGCCAAGGACGGCCGCCGAGCCGGTTTCACCCTGCTCTTCCCCTCGGGCGACAAGGTCCGGCAGGACCACGCCCTCGCCTACGCGTCCGATGCCAAGGAGATCGGGATCGACGTCACCGTCGAGAGCGCCACCTGGGAGGTCATCGAGCCACGGATGAAGGACGACGCGGTCCTCGCGGGCTTCGGAAGTACCGGTGACCCCGACTTCGCGCTCTACACCATGCTGCACTCGTCCCTCGCCGGAGACGGGTTCAACAACATGGGCCGCTACGACAATCCAGCCGTGGACGAGGCACTGGACACCGGCCGCCGCACCCGGGATCCAGCGGCCCGTGAGGCCGCTTACGACACGGTGCAGCGCGAACTTTTCAAGGATCCCGGCTACACCTTCCTCACCCACATCGACCACCTCTACGTCCTCGACGACCGCTGGGACGGGCTGACGACGCAGACCGAACCGCACGAACACGGCTTCGCCGGAGGTCCGTGGTGGAACGTCGAGGACTGGAAGTCACGAGGGTGAGAGCGCTGCCCTGGGGCGCGATGGCACGACTGGCGGGACGGCGGGCCCTGTTCGGCGTCCCCGTACTCCTCGTCGTCACCTTCGGTGTGTTCGCCGTCGCCGCGGCCTCCCCGTTCGACCCCGTCAAGGCCTACGGCGGCACCGCCGTGCTCGGCGCCGACCAGGAGACGCTGGACCGGTTGCGCGCCAACCTCGGCGCCGACGAGCCGTTCGTCCTGCGCTGGTGGGACTGGCTGACGCGGGCCGCCACCGGCGACTTCGGCGACTCCAGCGTCATGCGGCAGCCGGTCGCCCAGGTGATCGGCGAACGGCTCGTGTGGTCGACGCTGTTGTGCGCGGTCGCCTTCGGCCTCGCCGTGCTCGTGGGCACCGTCGCCGGGGTGCTGGCGGCACGCCGCCCCGGATCGTGGTTCGACCGTGCGGCCACCTCGCTCGTGTACACGCTGGAGGCCGCCCCGGTCTTCTGGATCGCTCTGCTGGCCATCTGGCTCTTCGCCCTCCAATGGGACCTGCTCCCCGCCGGGGGCCTCACGGACACCGGCGACGAAGTGGTGTCCGCCGGTCAGGTGCTCCACCACGTGATCCTGCCCGCCGGAGTGCTCGCCGTCTCCCAACTCCCGTGGTTCACGCTGTACGTACGCCAGGGGGTCGGCGACGCACTGGCGGAGGACCCGGTCCGGGGCGCCCGCGCCCGGGGGCTGAGCGAACGCACCGTACTGCTCGGACACGCCCTGCGCTCCGGGCTGCTCCCGGTACTCACCCTCATCGGGTCCCGGGTCCCCGAACTCATCACCGGGGCTCTCCTCGTCGAGACCGTCTTCAGCTGGCCGGGCATCGCGGCGGCCACCGTAGAAGCGGCCACGTCCGTCGACTTCCCGCTGCTCGCCGCCCTGACCACCCTCGCCACCGTCGCGGTGCTCGCCGGGAACCTCCTGGCGGACCTGCTGTACGGCCTGAGCGACCCGAGAGTGGAGCTGAGTGAACTGTGACGTCCATGACCGACACCGGGGCAGGGACGACGGCCGGCCCGGAGGCCGAGCCTGTCTGGCGGTCGCGCGGCGCCGACCGCCGGTCCACCCGCACCGTCCGGGTGTACACCTCGGCCGCGCTGATCGCCGTCACGGTCCTCGCCGTCCTGTTCGTCCCCCCGGTCGTCCAGCTCGACCAACAGGCCATCGACCTCTCCGCCGAACTCCTGCCGCCGTCCTGGGCGCACCCGTTCGGAACCGACGACGTCGGCCGTGACCTGTTGCTGCGCTGCGTCTACGGGCTGCGGGTGTCTCTCCTGGTAGGAGTGGCGGCCGCCCTCACGGCGACCGTCATCGGCACGGCGGTAGGAGCGTGTGCCGGAGCACTGGGCGGCTGGGTCGACCGGGGCCTCATGCGTCTCGTCGACACCTTCTCGTCCGTACCGCACCTGCTGCTGGGCATCTTCATCATCGCGATGTTCCGGCCCGGGGTCTGGCCCGTGGTCGTCTCGGTCGCACTCACCCACTGGCTCTCCACCGCACGGATCGTCCGCGCCGAGGTCCTCTCCCTGAAGTCCCGCCCCTACATCGACGCGGCGGTGTCGGGCGGTGCGTCGCGGTGGCGGGTGACGGTGCGGCACCTGCTCCCCGGAGTGCTGCCGCAGGCCGCGCTGGCCGCCGTCCTGATGATCCCGCACGCGATGTGGCACGAGTCCGCGCTCTCCTTCCTCGGACTCGGGCTGCCCACCCACACCGCGAGCCTGGGCACCCTCATCCAGGACGCACGCGGCACCCTGCTCGCCGGGCAGTGGTGGCCGACACTCTTCCCCGGCCTGTTCATCATCGTCCCCACCCTCGCCGTCGCCGGCCTCGCCGGAGCATGGCGCGAACGCCTCAACCCCCGCCGGCGATCGGAGCTGATGCTGTGAACCGGCGAACCGAGTCACCCGTCCTGTCGGTCCGCGGTCTGTCCGTGCGGTTCCTCATGCCGGGCGGCCGCCAGGTCGCAGCCGTCACCGACGCGCACTTCGACGTCGCGGAGGGGGAGTGCCTGGCCCTGATCGGCGAGAGCGGATGCGGGAAGTCCGTCCTCGCCTCCGCACTCCTGGGTCTCCTCCCGGCCAACGCCCGGACCGCCGGGCACGCCCGCCTCGGCGGGCTCGACCTGCTCACGGCCGACGAGCGCACCCTGGCCCGGACGGTGCGGGGCCGGATGATCGGGCTCATCCCGCAGAGCCCGGCCGCACACCTCACGCCCGTACGCACCGTCCGCTCACAGCTGGAGGAGACCGTCGCCCAGCTGACCGGCGTGCGGGGACGTGCCGCCGTACGGGCCGCGGGCCGAGCGGCCGCCGCGCGGGCCGTGTTCCCGGCCGGGCACCTGGACCGCTACCCGCACGAACTGTCGGGCGGCCTCGCCCAGCGCGCGGCCACCGCCCTCGCCCTCGTCGGCGGCGCACCCCTGCTGCTGGCCGACGAGCCGACGACCGGACTCGACCGCGACCTGGTCGAGCACACGGTCGACGAACTACGCCGTCACGTCGACACCCCGGCCGATACGCCGGGGAGCTCGTCCGGCGACACCCGACGAGCCCTGCTGATGATCACCCACGACCTGGCAGCGGCCGAGCGCATCGCCGACAGGGTGGCCGTCATGTACGCGGGCCGGCTTGTCGAACTGACCGACGCGAAGGCCTTCTTCGGCCGGCCCGGCCCCCGCCACCCGTACAGCCGAGGACTGCTACAGGCCCTGCCCGACCGGGACTTCACCCCCATACCCGGGATGCCACCCGAACTCGGCGACCTGCCCGCGGGCTGCGCCTTCGCCCCCCGCTGCGAGCGGGCCACCGAGGCCTGCGGGATCCGACCACGCACCACGGACTCCGTCGCCTGCCACCACCCGCACCTGACGGAGGGCATCCGTGCTTGAACTGCGTTCCATCACCGCCGGATACGACCGCCGGGCCCCCGTCGTACGTGAGGTCTCCCTGACGATCGAGCCGGGCGAGGCCGTCGGCCTGCTCGGCCCCAGCGGCTGCGGCAAGTCGACCCTGGCCCGCGTCGCGGCCCTCCTGCACCGCCCCTACTCCGGAACCGTCGTCCTGGACGGCGAGCCCGTCCACCGATGGCGCCACCGCGCTCCGCGCGCCCTGCGCACCGCCCTCGGCATCGTCTTCCAGCAGCCCAGGCTCTCCTCCGACCCCCGCCTGCGGCTCGCCGATCTGATCGCCGAGCCGCTCCACGCCACCGGCCGGCGGGAGGAGGCCGACGGCCGGGTCGCCGAACTGGCCACGCTCCTCGGCCTCACCCCCGACCTGCTGCGCCGGCGCCCCCACGAGGTCAGCGACGGCCAGCTGCAACGTGCCTGCCTCGCCCGTGCACTGGTCCTTCGTCCCCGATGGCTGGTCTGCGACGAAGTGGCCGCCATGCTGGACGCGTCGACGACGGCCGCGCTCGTCGAGGTCATCGAGCACTACCGCACGACGACCGGCGCGGGACTGCTCGCCGTCGGTCACGACCCCGCACTTCTGCGCCGCTGGTGCGACCGCACGGTTCACTGGGAGTCCCTGGCGGCACCGCCCCGACCACCCGAGGACCGCCCCTCGACGCTCGTCCACGACAAGGAGGGCCGGTCCTGACCGGGGGCCGGGCGCACGCGGCTCCGGGCACAGACCCTCAGCCGAGGGCGAGCAGACGGTCGCCGGAGCGCTCCAGCTCCAGGACCCACACCTCGTTCACACCCTCACGCAGCACGGTCCCCGGAACGTGGAGCGACTGCTGGGGCCCCACGTTCCAGTACCGTCCCAGGCAGAAGCCGTTCACCCACACGAATCCGCGCTCCCACCCCGGCAGGGCGACCCCGGCGTCGCCCGCCCCGCGCACGTCGAACGTTCCGCGGAACAGACCTGCGGCTCCCGCTTCCGGGGCGCGGAACGGGACCTCGCCGAGTGCGTCCGTACCCTCGAACGCGTCCAGGGCCAGCCCTCGCGCCCGTACTCCGTGCAGGTACTGCCGCTCGTGCAGCACGCCCCCCGTGATCCCCTTCCGCTCGGCCGTGCGAGGCCCGTAGTTGACCCGCCCCAGCGACTCCACCCACAGCTCCACCGCCGCAGGCCCCGCGACCGGCTCGTCCAGCGCCGTGTACGAGCCCGCCTCGGCCGGGCCGCCGCCCAGCACCCCGGCCCGCACCCCGTCGACGTACACCACCGCCAGGTCCCGGAGTCCGGTCACTCCCAGCGGATACGGGGGACGCGGCCCCGGCACCTCCACCCTGTAGCGGACCACCCCCCGGTCCACCCCCAGCTCCTCGAACGACGGCGGCATCGCCCACTCGGCCTCCGGGCCGCCGAGGGTGTCCATCACATCACCCAGCGGCGCCCATTCCACGAGCTCGGCACGGACCGGACCGGCCGACGCGGCGGGTGGGGCCGGTACGTCGGGCAGAGGGGCACCACCCGCCTGGTACCGCGCGAGGATGTCCCGGAACAGCCGGAACTTCTCCGTCGGGCGGCCGTACTCGTCGACGGGGGCGCCGTAGTCGTACGACGTGACAGTCGGCAGGAGCTCCCCGTCGTGCAGCTCTCCGGCGCGGTTCGCCCCCGACCAGCCGCCGAAGCTCGTGCCGCCGTGCGCCATGTAGATGTTGACGGACGCGCCGCACCGGAGGATCTCCTCCAACGCCGAAGCGGCGTCGGCCGGGGTCCGCACCACCGGCTCCGCACCCCACTGCCCGAACCATCCGCACCAGAACTCCATGCACATCAGCGGCCCGTCCGGACGGTGCCGCCGCAGCGTCTCGAAGGCCTCCAGGGCCCCCGATCCGAAGTTCGCCGTCGCCAGCAGCCCCGGCACCGACCCGCCCGTCAGCATGTGGTCCTCCGGTCCGTCGGAGGTGAACAGCGGTACCGTCAGACCGAGTTCGCGCAGCAGCTCCGCGAGACGGCGCAGATACACCTGGTCGGAGCCGTAACTGCCGTACTCGTTCTCGACCTGCACCATGATCACCGGACCACCCCGGTCGATCTGCCGCCGCACCACCTGCGGCAGCAGCCGCCGGAACCACCGCTCCACCGGCCCGAGGTATTCCGGATCGCGGCTCCGCACCTGATTGCCCAGCGCCCCGGTCAGCCAGTGCGGCAGGCCCCCGTTCTCCCACTCGGCACAGATGTACGGTCCCGGGCGCACGATCGCCCAGAGCCCCGCCGCCTCCGCCGCGTCCAGGAACCGGCCCAGCGCCTCCACGTCCCGGTGGTGCCCCTCCTGCGGCTCGTGCAGATTCCACGGGACGTACGTCTCCACACAGTTCAGCCCCATGGCACGCAGCATCGCCAGTCGGTGCCCCCACTGGGGCTCGTGCACCCGGAAATAGTGCAGCGCACCCGACAACAGCCGCACCGGGCGCCCGTCCAGCTCGAAATCCCGCTCACCCACCGCGAACTCAGCCACGTCTACCTGCCTCTCGGTCCACCCCCACCTCACCCTCTGGCGGTGGCACAGTCCATGGACAAAGATCAGCGTTGTTTGGACACAACGGAGCGCCGGCGATCGGGCGGGGAGGAACAGAAGCGGATGTACCACACCTGGATGCGCTATTTCACGCCCGGCCCGACCCACCACGAGCTGGGCCTGGTCTGCCTCGGAGTCGGTCTCCAGCACGGCACGTTGCCCACCGTCGGACCGCGCACTCTCGACCACCACGTCGCCGTCGTCATCAGCGCGGGCAGCGGGTGGTACCGCCGCCCCGACGGCGGACGCACCACGGTGGCTGCCCCCGCACTGATCTGGCTCGTACCGGGCATCCCGCATCACTACGGTCCCGACCCCGCCACCGGATGGGACGAGGGCTTCGTCGACTTCACCGGCCCGGCCACCGTCCCGTACACCGAGCTCGGCTACATCGAACCCGACCGCCCTGTCGTCCCCCTCGCGGACACCACGTCCGCCAGGGCCGCCGTGAGCCGCATCGCCCGTGCCGCCCGCCGCGGCAATCCACTCCTCGAAGTCGAGACCGGCGCAGCCGTGCACGAACTGCTCGTCGCCCTGCGCCGTGCCCGCGCGGGGACCGGAGCCGATGGGGACCCCGTACTCAGCGCCCTCGCCCGGGACGCCTTCCAGCCCCTGTCCGTCGCCGAACACGCCTCCCGCCACGGCATGACCTCCGCCGAACTGCGCGTCGCGGTACGCCGGGGCGCCGGATGCAGTCCCAAGGAGTACCTCCTCGGAATCCGCCTCGGCCGAGCCAGGGAACTCCTCGCCGCCACCGAGCTTCCCGTCGCCGCCGTGGCCCGCCGCGTCGGGTACGACGACCCCGCCTACTTCTCCCGCCTCTTCACCCGCCGCGTCGGCATGCCCCCCGTCCGTTTCCGTGAGCAGCAGAGCGGGGTGGTGCCCGGCGGCTGGAGTCACCGGATCCCGGACCCCGACCGTCCGCCGACCGTCGACGCCCCGCCGGCGTCGTCCCCTTGCGGGAGCGACGGTGTTCACTCGCCGATGCCCGCGTATCGTGGAGGAGTTCGCCGCTCGGGGGGAAGGGAATGAACTGGCGATGACTCCGTCACCCCGCGCAGCCGGTGTAGTGGGACGTGCCGGCGTCCGGCCGACCCAGACATCCGATGCGAGTGGATGACGTGCGTCCGACCTGTCACGAGGAACGGTCCAGGTACGGCCGTCGCCTGCTCGCGGCGATTCCCGAGCCCGGTCTCCGCCGGTCGCTGGCCGCGCGTCTGGGTTCCTCGGGTTACCTCGTCGAAGCGGTGGGAACCGGCGCTGCCGCCGTGGGGTACCTGGGCGAGCGGCGCTTCGATCTGATCATCGTGGACATGGACATCCCCGACCTGTGGGATCTCGCCCACCATCGGCCCGCCCTGGTCGAGCGGCCACCCATCCTGTGCGTCACCTCGTGCGAGTCGCTGGACCGACTGGTGCCCGAGATCGGCACCGAGGTGGACGACTACGTCACCAAGCCGTGCCGCGTCGCCGAACTGCTCGCGCGTGTCCAGGTCCTCCTGCGGGCGGGAAACGCCGCGCACGGATCGGGGTTGCGCCACGAGGACCTCAGGCTCGACGAGATCGTCTATCAGGCGTGGCGCGGTGAGCGGAGGCTGGACGTGACGGCGGCCGAGTACCGGTTGCTGCGTCATCTACTGCTCAACGCGGGGCAGGTGCTGTCCAAGGAGCAGTTGGCGTGGCAGGTGTGGGGTGAGTCGCGTGCCACCAACACCGTGGAGCGGCTCATGTCCCGGCTTCGGCAGAAGGTCGACAGGACGCGGCCCGCGCTCATTCACACCCGGCGCGGATTCGGTTACTGGCTGGGAGACGAAACAGCCCCCAAGGTGTGACCCGCATCACGTCAGCTTGTTGTCAGGTTGCTGTCCGGAGTCGGTCAGACAGCTCTGTTTGCATGCGCTTGTCGATGTTTCCCGTCGTCCGGGGCCCGTGGTGGCACCGGTGGCGACGAACTGAGGAGGCCCATGTCCGAGACCCTGAAGCCCGCCGACCGTATCCCCGGGTATCCGATGCGGCGGGACCCGCAGTGTCCGTTCGCACCCGCGGCGACGGTGCGTGAGATGACCCGCGACGAGCCGGTGGGCAAGGTCCGGATCTGGGACGGCAGCACACCCTGGTTCATCACCCGGCACGCCGACCAGCGCGCACTGCTGAACGATCCGCGGCTGAGCATCGACGAGAAGCGCGCCGGCTATCCGCACATGACGCGCAGCCGTGCAGCGGGAGCCCCGCATCACCCGGCGCTGATCACCAACACCGACCCGCCCGAGCACACCCGGCTGCGCCGGACCGTCAACGCCCCGTTCATGGTCAAGCGGGTAGAGGCGCTGCGGCCCCGCATCCAGGAAGTCCTGGACGGGCTCATCGACGACATGCTCGCCGGGCCGAACCCGGTCGACCTGGTCCAGGCGATCGGCCTTCCGGTACCCACGCTGGTGATCACCGAGATCCTCGGCGCGCCCTACGAGGATCATGCGTTCTTCCAGACCACCAGTCACGTGCTGATCAGCCACGAGTCCACGCCCGAGCAGGCCCAGGAAGCCGGCGGCGCACTGGGCAACTACCTCGGAGAGCTGTTCGCCAAGAAAATGGCCGAGCCCGGCGACGACGTGATGTCGGAGATGGCGGGACGGGTCAAGGCCGGAGAGATGTCGGCCGAGGAAGCCATCACCATGTCCAGCGCGATCCTCATCGCCGGACACGAGACCAGCGCCAGCATGATCTCGCTGGGCACCCTCGCCCTGCTGCAGAACCCGGACCAGCTCCAACTGCTGCGCGAACGCGGCGACGACCCCAAGTTCGTCGCCAACGCGGTCGAGGAGCTGCTGCGTTACCTGACGATCGTGCACTCCGGGATCCGGCGCATAGCCAACGAGGACATCCCTGTACGGGACAAGGTCATCAAGGCCGGCGACGGGGTCATCTTCGAACTGGCCGGGGCCGACTACGACGCCGAGGAGTTCCCCGACCCCGAGAAGCTGGACCTGACCCGGCCCGCCCGCCGACACCACGCGTTCGGATACGGCGCCCACCAGTGCCTGGGCCAGTCCCTCGCCCGGGTGGAACTCCAGGTCGTCTACGCCACCCTCTACCGGCGCATCCCCACCCTCGCGCTCGCCGTCCCGTTCGAGGAGGTGCCGTTCGCGATGGAAGGCGTCGCCTACGGCCTCAAGTCCCTGCCGGTCACCTGGTGAAGAAAGCAGCAACGATGAGCATGCACATCGAGTTCGACGAGCCCAAGTGTGTCGCCGCGGGACAGTGCGCGATGGTCGCCCCCGACATCTTCGACCAACGCGACGAGGACGGCGTCGCCATCGTTCTCGAGGCCGACCCGGGCCCTGAACACCACGACGAGGTCCGCGAAGCGGCGGCCGTATGCCCCGCGGCGGCCCTCCGCCTGGTCGAACAGTGAACCGCGTCGTCATCGTGGGCGCCTCGGCCGCGGGCCTTGCCGCAGCCGAGACCCTGCGCCGCGAAGGTCATACGGGCACGCTCACCCTGATCGGTGAGGAGTCGGCCACACCGTACGACCGCCCACCGCTGTCCAAACAGATCCTCGCCGGCGCATGGGAGACGGAGCGGCTGTCCCTGCGCACCGAGGAACAGATCGACGAGCTGAAGCTGGACCTGCGGCCCGGCACCGCCGCCACCGGCCTGGACACGGACGCCCGCCTCGTGGACCTGGCCGACGGCGACCAGGTCGGCTACGACGGGCTGATCGTGGCCACCGGGGTCCGCCCACGCCGGCTTCCCGGCAGGGGCGGCCATGTGCTTCGGACCCTGAATGACGCCCTGGGCCTGCGGGAACGGCTCGGCCCCGGGAAGCGGCTCGTCGTGGTCGGCGCCGGATTCCTCGGCGCCGAGGCCGCCGCAGTCGCCCGGGCGCTCGGCTGCGAGGTGACCCTACTCGAACCCGCGCCGGTGCCACTGGCCCACGCCGTGGGGGAACGGGTGGGACGGGTGCTGTCGCAGGCGCACCGCGAACACGGCGTCGATCTGCGCACCGGCGTCGCGGTCACCGAGGTGATCGACGACGGCGTGACGCTCGTGGACGGCACCCGGATCGAGGCCGACGAGGTACTGGTGGCGATCGGCTCCCGGCCCAACACCGAATGGCTGACCGGCAGCGGCCTGGACATCACCGACGGACTGGTCTGCGACCAGTACAGCGAGGCCGCCCCCGGTGTCTACGGCGCCGGGGACGTCGCCCGGTGGCACAACCCGCTCTTCGGCGTCGACATGAGGATCGAGCACCGCACCAACGCCGCCGAGCAGGGCATGGCGGCGGCGCGCAACCTGCTGCACCCGGACGCGCGCAAAGCGTTCGCCCCGGTGCCGTACTTCTGGTCCGACCAGTACGACATGAAGATCCACGCCTACGGCTACCCGCGCGGCCACGACACCGTCGACATCGCCGAAGGCGACCTCGAACAGCGACGGTTCCTGGCGACGTACCGCAAGGAAGGCCGCCTGGTCGGCGCCCTCGCGGTCGGCATGCCCCCCAAAGCCATCCGCCCGTGGCGGCAGGCCCTTCTCGACACGGAGGAACGATGAGAGAACCCGACGTCGTCGTGGTCACGGGCGCGGGAGGCATGGGCCTGGCAATCGCTCGGCGCATCGGCAGCGGCCGGACCGTGATCCTGGCCGATGCCTCCGCCGAAGCCCTCGACCGCGCGGTCACCGCGCTGCGCGCCGAAGGCCACGCCGCCCGAGGGCAGCTCACCGACGTCTCCGACGCCCGGGCCGTGGTCGAACTCGCCGAGGGGGCAGGCGAGAAGGGCCGCGTGACCGCGGTGGTACACACCGCCGGAGTCTCCCCCGCCACCTCCACGGCGCAGAGGATCATGCGGATCGACCTGGCCGGCACCGCGCACGTCATCGACGCCTTCACGACGGTCGCGACCCGCGGCACCTCACTGGTCTGCGTCGCCAGCATGGCCGGACACTACGCGACACTCACCCGTGCGGAGGAGAACGCGCTCGCGACGGCTCCCACCGAGGACCTGCTGACACTCGACGTGGTCACCTCGGTGGGAGACGACCCGATAGCGGCCTACATCATCGCCAAGCGTGCCAACCAGGTCCGTGTGGAGGCCGCAGCCCTGGCGTGGAACCGCCTCGGCGCCCGCATCAACACCATCAGCCCCGGCGTCATTTCCACCCCCATGGCCACGTCCGAAGCGGAAGTCTCCTCGGGCGACCACATGATGGCCATGCTCGACGTCTGCGGCGCCGGCCGCACCGGGACGCCCGGCGAAGTCGCCGAGGTGGCGGCGTTCCTGACCGGACCAGGATCCCTCTACATCACCGGCACCGACCTCCTCATCGACGGCGGGCAGGCCGCCTGGCTGCGCCGGCACCGCCCGCGGTAACGACGTGCGGCCTGCGCGCCGTACGCGTGCGGTCCGGCGTCGGACCCGGACATGGAGACGGCCTCGGAAGGCCCGGGGCCGGTCCGACAGGTTCCGCGATCGTCGCTCCGATTCCGTGAGGGCTCTGGCGTCGAGGTCCCGATTGTGCTCCCCTGGGATACAGAGATGCTCGATCTGTTTCACCGTATCAAAGCGGCGTCGTGGGACCACAGGTCTCCACCGCAGGGCTCGAGGAGGAGTTCAGAACGATGGACGGACTCAGCAGGCGCAAGATGTTGATGACGGGTGGGGCGCTGGGAGCGCTCGGAGCCCTCGGGGCGGCCTCGCCGGCCCAGGCGCGCTCCGTGTGGACCTGGGCGCCGAGCGGTTCGGTGGCGGGGGAGGGGGCGGGGCTCGACCCCGAGTGGGTGTGGGACGACGAGGCCGACCCGGTCCTCGCCGCGGTGATCGAGCGGGGTGAAGTGGCCAAGGTCAACGCGGCGTTGCGGCAGTGGACCCGCAACGACCAGGCCCTCCCGGCCGGTCTCCCCACGGACCTCCGGGACTTCATGGAGCAGGCCCGGAAGATGCCGGCCTGGACGGACAAGGGCAAGCTCGCCGCCGCTGCCAGGTTCACCACGAAGAAGGGGATCTACACCGGTGCCCTGTACGGGCTGGGCAGCGGAATGATGAGCACGGCCATCCCCAGGGAGGCGCGCGCCGTCTACTACTCGAAGGGCGGTGCGGACATGAAGGACCGCATCGCCAAAACCGCCCAACTGGGCTACGACGTCGGTGACCTCGACGCCTATCAGCCTCAGGGCGGGATGGTCGTCACCGCCGTGAAGACACGACTGGTGCACGCGGCGGTCCGTCACCTGCTGCCGCAGTCCCCCGGATGGAACAGGTCCGGCGACGGTCAGACCATCCCGATCAGCCAGGCCGACATGATGGTCACCTGGCACAGCCTGCCCACGTTTGTCATGCGCAAGCTAATCGACTGGAGGGTGCCGATCACCTCGGCGGAGTCGGCGGGGTTTCTGCACGTGTGGCAGGTGACCGCGCACCTGATGGGCATCAGGGACGAGTACATCCCCGCCACCTGGGACGATGCCAACGCCCAGGCCAGGCAGGCACTCGACCCGGTTCTCGCCTCCACCCCCGAGGGCGAGGAACTGACCGACGTACTCCTCGACATCGTCGCCGAACTCGACGCCGGCCTGACCCGACCCCTGATCAACGCCTTCGCCAGGTACACGCTCGGGGACCGGACCGGTGACCTGGTCGGCCTGGACAAGGAACCGTTCTGGCAGCCACTGATCAGCGCCGCCTGGCCGTTGCTGGTGGCCTTCCGTGAGGGGCTGATACCGCTGCCGCTCGTGCCCGCGGGCGCGTGGGCCGTGGAGGAGGCCCTCCGCAAGTTCGTCCTGCTCTTCCTCTCCGAAGGGAGGGGGATCCACCTCGAGATCCCCGACGGCAACCGCCCGTCCTGAGACGCCGTCGACACAGGCGGCATCGGCGGAGCGTGCGGGGTCGTGCCACCGGCGCGGCCCCGCACTGCCGGACCCATGTCTGAAACGAGCTCAGGAGGGGAATTCCCCCTGTTGCCCGTGATCCACACGCTGACATCCATGACTGCTGCGGCAGCACACATCCCGGCGACACCGTCGGTCCGGCGGCCGAGCCGGGGAAGGAGCGCCATGACCGGCACTGATCATGCGGCGGAGCGGGGAGTTGATCCGCGTACCGTCGGGAGGCGTCGGTTCCTCGGATACGTACTGGCTGCTCCCACCCTCATGGCCGCCGCGGAACTCGTCACCGCTCCCGACGCCCGGGCGGACATCCCCTCGCCCGAGATCACGGAACTGATCGACCTCAACGACGTGATGACCGCGGCGGCTCTGCCGACCTCCGGGCTGATCACGGTCGAGGTCCACCACGACGGAACCGTCTCCTTCGCGCTGCCGCGCGCCGAAGTGGGGCAGGGCATCACCACGTCGACGGCCATGCTCATCGCCGAAGAGCTCGACGTGCCGCTGGAGCGGGTACGCGTCACCCTGGCCGACGCGCGGCCGGAGCTGCTGTTCAACCAGCTCACCGGTGCGTCCAACACGACGATCTCGACCTACACCCCGGTCCGGGTCGCCGCGGCCGTCGCCCGCGGCCGCCTGCTCGAAGCCGCGGCCGTCCGGCTCGGGGCTTCCGTCGGTGAGCTGACCCTGAAGGCTGGGGTGGTCACCGGCCCGGCGGGCAGGAGCGTCGGCATCGGCGAACTGTCCGCGAAGGCCGCGGGGGCCCGGACACAGCAGGTGGCCGTCGACCTCAAACCGCGCGAACAGTTCACCGTCATCGGGAAGCCGCACGGCCGCGTCGACGCGCTCGCCGCGGTCACCGGCCGCAAGCAGTTCGCCATGGACCTCGCCGTCCCGGACGCCGAACCGACCATGGTGTGCCGTCCGCCCACGATCAACGGCACGGTGGGGTCGGTGGCCAACATCGCCGAGGTCCGCGGCATGTCGGGTGTCACCGACGTGGTCACGATCTCCACCGGGGTGGCTGTACGCGCGAAGACCTTCGGCCAGTGCATCGACGGGGTGCGCGCGCTGCGCGTGTCCTGGGAGCCGGGCAGCGCGGAGGGCGCGTCCGACGAGACCGTGCTCAAGAGGCTGCGGGCCGCCGAACTGCCGCTCGGGCTGCCACCGCTCACGTCGAGCGTGGAAGGCGACTTCACCTTCTACTTCCGCAGCAACAGCGCGCTGGAGACCAACTGCGCGGTGGCCGACGTGCGGCCCGACCGCGCCGAGATCTGGTCGAGCCTGAAGGCACCGATCGTCGCGAAGGAAGCGATCGCCGCGAAGCTCGGTCTGCCACTCGGCGCGGTCACGGTGCATGTCACCGAAGGGGGCGGCTCCTTCGGCCGGAAGCTCTTCTTCGACGCCGCACTGGAGGCCGTCGAGATCTCACGGAAGATCGGCAAACCGGTCAAGCTCATGTGGCACCGCGCGGACGACTCCCGCCAGGGGCGCGTCCACCCGATGGCCACCTCTCGCGTACGCATCGCCCATCTCGGCAACACCGTCCTCAGCTACAAGCAACGGCACACGAGCGTGTCCACCGACCTCAGCCACGGGCTCGGCGAGATCTTCACCGCCCTGGCCGCGAAGCTGCCCGTGGGCGACATCGGATTCTCCCAGACGTTCTTCCAGCTCTCCCAGTCGATGCCCTACGACTTCGGTGCCAACAGCCGGCTTCTGAGCGAGACCGACAAGAGTTTCAACACGGGCAGCATGCGCAGCGTCTACTCGCCGGACGCCACCTGCGCACGAGAGCTCGTCGTCGACCGGCTCGCCACGAAGCTGGGCAAGGACCCCTACAGGTTCCGGCGGGACTTCCTCCGGGACGACAGGTCCCGGGCGGTGCTGGAGAAGGTCGCCGAGGTGGGGGAGTGGGGTCGTCCGATGCCGGCCGGGACGGCGCAGGGGATCGCGTTCCACAGCGAGTACCACGCCGTCAGCGCGGTGCTGGTGGAGATCGACTGCAGGCCCGAAACGGTCGACCGTCCCATCCGCGACGGTGTGGCAGGACCGCGCGTGACCAGAGCCGTCGCCGCCGTGGACGTCGGCCTCGCGGTCAATCCGCGCGGGCTGGAGGCGCAGATGATGGGCTGTGTCATGGACGGCATCGCCATGACCCTGACATCCAGCCTGCACCTGCGTGACGGACACTTCCTGGAGGCGAGCTGGGACAACTACTTCTACACCCGGCAGTGGAACACGCCGCCCCGGCTGGACATCATCATCATGCCGACCACCACGGGCAAGCCCGGTGGCGCCGGAGAGCTGGGCGTCGCGGCGTCGATGGCCGCGGTCGCCTGCGCCTACGGCCGGGCCACCGGAACCATGCCGACGAGCTTCCCGATCAACCACGGCACACTCTCCTTCGACCCCAAACCGACCGTGCCCCCCATCCCGGACTCGCCCACCGACGGCCTGGACCACGTCCGCTGACGTAAGGAGAAACCGTGCCCGAGCACACATTCCGCCTCAACGGCGAGACGGTCACCGTCGATATCGACGACGACGTGCGCCTCCTGTGGGTGCTGCGTGACGTCCTGGGCGTCACCGGACCGAAGTACGGTTGCGGCATCAACGTCTGCAAGGCGTGCACCAGCCACCTCAACGGCAGGGCGGTCAACCCCTGCGCGATACCGGTGAGTGCCCTCGGGCCGACCGACGAGATCACCACGATCGAAGGCCTCCCGGCCACGGTGGGGGCGGACCTTCATCCGATGCAGCAGGCGTGGATCGATCAGGACGTCGCCCAGTGCGGGTACTGCCAGCCCGGCCAGATCATGGCCGCGGTGGCACTCGTCCGCCGTGTGGCCGAAGAAGGACGGGGGATCACCGACGCCGACCTCGACGGCATCCGCAACATCTGCCGCTGCGGTACCTACGTCCGCATCCGCGAAGCGATCAGGGCAGGCGCCGAGGAGATGTGAGCGGTCCGGGATCCCGGCGGCGGCCGACGGCGGGTGCGGCGCCCGGAACGTGAACGTCCCGGGTGTCGAGTGATTGACAGACAGGGCTAATGTCATTAGCTTATAGCTAACACACTTAGCCAACTTGGGGGCTGTCATGACCGAATACCTCGCCGTCGACGGCGGCACGCTCGCATACGAAGTGACGGGGTCCGGACCGCTGGTGGTCCTCGCGCACGGCATGGGGGACAGCCGGGCCGCCTACCGGGCCGTGATCCCGTCGCTGGTGTCGGCGGGCTACCGGGTCGCCGCGGTCGATCTGCGCGGCTGCGGCGAGTCCGGTGTCGACTGGCCGGACTGGAGCCGCACCGCCGTCGCGGGCGACCTGCTCGCCGTGATCCGCCACCTGGGCGGCCCGGCCGTACTCGTCGGCCACTCGCTCTCCGGCGGAGCCGCCACCATCGCCGCGGCGCAGGAGCCCTCGCTGGTCACCGCCGTCGTCGAACTGGCGCCGTTCACCCGCAAGCAGTCGATCCGCCTCGGTGACCTGCGGGTCGGACGCTACCGGCGCGGAATGCTGCGGCTGCTCGGCGCAGGCGTGTTCGGCAGCGTGCCGCTCTGGCGTTCGTACCTCGACGAGGCCTACCCCGGCGCGAAGCCGGCCGACTGGGCCGAGCGGCTGGGGCGCATCGACACACTGATGCGCGAACCGGGCCGGATGAAGGCCATGCAGGGCATGGGCCGCAGCGCCCCGACCGACGCCGGCGCGCAACTCGGCAACGTGCGCTGCCCGGTGCTGATCGTGATGGGCACGCTCGACCCCGACTGGGCCGACCCGCACGCCGAGGGTTCCGCGATCGTCGACGCCCTGCCGCCCGGCACCGGCCACCTGGAGATGATCAAGGGTGCGGGGCACTATCCGCATGACCAGTTCCCCGACCAGGTGGTGTCCCTCGTGCTGGCCTTCCTCCGGGCGGACGCGGCCCGTGCCTAGGGCGGGCCTGGACCCCACTGCCGTGGTCGCGGCCGGTGCCGCCCTCGCAGACGAGGTCGGCCTCGCCCAGCTGACGATGGGTTCGCTGGCCGCGCGGCTGGGCGTGCGCACCCCCTCGCTCTACAAGCACGTGGGCGGTCAGGAGGACCTCAACCGGCGTATCGCGGCCCTGGCGTTGAGCGAGGCGGCCGAAGCCGTCGGCGGCGCGGTCCAGGGGTACGCCGGCCGTGACGCCCTGGCTGCCGCGGCGCGCGCCTTCCGCACCTTCGTCCTGGAACACCCCGGCCGGTACGCCGCGACACTCGGCGTGGAACCGTCCGGTCCGGACGACCCGCTGGCCACCGCGGGCCAGCGGCTGCTCGACGCCTTCACGGCCGTCCTGCGCGGCTACGAGATCGGGGAACACGACGTGGACCACGCCCTGCGCATGCTCCGCAGCCTCTTCCACGGCTTCGCCACGCTGCAGTCGGCCGGCGGATTCCGGTGGAGAGTCGACATCGACGAGAGCTTCGAGTGGCTGATCGCCTTCGCCGACCGGGGGCTGGGCGCGCTGCGCGGATGAGTGACACGCTCCGCCACGTGCGCAGGCCGGACAGGTGCCTCACCCGGGAGAACCGGGTGCGGACGCCCGCCGTGCACGGTCCCGGCGGGTGATGGCTTCGGCGACCTCTCCGACCGCGGCACGAAGAAGGTCGCCGTAGGAATCCTGCGGCAGGGACGGGGCGTGCGTCCTCGCCGCCTCGATGTGCCCGGTGGCGGCCTCGAAGGAGCCGAGCCGGCGGTAGTCGTCGGCGAGGTTGAGGTGCAGGGAGGGGTAGAAGCCGGCGACGTGCAGGCCGGCATGGTGATCCTGGACGCGCTGCTCGGTCACGGCGTCGGTGGCGTCCAGCGCCCGGATGTCCCAGGCGAGGGCCTGGGCGGGATCCTCGTGGAGGTCCGCCAGGTGGTGAGCGAGTGTGCAGCGGTGCAAAGGGTCGCCGGTGACACCGATCGTGGACCACAGGTCCAGGAGTTCCCGGCGGGCGGCGGGGGCGTCTCCGGATCGGCCCCGGGTGACTGCCCGGCCGATGGCTTCCATGGTCGGGTCGGGGACGGCGGGTGCGGTGGTCATGTGTTCCTCGTCTGCTTTCTCAGGCGGAGTGGCCGGGTCCGACCGGCATGGCCAGGGTGGTGAGATCGCCGCGGTCTGCGGAGCGGATCGTGACGGGCTGGTCATGTCCTCTCAGGTCGAGCATCACGTCGGGGCCGATCGCGGTGCTCACGGCGGGGTAGAGCGTGGTCAGCTCGAAACAGATCCGGAGGGCCGGCCCCGACGAGGTGGCCGGGAGCGGGAGGCCGGGGTGTCCGTCATCGGAGGGCCGGACGGTCATTCCGTCGGCGGAGACGTGCAGCGCGATGCGTCGGCCGGGGTGTTCCTCCATCGCCCGCAGGAACAGATTCTTCGAGACCGTCACACGGGTGGTGACCTCACCCAGCGATGCCAGCATCAGCCGGTGGTCGGGGAACTCCCCGGGCAGCAGTCGGCAGTGCCGGTGCTCCCTCCCGGCCACCCGGAGCCAGATTCCGTGCGGCACCGCTTCGAGGGACACCAGCGCACTGCGGCGGATCTCGGTGACCGCTGCCCGCAGCTCGTCGCCGTCGACCGTACCGGCCCAGGACCGGTCCGGTGGTTCGGCAGGGACCAGGGTGCGGGTGGAGAGCCGGTACCGGTCGGTGGCGGTCAGGGTGAGCGCCTCGCCGCTCGCCTCGACGCGCAGGCCGGCGAGCACCGGCAACCCCGGCTCGTGCGCGGTCGCTGTCAGGACCTGCTCGACCGCGTCCGCCAGCACCGGGCCCTTGAGCGCCGCGATAGGCAGACTCGGCACATCACCGAGCCCGTACTTGATGAGTGCGGCCTTCTGCCGTGCCGCTGCGGCGTCCCCGACGACCTTGGCGACGTGCTCGTCCACCAGCCGGGACGCCTCGACCGCCTCCGCGTCGAGGACGGCCCCGGCCGCGGCGAGGGGCATGGCGATCTCGCGGAGCCGACGCAGCAGAGCGGCCCGGGCCACCTGGTCGGCGTCGTAGTAGCGGTAGCCCGAGACCGGGTCGGTCTCCGCGGGCCGGAGCAGCCCGGAGTCGGCGTAGAACCGCAACGCGCTGGAGGTCAGACCACTGCGTCGGGCGAAATCCCCGATCGGCATCAGTTCGGAATTCGGCACGTCGCCATCATCGGGCTTCAACCAGCTCGAAGGTCAACACCATGAGCGGGTGGCCGCACCGGGCACGGGACCGCGGACGCGGGTCGAGATCGTGAGGGCGGAAGGGGCGTGCACGGTGTACGGCATCGGCCGGACCGGGCCCGATCACGCGCCGAAGCCGTCATCCGGAGCGTCGGTTACGGCAGCGTGGAACACCCACGGTCCTGGCCGGCCGGGGGAGCGGTGCGGCCCGGCACGGGTCTTCCACGACACACGTCATGGAAGACCCGTGGCCCCGGCCCGGGGGAGCGCCGCACGCTCGCCCCGGTGAGATCACCAGTCGTGGACCGTCCCGTCGTGCAGCCGGTTGACCGGGAGGTACGCCGCTTCGTAGGGGTGGGCGGCGGCCAGTTCCTCGTCCAGATCCACCCCGATGCCCGGCGCTTCGCCCGGGTGCAGATAGCCGTTCTCGAAGGTGTACGCGTGGCGGAACACCTCCTCGGTGAGGGGCGTGTGGCCCGAGTACTCCTGGATACCGAAATTGTGTACGGCGAGGTCGAGGTGGACGGCGGCCGCCATGCCGACCGGGGAGATGTCCTCCGGCCCGTGGATCGCGCTCTTGATCTGGTACTGCGCGGCGAAGTCGAAGAGCTTGCGCAGCGGGGTGACCCCTCCGAAGTGCGTGACGGCGGAACGCACGTAGTCGATCAACTGCTCGGTGATCAGGGTCTGGTAGTCGTACACCGTGTTGAAGACCTCGCCGATGGCCAGCGGCGTGGTGGTGTGGTGGCGGACCGTGCGCAGAGCCTCCTGGTTCTCCGCGGGCGTGCAGTCCTCGAGCCAGAAGAGGCGGTAGGGCTCCAGGTCCTTGCCGAGGCGGGCGGCCTGGAGGGGGGTGAGCCGGTGGTGCGCGTCGTGCAGGAGGGGCAGGTCGGGGCCGAACTCGGCGCGTACGGCCTCCAGCACGTCCGGCATGTGACGCAGATAGGCGTCGGTGTCCCAGTCCTCGACCAACGGCCGGACCTGCTGGTGCAGGACGGGGGCGCCGTCGGCGTCCGTGCTCGACACGCCGTAGACAGCCTTCAGTCCCGGGATGCCGGACTGGACGCGGACCGCGGGGTACCCCTCGGCGAGCCGGGCCCGGACCGAATCGAGGAGCTCGGGTATGTCGCGGCCGTTGGCATGGCCGTAGGTGCCCACGCGGTCCCGGCTGGCACCGCCGAGGAGCTGGTAGAGCGGAAGGCCCGCGGCCTTCGCCTTGATGTCCCACAGGGCGACGTCGACGGCGGCGATGGCGGCCATCGTCACCGGTCCGCGCCGCCAGTAGGCGCCTCGGTAGAGGTACTGCCAGGTGTCCTCGACACGGTGCGGGTCGAGCCCGATCAGGAGGGGCACGACGTGGTCCTCGAGATAGCTGACCACGGCCAGTTCCCGGCCGTTGAGCGTGGCGTCGCCGAGGCCGGTGAGTCCCTCGTCGGTCGTCAGTTTGAGAGTGACGAAGTTGCGTCCGGGGCTGGTGACGACAACCTTCGCGTCGACAATTTTCATGCGGGGTACTTTCTCTCCGAAGGCGGTGATGAGGGGGGTTGTTCAGCCCTTGGTGGCGCCCGAGGTCAAGCCGGCCACCAGGTACTTCTGCCCGAGGAGGGCGGCCAGGACGACGGGCACGGTGATGAGCGTCGCGGCGGCCATCAGACCGCCCCAGTCGGTGCTCGCGTACGAGATGAAGTTGAAGAGGGTCACCGGCACGGTCTGCGTACGGTCGTCGGCGAAGATCAGCGCGAACATGAAGTTGTTCCAGCTGAAGACGAAGGCCAGCAGCGAGGCGGTCGCCGTCCCGGGGGCCGCGAGGGGCAGCGCGATGCGCCAGAAGGCGCCGAAGGCGCTCAGCCCGTCGGTGCGCGCGGCTTCCTCGAGTTCGACCGGCAGGCCGGCGAAGAAGCTGATCATGATCCACATGATGAGCGGGACGGAGACGAACATCTGACTGAGGATCAGCACGGTGTAGGAGCCTACGAGGCCCATCTGCGCGAACAGGTAGTACCAGGGGACGAGCAGGGAGATCGCCGGGACGATGCGCGCGACCAGGATCAGAGATCCGGTGCGATGCATCCCGAACCGTCCGACCGCCCAGGCCGCGGGCACCGCGATGACGGCCGAGAGCACGGTGGAGACCACGCCGACCAGCAGCGAGTTGCCCATGGACCGAAGGATCTGCCCGGCCTCCACGATGTTCCGGAAGTTCTCGAGGGTCGGGCTGAACCACAGTCCGACGGACGGGTCGGTCACCTGGACGTTGGTCTTGAACGCGGCGGCGAACATCCACACCAGGGGCAGCGCGAAGACGAGCGTCACCAGGGCGATCGCTATGCCGCGCAGCCAGGAGCGGGCGGCGCGCCGGCGCAGATGCGCCGGGACGGGGACGGGGGTGACGGTGGCACTCATGCGGTCTTCCTTCCGCCCCGGCGGCGCAGCAGCACCACGACGCCGATGATGAAGAGCGTGAACAGGACCAGGACGGCGGCGGCCAGGCCGTACTCCTGGTAGTCGAAGGTGAGCCCGTAGGCGTAGACGTTCAGGGTCTCCACCTCGAAGTCCGAGCCGCCGCCCGCACCCTTGGTGGCGTAGAGGATGTCGAAGGTCTTGAGTGCGTCCACGGCGCGCAGTACCAGGGCGGTGGCGAGCGTCGGACCGAGCATCGGCAGCACGACGTGCCGGAACCGCTGCCAGCTGTTCGCCCCGTCGACGCGGGCCGCCTCCTCCGGCTCCTCGGGCAGCGTGGTCAGCCCGGCGAGCAGCAGCAGGGTCATCATGGGCGTCCACTGCCAGACGTCGATGAGCATCAGGGTCGGCAGCGACTGGCTGACGGAGCCGAGGAACTCCTGCCGGGGGATGCCGACCCCGGCGAGGAGGTGGTTGGCGATGCCGTTGGTGGGATCGAGGATCAGCAGCCAGAGGATGCCGATGGCCACGGGTGTGGTGAGCAGCGGGATGATCAGGACCGTGCGCACCCACCGCATGCCCCGGAACGGCTTGCGCATGAGCATGGCCAGGGCGAGACCGAGCACCGTCTCCAGGACCACGGCCCCCACGGTGAAGACCACCGTGCGCTGGGCGGCGGGCCAGAACCGGCGGGTGTCACCGAGGGCGTCGGTGAAGTTCCTCAGGCCGACGTGCTCCTTGCCCGCGTTCACCGCGCCGAACGCGTCGGTCAGGCTGAGGCTGACGGTGTAGACCAGCGGGAAGACGATCATCAGGCCGACGAAGAGCAGGGCCGGGGTGAGCATCGTCCACTTCAGCCGCCGGTTGGCCTGCTCGAAGGTGCGGGACCGGCGCGGGGCAGGCGATCCTTCACCCGGTGCGAGGGCCGGGCGGGTCGGGGAGACCTCTGTGGTGGACATCAGGACTCCTTGTGGCGGTTGTCGCGGACGAGGAAATCGGCGAACTCCGCATGGGCGTCACGAGCCACCGGACGTACGTCGCCGCCCAGGATCCCCGCGACGAGCGGCCGCCCGACGATGTCCCTGGCCCGCCCGACCTGCAGGACCCGGGGCCGGTCGTAGCCGAGGCCCCGCTCCGCGTTGAGCCGCATGGCCTCGGCGAGATCGGGAGGGAAGGACTTCAGGGACGCCGGGTCGGCCCACACCGAGCTGCGGGCGCCGGGGATGCCGTCCTTCTGGAGGGCGGCCGTCATCTCGGGGCTCGCGGCCCACTTGATGAACTCCCAGGCGTCGTCGCGCAGCAGACTGAAGGTGCTGATACCGAGGCTCCAGGACGGGATGTTGTGCGGTCGCGCTCCGGCGGGTCCGGCCGGGAAAGGCGCGAAGCCGACGGTTTCGCGCACGGTCGACACCTGCGGGTCGAGCATGCTGCTGTAGATCGCGTCGGCGTCGACGTAGAAGGCCGCCTTGCCCTGCGCGAAGATCGGCATGGCCTGTTCGAGGCTCATGTTGGTGGCGCCGGGCGGACCCGTCCTCGAAAGGAGGCCGCCGTAGTACTCGTACGCGGCGAGAGCCTCGGGCGTACCGATGCCGGACCTGCCCCGCACCACGAAGTCGCCGCCGTGCGAGTACAGGAAACTCGACCACTGGGACACGGCGCCGCTGCGCTGTCCCCGGCCGACGAAGCCGTAGAAGCCCTTCTTCCTGTCGGTGAGCTCCTGGGCGGCCGCCATCAGCTCCGCCAGGGTGCGCGGCGGTCCTCCGAGGTCCTCCACGAGGTCCTTGCGGTAGTACAGCGCGGGGCGTTCGGTCACCACGGGGACGCTCAGCACCTTGCCCGCCGTCACGGAAGCCTCGCGCGGGGCCTTCTGGAAGTCCGACCACGCGAACTGTCCGTCCTGGGAGACGCGGTCACTCAGATCGGTGAGCCAGCCGTTGTGCGCGAAGAGGAGCTGCTCCTGCAGCGCACGGACCATCATGACGTCCACGTCGGTGCCCGAGGCGTTGAGCTTCACGTTGTAGCTGCTCGCCAGCTGGTCCGCGGTGAGCAGGGTCATGGAGACTCGCCGGCCGATGCGCTCCTCGAACTCCTCGGTCCGGCGCCGGATCGCCTGTGACCAGACGTGGTTGATCGCCATGATCCGCAAGGGCGCGTCGGCGGACGGCCGCGCGCCCCCGGTCGTACACGCGCCGAGCGCCCCCATCCCGGCGGCTCCCGCGACTCCTGCCGCCAGCCTGCCGAAGGAGCGCCGGCTGAGGAGCTGGCTGCTCGTGGACATCGTCGTCCTCGTCTCTCTGCTGTGTCGTCCGTCTTGCTCACCGACGGACGAGTTGCCTCCGCGGGAGCACCGGTTCACTCCTGGTCCAACTGGTAGTACCAGTTGGACCAGAGGGACGTTAGCAGGAGAGTGATGCGCCGAACAGCCCTTTCGCGGGCCGAATCCACCGCGGTGCGCGGTCGGCCCCGCCGGGACGCACGGCGTGCCACGCGTCGTGCCCAGGGGGGGCGCCGGAAGCTACCCGGTCGTCCTGCCGTTGCCCGACCGGTCCCCGGTCTCGTCCAGCAGTGCTTCGATGTGGTTGCGCGCCATGATGTCGACCTGGACGTCGAGATCCTTGCCGTAGGTACGCAGACCGAGCATCAGGTGCTCCCGCATCCGTTCACAGGCCAGTCCCGCGTCCCTCGCCTCGATCGCCTCGAAGATCTCAGGGTGATGCGGAACCCCGGGCTCGCCGATCGAGGGGTCGGAGTTGGAGCGGAGCATCATCTCGAACATCATCCCGCTGATCGACGACAGCATGATCCTCAGGACCGGGTTCTTGCTCGCCTCGGCGACGGCGTCATGAAAGGCCATGTCGGCCCGGGCCTTGACGACGACGTCGCTCGCCGACTCCAGGGCGTCCCGGGCGGACCGCATCGCCTCGATGTCCTCGTCCGTGGCGCGCTCGGTCGCCAGACGCACCGTCTCGATCTCCAGCGGCAGCCGCGCTTCGATCAGCTGCCGAACGGTGGGCCGGCCGGCCCGGTACAACGCGTCGTACCCCCTGGCCTGCCCTGAGGTCTGCTCGCGCACAAACGAACCGCGGCCGGGAGCGACCTCGATCAGGTGCTGGGCCTCGAGCCGCCGCAGAACCTCACGTACGACGTTCCTGCTGGCACCGAACTGAGCCGCGAGCTCGCGCTCCGAAGGAAGCTTCGTTCCGACGGGGATGTCACCGGACCGGATGTCGTGCTCGAGTTCCCTTGCGATCCGTTCCGTCACGAGCCCGCGTTGGGCGGGGGCCGCGGTCCGGCCGGACCGCGCGGAAGGGGAAGAGGCGGACGGCTGCATCCGAGCAGCGTACAGGCTGGTCGGGAGCGGTACAGCGGCTCCGGATCCGAACGCGTTCACCTCGGACCACGGCGGTCTCCACCGTGCCCGCGGCGGGCACGGCGTCGGCGAAGCCGATACGGCGGACAGGGGCCCTCGGGCCCCCGTCCGCCGCGTGGGGTGACGCGGGTGCCGTGCCGGGGCTGTCAATGGGCCACCAAGGCCAACACCCCACTTTGAACTCGCAGATGACAAAGTATGGACTTCCTCAGCGGAAGTCCCCTAGCGTGGCGGCGCAACCCAGGCCTGTTGCTCTTTTCGCGGATCCGTACAGCCCGACCGGAGTGCCACCCCGTTCTGGAGGACCGATGCATCCACGGCTGTTCCCACGTGCCCGAAGACACCTCGCTGCCCTGCTCGTCGGGGGGTTCCTCGCGGGAGGCGTCTGGGCCGCCCCTCCGGCCGCAGCGGCACCGGACGACATCCCACCCCAGGAGCCGGGCGTCACGCTGCGCGTCTTCGACACGCAGGTGCCACTCAGCAAGCTGTGTACGCTCAAACCGGGTCAGACCCCGAACCACGACAAGCTGATGCCGACGGTGGACTGGTCCACGGCCGGTGACTTCGGCGGCTTCGCCGACAACTTCGTGGCCGAGGCCTCCGGTTATCTGGTCGTCCCCGCCGGCGGCACGTACACCTTCCGTCTCAACAGCGACGACGGCTCGCGGCTCACCGTCGACGACCAGGTGGTCATCGACCACGACGGTCTGCACGGCGCCGAGCCCAAGGACGGAGCCGTCCAACTCGACGCGGGCACACACCCGTTCCGGGTCGACTACTTCGAGCGGGGCGGCGAGCAGCAGCTGACGCTCTCGTGGAGGCCGCCGGGGGCCGACGGCTTCGGCGTCGTACCGACCGAGGCGCTGAGCACCGACGCCGGGGTCGTCCGGGTCACCGCTCCGGGCCGCAAGGAGTGCGAATCGGGAGCGGACAGCCCCGGCGACGGCCTGCCGCTCGCCGATGTGCGCCCCGACCTCGACCTCACCGACCTGCGTCCGGACGGATTCGAACCGCAGGTCAGCGGGATGGACTGGCTGCCCGACGGGCGTCTGGCCCTCTCCACCTGGGGAGGCAGCGACAACGTGACCGGCGAGGTGTACCTCCTCGACAACGTCACGGGGGACACCAGCCGCGACAAGGTGACGGTGAAGAAGGTCGCCGAGGGCCTGCGCGAGCCGATGGGCATCAAGTACGTCGACGGTTCGCTGTACGTCTCGCAGAAGCACGAGCTGACGCAGCTCGTCGACAAGGACAAGGACTTCGTCACCGACGAGTACCGCACGGTCGCGACCTGGCCGTACAGCGGTAACTTCCACGAGTTCGCGTTCGGGCTGCTCTACCGCAAGGGTCACTTCTACGTGAACCTGTCAGTCGCCATCAACTACGGCGGTGCCACGACCACCCCGCAGCCCGCGCCGGGCCGCGGTACGACGTACAGGATCAGTAAGAAGACGGGCAAGATCCATCCGGTCGCGGGCGGTCTGCGGACCCCGAACGGGATCGGCTGGGGACCCGGCGGTGACATCTTCACCACGGACAACCAGGGCGGCTGGCTGCCCGCGTCGAAGCTCGTTCAGATCAAGCAGGACCGCTTCTTCAACCACTACACCGAGCCGTTGGGCCCGTTCGACGACCGGCCCGTCACCCAGCCGGTGGTCTGGCTGCCCCAGAACGAGATAGGCAACTCACCGAGCACGCCGCTGCACCTGCAGGAAGGCCGGTTCGCCGGTCAGATGCTGATCGGCGACGTCACCTACGGCGGTCTCCAGCGTGCCTACCTGGAGAAGGTGAAGGGTCAGTACCAGGGTGCCGTCTTCCGTTACACGCAGGGGCTCGAAGCGGGCGTCAACCGCATCACCATGGGTCCCGACGGTGCGATATACGCGGGCGGTCTCGGCGCCGACGGCAACTGGGGCCAGGAAGGGAAGCTGAAGTTCGGCCTGCAGAAGCTCACGCCGAACGGCGGCAACACCTTCGACATCAAGGAGATGCGCGCCGTCCCCGGCGGCTTCGACCTGGAGTACACGCAGCCGGTGTCGGAGGCCACCGCGGCGGAGCTGGCGTCCCGCTACCAGGCGGACCAGTGGCGCTACACCCCGACGTCCGACTACGGCGGCCCGAAGATCGGAGAGGAGCAGCTCGCCGTGTCCTCGGCGACACTCTCCGACGACAGCCGCACCGTGCGGCTGCGACTCGACGGACTCAAGCCCGGCCGGGTCGTACACCTCCGCTCACCGCGCCCCTTCGCGTCCGAGTCCGGCGAGACGCTGTGGAGCACGGAGGCCTGGTACACGCTCAACGCCCTGCCGGGCAAGCAGCCCCCGCCCGCCACGTCGTACGAGGCGGAGGAGGCCCGGCTCACCGGGACGGCCGGTGTCCACACCGACCACACCGGCTACTCCGGCAGTGGTTTCGTCGACCGCTACAACACGGAGGGCAAGGCGGCCACGACCTTCGACGTGACCGTCCCCAAGGCCGGCGACTACGACGTGAACCTGCGCTACGCCAACGGCCCCGACCCGTTCGTGGGCACCAAGAAGCTCTCCCTCCACGTCAACGGGAAGAAGCTCAGACAGACCGCACTCGCCTCGACCGGAACCTGGGACGACTGGTCGACCAAGACCGAACGGATCCGGCTGCACGCGGGGCCCAACACCCTCTCCTACCGCTTCGACGCGGGCGACACCGGGCATGTCAACCTCGACATGATCACCGTGCGGAGGCACGGCACCCCCGTCGCGCTCTTCGACGGTACGGCCGCCTCCCAGGGGCAGTGGCAGCACACGGACGGGCGGCGTCTCGAATGGCCGTTGTCGGCCGAGCAGTCGATGGAGGTCTGCTGCGGTGACATCCGCACCAAGGACGCCTACCAGGACTTCAAGATGCAACTGGAGTTCCGGGTGCCGCAGCTTCCGGACGACGTGACCGGTCAGAACCGCGGCAACAGCGGCATCTACCTCCAGGACCGCTACGAGCTGCAGATCCTCGACTCCTTCGGCGACACCACTCCCGCAACGAACGAGGCCGGGGCGATCTACGAGAAGAAGGCACCGGACGTCAACGCGGCCACGGCCCCGGAGACATGGCAGAAGTACGACATCACCTTCCGGGCGGCGCGCTTCGACGACAGCGGCCGCAAGACCGCCGACGCGCGGGTGACGGTGGTGTGGAACGGCCGGAAGATCCACGACGACGTCGCGATCGACGGCCCGACCGGTGCGGGCAGAGCGGAGGGCCCTTCGGCCGGAGCGATCCGTCTCCAGGACCACGGGAACGCGGTGCGGTTCCGTAACATCCGCATCGAACCGCTGAGCTGAGGCACGGGCTCCACCGATCACACGGTGCACCTGCGATTTGGCAGGTGCACCGTGTCGTCCCGCCCCGGCACGGACGTCAGCCGGCGGCGGTCTCCGACGCGTGCCAGGCCGTGGCGAGCCCTTCCAGCCACGCCGGGGGCAGTTCGGCGTGCTCCCACTCCGACCGGAGGGCGGCCGGAACCGCGGTGATGCGTTCGAGTACGGCGATGCTCGTGGGGGAGTGGAGGAGGGAGTAGCGGCCGTGGACGGCGGTGCGGCTGCCCGGCCCGTACCGCGCGTACAGCCCGGTCAGCCGCTGCCGATGGGACTCGGTGAACCGCTCCAGCTGTCCGGGGTACCCGACCCGGCCCACGACGCCCATGGTGCCGAGCACGGCGGTGAGGACCTCGTCCGACACCTCGGGGTCGAGATCCGAGGAGTCACTGAACGCGAGATAGAGGGGCGACACGGCGACCTTCGCGCGCTCCACGTCCACCCTCCCGACGGGATGACGGCCCCGCGCGGAGTCTCCCGCCGAGCCGGGCACCCCCTGTCCGACGGCACGTTCGAGGGCCCGCTCGGCCACCCGGTCGAGCGCGTCGCCGACGGCGCGGGCGCCGTCGTGCCAGCCGGTGCAGTACCGCTCCCCGCTCCCGGCCGGGTCACCCGCCGCCTTACCGGCCTCGCCGCGCGCGCCGGCGATCGCACCGGCCTCCACGATCGCGATCAGCTCCTCGGCTTCGTCGCGGAGCATTCCCGCACGGCTCAGGAGCTGGAAGAGGGTCTCCTTCGCGTTCAGGACGCTGGCGGAGTCGAGCGGGTGCCGCCCCGTTTCGGCGCTGTTGATCGTGTCCTCCTCGTCGGCCTCGGTCTTCCACCGGCGGCTGCGACCGCCCGGCTTCCCAAGTCTCCACGATTCGACCGGTCATCGCCGCAACCCGGGCCGGTTCCGGACCCTCAGTCCGTCGCCGGGGTGAGTGCCGGGGCCGGGTCCGTGCCGCGCCCGCGGCGCCCGCGCGTGGCCGACGGGACCAGGGAGATCGCCACGGCGCCGAGGACGGCGGTCACGGCGAACGTCGTGAAACCGAGGCCCGCGTCGCCGCCGGCGAGGACCGCACCGCCGAGGGCCGGGCCGACCACCGCGCCGGTGCGGCCGATGCCGGTGACCCAGCCCAGGCCGGTGGCGCGTTCGCGGGGCGCGTAGACGCGGGACGTGGCGGCGTACACCATCACCTGGGCGCTGAACAGCCAGATGCCGGTGACGAAGACGACCACGTACGCGGCGCCGAGCGGCAGTTGTGCCCTCAGCAGGAAGGTGCCGACCGCGGTCAGTACGAACCAGAGCGCGGAGACTTTCACCGGGCCGAACCTGTCCGCCGTACGGCCCGCTATCAGCATGCCGACGATGCCGCCCGCGTTGATCACCAGCAGGAAGGTGACCGAGGAGGAGAGGGAGTAACCCGTGGCGCGCATCAGCTCGGGAAGCCAGGTGGAGACGCCGTAGACGAGGAGGAGGCCCGCGAAGGACGCGATCCACAGCAGCGGGGTCACCCAGCGGGTACCGGGTGCGAACAGGGCGGTGATCGCGGCGATACGGCCCTTCGCGCCGGCCTGGGGGACCTCCCGCACGCCCGGGCGCTCCAGCCGGTAGCGGTCGGCGACGGCGTGCGCCTCCTCGGTGCGTCCGCGGGCGAAGAGCACCCCGGGGGACTCCGGAAGCCACTTCTGCACCAGTGGCACCGCGATCACGGCGGGCAGCACGCCCGCCCAGAACACCCAGCGCCAGCCGTGCTCGGGGGCCACGACGAGGCCGATGCCCGTGGCGGTCATCCCTCCGGCGTGGTAGGAGGTCATCATCAGGCCGGTGGCGAGGGCGGCCCGGCGGGGCGGTGCGAACTCGGCGACGATCGCGAGGCCGATCGGCATGAGGCCGCCCAGGCCGAGGCCGGAGAGGAAGCGGCCTGCGCCGAACAGGGTGGCGTCGGGGGCGACGGCACACAGCGCGGATCCCGCCGAGAACAGCACGACGCTGCCCACGACCAGCGGCTTCCGGCCCAGCCAGTCGGTGAGGGTGCCTGCGGCCAGTGCGCCGATCAGCATGCCGAAGGTGGTCCAGCTGCCGATGGTGCCGGCCAGCGCGGGCGTGAAGCCGAGACCTTCGTCGGCAAGGAGGTGCGGCATGGTCGCGCCGTAGATGTTGACGTCCATGCCGTCGAAGAACACGGCGAGCCAGCACAGGGCGATGACCGGGGCGACCACACGGAAGGAGCGGTCGGGTGGAGAAGCGTGCGAGGAAGCCACGGGGCACTCGCTTTCTGCCACGGCGTCGTGGCGGAGGGGCCTCCCGTACGAGGGAACAACGCCACGGCGGGAGCAATTGTTCGCGAGGTGAAAATAATTCCACTGTCGGGCCGTGTGAGTTTCTCCCCGGCCTCCGCCCGTGTCAATGGTGGGGAGGGCCCGCAGGCGCATGTCTGCGGGCCGTCGGCGCGCCGTCAGGGCAACGGCAGCCCGGCGTAGTTCATGGCGAGTTCCGCCGCCGCGTGCGGTGATGCGGCGATGCGGTCGAGCTGGGCGATCTGCAGCCGGGTGTCGAACGGGCTCTGGGACGGATCGGTGTGCAGCGCCGTGGTCATGAAGTACGAGAAGTGCTCGGCGCGCCACACGCGGCGCAGGCACGTGTCCGAGTAGGTGTCGAGCAGATCGGACGCGCCCGTCTCGTGCTGCCGGATCAGTGCCCGGCCCAGCACCACCACGTCGGCCACGGCCAGATTGAGTCCCTTCGCGCCGGTGGGCGGCACGATGTGCGCGGCGTCGCCGGCCAGGAACACGCGGCCGAACCGCATCGGCTCGGTGACCGAACTCCGCATCGGCAGAACGCTTCTCGAGGTGATCGGGCCGCGTTCCAGCGTCCAGTCGTCGAGTGCGAACCTGGCGTCCAGCTCGTCCCAGATCCGCTCGTCCGGCCAGTCCGCCGGATCCGTGCCGTTGGGCACCTGCAGATACATCCGGCTCACCTCGGGTGACCGCATGCTGTGCAGGGCGAAGCCGCGCGGGGAGTGGGCGTATATCAACTCGTCGCAGGACGGTGCCACATCGGCCATGATGCCGAGCCACGAGTAGGGGTACACCCGCTCGTAGGTGCGCCGGACCCCCTCGGGAACGGCCGCCCGGGCCACCCCGTGAGAGCCGTCGCAACCGACCACGTAATCGCATGTGAGGGTCCTGTTCCGGCCGTCCTGCGCGTAGTGGACCGTCGGGCGTTCGGTGTCCGCGCCCTCGACGGAACGGACCTCGGCCCCGAAGTGGAGGGCCGCGCCGTCGGCGAGCCGCAGGGCTATGAGGTCCTTGACGACCTCGGTCTGCGCGTACACCCACACGCGGCGACCGCCCGTCAGTGACGGGAAGTCGATCCGGTGCGCCCGGCCGTCCCAGCGCAGCTCGACGCCGTCGTGGACCAGCCCTTCGGTGTCCAGCCGTTCCGCCGCTCCGGCCTCGCGCAGGGCGTCGACGGTGGACTGCTCGAGGATGCCCGCCCGCTGCCGCTGTTCGACATAGGCCCGGTCGCGGCTCTCCAGGACGACGCAGTCGACGCCCGCCCGGTGGAGCAGTCGTGACAGCAGCAGCCCGGCCGGGCCGCCCCCGATGATTCCCACGGTCGTGTGCACCGCTCGTTCTCCTTCTGCTTCGGGGCGTTCGCACCCCTGGGGCGAGCCCGTGCCGACATCTCATAGGTGTTCGCAAGGTGAAGAATTGTTCACAGATCGCCGTGAGTTTGTCGCTCGGACCGTGGCCCTGTCAATGGTTCCGAGGGGGCTCCGGTGCTCCCTCGACGTCTCGGAAGGCTTCCGCATGGCGAGACGGTCGAGCATCCGGAGCGGGCCCGTCCGTATATTCGTACGCATGTCTGCATCGGCCCTGTCACTGTGCCTCGCGCTGTTCGCGCACTCGGCGTGGTGCGTCGACGACGGACTCTGAAGCGGCTGAGTCACGCGTCGGCGATGCATGCCGCGCCGTCGACACCGACCGCCGCCGTCCGTCGAGCACCATCCGGAGACCACTCGTGACCACCGCGCCACCCGCCGGGCCGGCCGCGCCGCCGCGCGCACTGCCCGCCCTCCTCGTTCCCTCTCCCACCTCGGCCCCGCGCCCCGAGGCGCCGCCCCTGCCCCCGGTCCGCCGGGCGCCCCTCGTCGTGGCGGGCCTGCTCGCCGTGGCCCTGACCGCGTACGTGTGGTCCGCGCACGGCGCCCGACCTGGAGTCCTGCTCCTGCTGGGGCTCGGCCTCGGCGTCGCACTCTTCCACTCCCGCTTCGGCTTCACCTCCGCATGGCGGCAGCTCGTCGCGGTCGGCAACGGCACCGGGCTGAGGGCTCACGCGCTGCTGCTCGGGACCACGGCCACCCTGTTCGCGCTGATCATCGGCACGAGCACCGGGCTGTTCGGATCGCAGCCCGCACCGTCCGCCGGGTCGATCGGAGTCGGCCTGATCGTCGGATCGCTGCTCTTCGCGATCGGGATGCAGCTCGGTGGTGCCTGCGCCTCGGGGACCCTGTTCGCGGTCGGCTCGGGGCAGACCTCGGTCGTCCTGACCCTCGGCGGGTTCATCGCGGGTGCCACGCTCGCCGCCTGGCAGTTCGACCTGTGGAAGGACCTGCCGGCCTGGGAGCCGGTCGTACTCTCCGACCACATCGGGTGGTTCGGCTCCTGGGCGGTGACGATCGCCGCACTGCTGCTCGTCGTCGTGGTCTCCCGGCGCGTCCAGGCGCGCCGCAACCCGCCGCCGCTCGGCGCGGTGCCGTCGGCGCGCACGGCGGCCGTACGGGCCCTCCGCGGCTCATGGCCGCTGGCCGCCGGCGCCCTGGTGCTGGCCCTGCTCGGCGCGGGCGTGCTGCTGGTGTCCGGCGGAGCCTGGGGCGTCACCAGCGCGTTCAGTCTGTGGGGCTCGGAACTGGTGGGCGCGCTCGGTGGCACCCCGGAGAACTGGAGCTGGTGGCAGCAGCCCGGCAACAAGGAGATGCTCGCGGGGCCCGTGCTGGCCGACAAGACCAGCCTCACCGACATCGGCATCATGATCGGTGCGGCGGTGGCAGCCGCCCTGGGCGGCACCTGGGCCCTGCACCGCGGCATCCCGTGGCGTACGGCCGTCGCCGCGGTGCTCGGCGGTGTGCTGATGGGCGTCGGCGCCCGGCTGGCCGGAGGCTGCAACATCGGTGCCTATCTGGCGGGCGTCTCGTCCGGCAGCCTGAGCGGCTGGCTGTGGGGCGCGGTCGCGCTCATCGGCACCTGGGCCGGACTCAAGCTGCGCCCGTTGTTCGGCCTGGGCAACCCCAAGCCCGGCGACGGCGTCTGCTGACCACCCCGGGCCGGGCCACCGGCCGATTCCGCTGCGGAGGAACGCTGTTCGCACACCTCCTCTACGATCATCCGCGTGTGCGCAAACGTCATAGTCGCTGAAGACGACGCGAAACAGGCCGAGCTGGTCCGGCGCTACCTCGAACGCGAAGGCCACGTGGTCACGGTGGTGCCGGACGGCCTCGCCGCCCTCGACCAGGCACGCCACGGGGCGCCGGACCTGCTGGTCCTCGACGTGATGATGCCGAAGGCCGACGGGCTCGACGTCATCCGCATACTGCGCGCCGAGCAGAGGGAGTTGGCGGTCCTCATGCTGACCGCCCGCGCCACCGAGGACGACCTGCTGCTCGGTCTGGACCTGGGCGCGGACGACTACATGACCAAGCCCTACAGTCCGCGGGAGCTCATGGCACGGGTACGCACGCTCCTGCGGCGCACCCGGCGGGACGAGGGCCGCGATGACCACCACATGCTGCGGGTGGGGACTCTCACCGTGGACTCCGTACGCCACGAGGTGGCGGTCGACGGCGTGGGGGTGGAGTGCACGCCAGGGGAGTTCCGGCTCCTGTCGGCCATGGCCGCCGAACCCGAACGAGTCTTCACCCGGGAGCAGTTGCTCGCCGAACTCCACGGTTTCGACCGGTACATCAGCACCCGTACCGTGGACGTGCACATCATGAACCTCCGCAAGAAGATCGAGCGCGCGCCCCGGCGGCCGGTCCGGCTGCTCACCGTCTTCGGAGTGGGCTACAAACTCATGGACCCGCTGAAGGGGACCCCGCGTGCGCAGGCGCGCTGAGCGCGAAGGGCAGCGCCTGCGGCTGCCGCTGCGCAAGAGTCTGCTCGGCCGGCTGCTGGCCGTGTCGGCGCTCGTCGCGGCCTGTTCGGTCGCCGCGACCGCGTGGCTGGCCGCGCAGACCACGTCCGGCGCGATCGAACAGGAGCAGGGCCGCAATCTCGCGGCCGACACCCGTGTCCTCGACGCCCTGCTCGCCTACGCGGCCGAACACCCCACCTGGGAGGGGGTGGGGGCGACCGTGGACGAGCTGGCCGACGCCTCCGACCGGCGGATCACGCTGACGACGCAGACCCGGGACGTACTCGCGGACTCCGCCGGCTCCTCCCCGCAGCCACCCGCGCTGCCACCGCAGGCGTCAGCGGTCGTGGACCCGCTGTCCGTGGCCGCCGTGGCCTCCGGTCCTGACACGGGCTCCGATTCCTCCGCTTCCGGCTCCGGTTCCGGTTCCGTGACGGTCGCGGAGCCGGGGACGGACGGGCAGCAGCGCACCGGGAGCGACCGGGTGGACCCGCGTGCGGTCGGACCGTTCAGACTGCCGCAGACGGAGCGCACGTCGCTGCGGCGCACCGCTGAGGAGATGGTGCGGTGCCTCAGCCGGTCCGGGATCGCCTCGGACGTCGTCGAGAGCCCGAGCGGCCGGCCCCGTATCCAGGTCGTGGGCAACGATCCGGACCGAATGCGTGGCAGCCGGTGCTCGACGGACGCCTTGGACAGCCCCACCGAAACGGAGACGAAGGCGCTCACCGCTCTCAACGTGCTCGTCAACGCCTGCCTGGACCGGCAGGGGCGCGACGCCGTACGGCTCGACCTCGACCTCTCGTGGAACACGGAGGACGAGGCCGTGGCGGTGCCCTCGCCCGTGCCCACCGTCGCCGTGCCGCAGGAGTCCCCGCCTACCGCGCCCCCCACCCCCGCGGCACTCGACAGCGAGAACGACCGCGACATCGCCTCGTGCGTCGGCATCGCCCGCCAGGAGCAGCTCAGTTCGTACGTCGCCTCGCCGGCACTGCTGTTCATCGGCGACCCGGGTGGCGGTGCCGTTCCCGGCTTCGAGCTGTCCGCCGGGAACACGGCGAAGCTCATCGGGGTCGCGGCACTCGTCCTCGCGCTCACCGTCGGCGCCTCGATCCTCGCCGGAGTCAGGCTCGTGCGGCCCCTGCACGCGCTCACGGGCGCCGCCCAGCGCATGAGGGACGGAGAAGGCCCCTCCCCCGTGGTCGTCGCCGCGGACAACGAGATCGGCCGGCTCGCCGCCGCCTTCAACGACATGTCGGCCCATCGCGCACGCATGGAGGAACAGCGCAAGGTGATGGTCAGCGATGTGGCGCACGAACTGCGTACCCCGCTGAGCAACATCCGCGGATGGCTGGAGGGAGCCCAGGACGGCATCGCCGACACGGACGCCCAGTTCGTCTCCTCGCTCCTGGAGGAGGCGCTGCAGCTCCAGCACATCATCGACGACCTCCAGGACCTGTCGGCGGCCGACGCCGGCGCCCTGCGGCTGCACCCCGAGCCCGTACGGATCGACGACCTGCTCGCCCACGTCGTGGCGGCCCATCAGGCCCAGGCCGATGCCGCCGGGGTCGCCCTCGCGGTGGCCGTTCCGGAGGGGCACGAGACGGTACCCGAGCTGACCGCCGACCCGGTACGGCTTCGGCAGGCGATCGGGAACCTGGTCTCGAACGCCGTGCGCCACACACCGGCGGGAGGACGGGTGACGCTGCGGGCCCACTCCGCCGGGGGAGCGGAGGACGAGGTAGTGGTGGAAGTCGCCGACACCGGCAGCGGTATGGCCCCCGAGGACCTGCCGTACGTCTTCGACCGGTTCTGGCGCGCGGAGAAGTCACGCAGCCGCCGCACCGGGGGCAGTGGTCTGGGCCTGGCGATCGTCCGCAAGCTCGTCGAGGCCCACGGCGGGACGACGGCCGTGGCCAGCACCGTGGGCGAGGGATCCGTGTTCACCCTTCGGCTGCCACCGGCCGGACCTGATCCGATGAACACAGCGGTCTGACAGCTTCCTCATAACTTCACTCCAGTCTGTGGGCAAGCCCGGCGCCCGACGCGCATCCGTGCGCGGGCACCATCAACGCCGAGCTGGAATCGGAGTTCTTCATGTCCCTTCGCCCGACCCTGCGTACCGCGGTCCTCGCAGCCGCCGCCCTCGGTGCGGTCCTGCTGCCCTCCGGCACGGCCGTCGCCGACGACACCCCCACGCCGGTACCCACCGAAGCCGCCCCCAGCGCCGTCCCGACCCCCGCACCCACCGAAGCCGCGTCCAGCGCCGCCCCCACCCCCGCACCCGAAGGAGCCGAGCCGACCGAGGCCCCGACCCCGGTTCCGGCCGAGTCCGTCCCGGCGGGAACGATGCCGCGGGGCGGCGTCGCCGCCGGGGAGCGTCCGGCCGGGCAGGCCGGAGACACCGCGCTCTACGGTTCCGCGGCCGGCACGCTGCTGCTCGCGGGCGCCGGAGCCTTCGTGCTGCGCCGCCGGGCGGCCGCACAGCGCAACGGCTGATCCCGCACGGTGGCGCCGCTCCCCGAAAGGGGGCGGCGCCACCCGCCGTTCCCCCGTCCCGCCCCTCGCCCAGCGCACCGGAGTACCACTCATGTCCCTCGCACCGAACACGTCATGGCGCTCAGCCCTGTCCATGGCGGCAGCCGCCCTGCTGCTCGCCTCCGTCACCGGCTGCGGCGCGTCCGACGCGCCCGACGCTTCCGCGCCCTCCGCCGAGACCTCCTCGTCGGAGGCCCGGCCCCCGGAAGCGCCGAAGGCGCCGGCACCGACGCGGCTGGCGGTCCCGTCGCTCGGGATAGACAGCACGCTGCTGAGGCTGGGACTCAACGAGGACGGCACGGTCGAGGTACCGCCGGCCGAGCAGGGCATGACGGCGGGCTGGTACGCGGGCGGTGCCGTCCCCGGCGAGCCCGGCCCGGCCGTGCTCATCGGCCACAACGACACGCGGTTCGGCAAGGCCGTCTTCCACGACCTGCACAGGATCGCCAAGGGCGCGGACATCGCCGTCTCCGGCGGGGGAGGAAAGAAGGCGCACTTCACGGTCACCGGCACGGAGACGGTCCGCAAGAACGCCTTCCCCACCGCGAAGGTGTACGGAGCCACTGACGAGCGGGTGCTCCGACTGATCACCTGTGACGGAGGCTACGACGCAGCGGGCCACCCCGTGGACAACCTCATCGTGTACGCGACGCTGCGCTGACCCGACGGCGCCCCGTGCCGACGCGGCACGGGGCACGACCGGCCACCAGGCCGAACGGACCGGCCGGTCGAACCCGTCCCGACCTCCACCCTGACCACGGGCCCGCTCCGCCTCGCGATCCGCCGGAGGCGCAGTCGGACGTGACGGCGGAACGCCGAAGGGCCGCGGACACTGTCGAAGCGTTTCGACCCCATACTGGTTCCGGTAGGCCCATTGACACCTCTCCGCCCGGGTGCCATCTTCGAAGCGCTTCAATGATCACGGCCTGGGTGCCCCGTCCCGGCCTGAGCCCCGGGGGCGGACCATGGCGTACTTCGACAATCCCGTGATACCCGGCTTCAGCCCGGATCCGAGCATCTGCCGCGTGGGCGAGGACTATTACGTGGCGACGTCCAGCTTCGAGTACGTACCCGGGGTGCCGCTGTGGCACAGCCGGGACCTCGTGCACTGGCGGCTCGTCGGACACGCCCTGGACCGTCCGTCACAGTTGGAGCTGCCCGACACGGCCCCCTCCTCGTGCGGGGTGTACGCCCCCACCCTGCGGCACCACGACGGCCGTTACTGGATGATCACAACCGTGGTGGCCGGCGCGGACACCGTCCTGGTGACCGCGGAGGACCCCGCCGGCCCGTGGTCGGACCCCGTACCGGTCGGCATCCCCGGCATCGACCCCGATCTGGCCTGGGACGAGGAGGGGAACTGCTGGTGCGTGTTCTCCCACGACGGGATCCGCGCGGTGCGCATCGACCCGGCGACGGGTGAACTGCTCGGCGAGCCGGTGCGGATGTGGTCGGGAAGCGGACTCAAGTACCCCGAGGGCCCGCACCTGTACAGGATCGGCGAGTGGTGGTACCTGCTGCTGTCGGAAGGCGGAACGGAGAGCGGGCACGCGATGTCCGTGGCCAGGGCCCGCACGCTGCCGGGGCCCTTCGAGCCGCACCCGGACAACCCCGTGCTGTCGCACCGCAGCACCGCTCACCCGGTGCAGAACACCGGTCACGGCGATCTGGTGCAGGCCCACGACGGCACCTGGTGGATGGTGCTGCTGGGCACCCGGCCCCGCGGCGACACTCCCGGGTTCCACGGACTGGGCCGGGAGACGTTCCTGGTGCCGGTGCGCTGGGAGGACGGGTGGCCGCTGCCCGGACCGCTGGAACTGCGTGCCGAGGCACCGGCACTGACCCCGCACCCCTGGCCCGACGAGCCGTGCCGCGACGATTTCGACTCCACCGAGCTCGCCCCGTGCTGGGTGTCGCCGAGGCGGCGTGATCCGGCGGCGGTACGCCTGGACGAGCGGCCGGGCCACCTGGTCCTGCACGCCCGCGCGGACGGCCTGGACCAGCCCGGCGCACTCTTCGTGGGCCGGCGCCAGCACGACCCCGACTGCAGCGCGCGGGTGCGTGCGGACGCGGGCGAAGGCGGCCGGGGCGGGCTTGCCGTACGGCTCGACGAGGCGCACCACTACCAGGTGGAGACGGAGGACGGCACGGTGCGTGCCGTCGCCCGCATCGGCCCGCTGCGTCAGACGATCGCCGAACGAGCCCTGCCTCCGGGCCCTCTGACACTACGGATCGACGTGACCACCGAGGACATCCTGCCGCCCACCGTCACGGTGCGTCCTGAGGACCCCGGAACCGCGGCGCCCTCCGGGCTCCGCGTCGGCGGCCCCGACACCCTGCGCCTGGGGTACGAGACCGACGAGGGACACTTCGAGGTCCTCGCCGAACTCGACGGCCGTTACCTCACCACCGAGGTCGCGGGCGGCTTCACCGGCCGCGTCATCGGCATGTACGCGACCCGGGGCGCTCCGGCCTTCGACTGGTTCGAGCTGCGGCCGGCCTGACGCCCCGACCTTCGAAGGGGCCTCAGCGGGCCAGGGTGGTCTCCAGCCACTGCAGGACCTCGGGGGTGACGGGGTCGGTGATGTCGGCGAACTCCTCGTGCTTCTTGAGGAACTTCGCCACATACGGGCAGACCGGCACGATCCGCTTGCCCGAGGCCCGTACCTGGGTCAGCGCCTCCTGCACGAGGACGGAGGCCAGCCCCTGGCCGGCGAAGGCGTCGTCGATCTCGGTGTGGAAGAAGACGCGCTGCCCGTCGCGGTCGCGGTAGGCGGTGAACCCGGCGGCGACCTCGTCGACCAGGATCTCGTAGCGGTGCCTGACGTCGACCTCACGGACGAGGGGGGCGGTGGACCGGGTCATCGTGTGCTGCCTTTCGAGCGTGTCGGGTTGCCGCGCGGTGCGATGGTGGCGTTGGGGAGGGCGGGGGCGGGAATCCGTTCGCCGGGGTAACCGTCGACCTGGCCGAACCGTTCGGAGGCGGCCTCCCAGTCCTGGCGTGCCACGACGATGTCCTCGTGGCTGCGGCCCACGAAATTCCACCACATGACGATACGTTCCTCGAACGGCGTGCCGCCCACGAGCACGGCCCGGGCGGGGGCATCCGTCTCGTTGGTCAGGGTCAGCTGCTCGGTCCCCGGGCCGAGGTAGCCCAGCTCGGCCCGGTGCAGCGTCGTTCCGGCCATCCGCATGGTGCCCTGGTCGACGAGGAGACCGTGCTCGAAGGAAGGGTCCGTGCCGAGCGTCGTCGTCGCGTGCGGATCGAGGACGATCTCGGCCCCGAGCAGCGGTGTGAACGTCGGGACAGGTGAGGTGTCCCCGGCGAGGGAGCCGAGGAACACCCTGAGCACGGCCCCGTCCCGGCGTACCGGGCCCGGTGCGTGGTGCCGGAAGTCGCGCCCCGTGTTCCGGTGCTCCTCGGGCAGGGCCACCCACAGCTGGACGCCGTGCAGGACCGAGGTGTCCGGGGTGGACACCTCGGTGTGGCTGATCCCGTGGCCACCGGTCATCAGGTTCAGCTCGCCGGGGCGCACGAAGGCGTGGCTGCCCAGACTGTCGCGGTGCTCGATCTCCCCGCTGAACAGCCAGCTGACCGTCTGCAGGCCGATGTGCGGATGCGGAGCCACGTCCATCCCGCCGGTCCCCGCGACGTCGTCGGGACCGTAGTGGTCGATGAAGCACCAGGCTCCGATGAGCGTGCGGGCCCTCTGCGGCAGGGTGCGCCGTACCGTCATCGCCCTCGGGCCGCCCAGGGGAACGTCCCGCGCCGTCAGCACATCGACGTGGACACCGCTCATCGTGGACCCTCCGGTGAGACAAAGGTGCTTATATGTTCAACGATCATGCTCGATAATAAGCCGTCGTCACTCGGACGCTCGGCACGACGTGGGGCGGCGGCAAGCCCCGGTGAGGAACCCAGGGTGCACGGTACGCAGGCGGGCCATGCGGAGAAGCGGGTCTACATCGACAAGCAGAGTCCGAAGGCCTATCACGCGCTGACCGCCACGGCCGAGGCGGTCCGCACGGTGGCCCAGGAGGCGGGGCTCTCGCGCACCCTCGTCGAACTGGTCAACCTCCGGGTGTCGCAGATCAACGGCTGCGCGTACTGCCTGGACGTCCACACCAGGGCCGCGGTGCGCGCGGGCGAGTCCACCCAGCGGCTGGGCGTGCTGGCGGCCTGGCGTGACACCGAGGTGTTCACCGCGCAGGAACGTGCCGCACTGGCCCTGGCCGAGGCGACCACGCACCCCGCCGACGCCTCCTTGCAGGAGGACGCCTACACCACGGCCCGCCGTGATCTCTCCGAGGACGAGATCTCCGCCGTGGTGTGGGTCGCCGTCACCATCAACGCCTTCAACCGGGTCTCGATCATGAGCAAGCATCCCGTGCGCGGTGTTCCCCGGCAGTGACGGGCCCACCGTCCCGGTCCGGTGCCGCCTTTCCGTCCGCCGTCCGGGTGAACTCCGCTCCGACCGGGCCGTACGCCGGGCAGGCATAGGGGTGGCCGCGTTCCTCGCGGTGGAAGCACCGGTGGACGCGGGAGCGGCCGGGCGGGCGAAAGGGGCTCTCCATGCTCGGTCCACGGACCACACGGTCAGGGGCGGGCGGAGGCGCCGGATCCCACCCCGGCACCGGCACGGGCACCGGCCGGGCCCCGCGGACGGCCGGTGAGGCGGCAGCGGCCGTCGGCACCGTCCTCGCGGAGCACCTGCACACCAGGCTCAGGGACGCCCGCCGGGTGGACGCCGTGTTCGCCGAGGAAGTGGCCACCCGGGTCGCCGGGTTCGTCCTGAACGGCGGCAAACGGCGCCGTACGGCCTTCGTGTGGTGCGGCTGGCTGGCCGCCGGAGGCACCGGCGACCCCAGGACACCGCTGCGGATCGGCGCCGCACTGGAACTGCTGCAGGCCTGCGCACTGGTGCACGACGACGTCATGGACGAGTCCCCGGTACGCCGGGGCGCGCCCGCCGTGCACGCCGACTTCGCGCGCACGCACCGGGAGGCCCGCATGCGCGGCTCCGCCGCCTCCTACTCGGCCACCGCCGCGGTGCTCGCCGGAGACCTGGCGCTGGCCTGGGCCGACGACCTGCTCACCGAGACCGCCGTGGCCTCCCCGTACGGCCTGCAGCTGCACCAGGAGTGGCAGGCCATGCGCGGCGAGATGGTCGCCGGGCAGTACCTGGACATGCGGGCACAGGCGACCGGTGCCTCCGACCTCGCCCAGGCCACGAAGATCGCGACGCTCAAGAGCGCGCTCTACACCGTGGAACGGCCGCTCGCCCTGGGCGCGGTCCTGGCGGGGGCCGACGCCCGGACCGCCGACGGGCTCCGGACCGCGGGACGGTGCGCGGGGCTCGCCTTCCAGCTCCGTGACGACCTGCTGGGCGCGTTCGGCGACCCGGCCGTCACGGGAAAGCCGGCCGACGAGGACCTGCGGGCACGCAAACTCACCTCGCTCCTCGCGGTCGCCCTCCGGCTCGCCGCCGATGCGGGCGACACCGAGGCTCTGGCGGTGCTGGGCCCGGAGGGCGCCGCACCCGGCGGGGCGACGGTGGACCGGATGCGCGAGGCCCTCGAACGCACGGGTGCGCGGGCCGTGGTGGAGAAGGAGATCGCCGCCCTCGCGGAGTCGAGCCTGCGTCACTTCGCGGCCTGCGGAGCGGATGACAGCGCCCGGAGCGAATTCGCCGCCCTCGTGGACAGGACCGTGGGCACCGGCCCCGCACGGAACGGGGAGGGCGCATGAGGACCGTGCAGGGCCCCACGGACCACGTCGTGGTGGTCGGAGCCGGCCTGTCCGGTCTGGCCGCCACCCTGCACCTCATCGGAGCGGGCCGCAGGGTGACCGTCGTCGAACGGGAGGCCGGACCCGGAGGCCGTGCGGGGCGGCTGGAGCTCGGCGGGTACCGGGTCGACACCGGGCCGACCGTGCTGACCATGCCGCACCTGGCCGACGAGGCATTCGCCGCCGTCGGGGACAGTCTCCACCGCCGGGTCGAGCTGATCCCCCTGCACCCGGCCTACCGGGCCCGGTTCGCGGACGGCAGCGGGCTGGACGTCCACACGGACGGTGACGCGATGGAGGCCGAGGTCCGGCGGTTCGCCGGGCCCTCGGAGGCCGCGGGATACCGCCGGCTGCGCAGCTGGCTGGAGCGGCTGTACCGGGCGCAGATGCACCGCTTCATCGACACCAACTTCGACTCACCCTTCCAGCTCCTGCACCCGGACCTCGCGCGGCTCGCGGTCCTGGGAGGCTTCGGCCGCCTCGATCCGCAGATCGGCAGATTCCTCGCCGACCCACGGCTGCGCCGGGTGTTCTCCTTCCAGTCGCTGTACGCGGGTGTCGCCCCCGCCCGAGCGCTCGCCGCCTATGCGGTCATCGCCTACATGGACACCGTCGCGGGCGTTTGGTTCCCGAAGGGCGGCATGTACGCGCTGCCCCGGGCGATGGCGGACGCGGCGGCCGACGCCGGGGCCCGGTTCCGGTGGTCCGCCGAGGTGAGCGCCCTGGAGCGCTCGGCGGGGCGGGTACGAGCCGTCCGGCTGGCGTCGGGCGAGCGGATCACCTGCGACGCGGTCGTCCTGACCCCGGACCTCCCGGTCGCCCACCGGCTCCTGGGCCGGGCGCCGCGCCGCCCCGTGCCGCTGTGCCACGCGCCGTCGGCCGTGATCCTGCACGCCGGCACGGACCGCACCTGGCCGGAGCTGGCGCACCACACCCTCTCCTTCGGCGCCGCATGGGAGCGCACCTTCGACGAACTCACCCGCACCGGGCAGTTGATGAGCGACCCGTCGCTGCTCATCACCCGCCCCACCACCCACGACCCGTCCCTCGCACCACCGGGCAGACACCTGCACTACGTCCTGGCCCCCTGCCCCAACACCACGACAGGCCCTTCCGCCTCCACCTGGCGCGGCCTGGGCCCCCGCTACCGGGACAGCCTGCTGGCCGAGCTGGAGCGCCGGGGGCTCCACGGGTTCGAGGCATCCATGGAGCGGGAGCTGCTGGTCACCCCGGTGGACTGGACGGACCGGGGCCACGGGGCGGGCACCCCCTTCTCCGTGTCGCACACCTTCGCGCAGACCGGCCCCTTCCGGCCGCGCAACCTCGTACGCGGCTACGACAACGTCGTCCTCGCCGGGTGCGGGACCACCCCCGGGGTGGGCGTGCCGACCGTCCTCGTGAGCGGCAAGCTCGCCGCGGCCCGCGTCACCGGGCTTCCCCGTACGACGGGCGTGCGCCGTCGTTCCCCCGTCCCGGAAGGGCAGAGCGCATGAACCGTCGAGAACTGGACGCCGCGGGGATCACCGGGCCCGCCCTGCGTGCTGCCTACGCCCGTTGCCGACGGCTCAACGCCCGGCACGGCCGGACGTACTTCCTGGCCACCCGGCTCCTGCCGGTCGAACACCGCTGCGCCGTACACGCGCTGTACGGCTTCGCCCGGTGGGCCGACGACATCGTGGACGACCTCGACAGCGGGCGGCCCCCCGGGGAGCGCGACCGGCTGCTCCGCGTGCTCGAGAGCGACCTGGCACACGAACTGACCACGGGAGGCGGCCACGAGCCCGTCGTCCGAGCCGTGGCGGACACCGCCGCGCGCTACGCCATCGACCACGGCCTGTTCGCCGACTTCCTGACGTCCATGCGCAGCGACCTGACCGTCACCGACTATCCGACGTACGCCGATCTGCGTGCCTACATGCACGGTTCGGCAGCGGTGATCGGCCTCCAGATGCTGCCCGTGCTCGGGACGGTCGTGCCCCGTGACGAGGCGGCCCCGCACGCGGCGGCCCTCGGTGTGGCCTTCCAGCTGACCAACTTCCTGCGGGACGTCGGCGAGGACCTGGATCGCGGGCGCGTCTACCTGCCGGCGGACCTGCTCGCCGCCCACGGTGTGCACCGTCCCCTGCTGGAATGGAGCCGCCGCACCGGGCGGCACGACCCGCGCGTCCGGGCCGCCTTCGCCGAAGCCGAAGCGATGATCCGGACGGTGTACCGGGAGGCGGAACCCGGCATCGCCATGCTGGAGCCACGCGTACGGCCCTGCATCCGCACGGCGTTCGTCCTGTACCGGGGGATCCTGGACGCCATCGCGTCCGACGGCTACCGGGTGCTGCACCGCCGCGCCGTGGTGCCGCGCCGGCGCCGGGCCGGCGTCGCCGCGGGCGGACTCGTACGGATCCTGGGAGCGCGGATGCGGACCCGTCCGGCCGCAACGGCGCCGGAAGCCGCCGGGGCGGAAGGCCTCCGGCGATGAACGATCCGCGCGGAAGGACGGCCTGGACCTCACCGCTGCGGCTGCGGCGCGCGCTTCGCTGGGAGCGGCAGCCCCCGACCTGGCGCGAGGCGAGGCCCACCGTGATCGCCGAGGCGCTGAAGCGGGCCACCGCCCGGCCCTCGGGCAACTGGTACGTCGTCGGGGCCTCCCGGACGATCGGGGCGCGGGACCGCCCGTACGGCCGGACGGTCGCCGGGGTCGAGGTCGTCCTGTGGCGGTCCGAGGACGGTGCGCTGCGCGCCGGCCCGGGGGAGTGCCCCCATCTGGGGGCGCCGTTGCGGGACAGCCGCGTGGTCTGCGGGACGCTCCTGTGCCACTGGCACGGTCTGGCCCTGGACGGCGGGCCGTTCGCCGGGTGGGAGCCGTACCCGGTGCACGACGACGGGGTGCTGGTCTGGGTGAGGCTCGACCGGGCCGGCGGTGAGGCACCGCTGGAGCGCCCGGTTGTCCCCGTGAGGCCGTCGGCGCGGGACGCGGTGGACGCGGTGTTCACGGCGGTGGGCCGGTGCGAACCCGAGGACGTGGTCGCCAACCGGCTCGATCCCTGGCACGGGTCCTGGTTCCATCCGTACGCGTTCGTGGGCCTCGACGTGGTCGGCACCCCCGAGGACGGTGGGGAGGACGCCTTCGCCGTCGACGTCTCGTTCAAGGTCGCGGGCCGCCTGGTGGTACCGGTGCGGGCGGAGTTCACCGCGCCCGGACCCCGCACGGTGGTCATGCGCATCACGGAGGGCGAGGGCGCCGGGTCGGTGGTGGAGACCCATGCCACGCCGCTCACCGCGTCCGGCGCCACGGACCCGCGGACCGCAGTGGTCGAGGCCGTCGTCGCGGCCTCGGACCGGCGGGGCTTCGCCCTGGCGCGCGCCGCCGCGCCCGCCCTCCGGCCGCTGATGCGCCGGACGGCGGGCCGCCTCTGGCGTGACGACCTGGCGTACGCCGAGCGGCGCCGGTCGCTGCGTGGCACCGGGCGCTTCCCCGGCTGAGCGTCAGTGCCTCGCGGCCAGGCCCGCGAGGGCGCGCAGCACCCGGGAGCGCCCGGTGCGCGGGACGGTCCAGAGCGTCTGGCCCCGGATGCCCCACTCGGCGAGCAGGGCGTTGGCCGCCAGGAACCCCGAGGTCGCGGCCCGCTCCATCAGGGCCACGGGGAGGCCGGTGCGGACCAGGTCGCCCGCCAGCGTGACGCGGGGGTGGGGGGAGCGTACGGCGGGCCGGCGGTGGTAATCGCCCACGGAGAAGACGGGACAGTCGGCACGCCATTCGTGGCGGGCGTCGACGACCCGGGCGCCCGCGGTCTCCGGGTAGACCTCGTGCAGCCGGCCGAGCAACCGGCGCCGGACCTCCTCCGGTTCGGCTCCCGCGTCGACGGCGTACGCGTGGAGTTCCACCACGGAGCCGCCCGTCCGCGCGGCCCACCGGGCCGACTCGCCCTCCCAGCGGTCCAGGACGCTGATGTTGTCGAGCCCGTCGTAGCCACTGGTGCCGAGGAACCCGGCACGGTCCCCGCGCACGGGGCGGTCGAGCCACAGCCGGGACACGAGGAACGGTGGCGCCGTGCGCAGGGCCGCGATGTCCGCCCGCCAGGAGGCGTCCCCCAACTCCTCGGAGGCGCCCACGACCTGGCGCAGGCCGCAGGTGTCCAGGGCGAGGACCACGGCCTGGTGGCGGTCGGAGGACCCCTCGGTCTCCACGGTCAGGTCTCCGTCCGCCGCCGGGCGGACGCGGTGGACCGGAGTGCCGGTGCGCACCTCGGCGCCGAGATGCCGCAGGTAGCCGCCGAGAGGCTCCCAGAGCGCCTGGGGGAAGGGCTCGCGCGGCACGTCGAAGAGGAGGCCCTCGGACGATCCGAGGAAGTAGATGTGGAACATCAGCAGCAGTTCGGCGGCGGACAGCTCGCGGGGATCGGCGAAGAAACTGCGGGAGAACACCTCGAAGGCCAGATGGCGGGCGGCTGCGGGGAAGTTGATCCGGCGCAGGAAGTCCTCGGCGCTGACCCCGTCGAACCGCTCGTACACCTGGGGGACCCGTACGTCGAGGAGGGGCAGGGCCTCGCGGGGATCCATCGCGGCGAGGTCGCGCCAGCCGAACGAGGGGCTGAGCGCGACGAATCCGAGCGCGCTCCACGGCGGGGTCCGTGGCACACGGGCGAATCCGTCCGTCATGCCGTCACGGTGCCGGAGCGGATAGTCCGGCAACGGGGTGAGCGCCGTGAGTCCGGGATCCGCACGACGCAGCAGTCCCCGCAGGTTGTAGTACTGGCGGAAGAAGGCGTGGAAGCCCCGGCTCATCGTCGCCCCTGACCCGTCGGCGAGCCGGACGGGCCACCCCGCCAGACGCCCGCCGAGGGTCTCCCCCTGTTCGTACAGCGTCACGCGAACACCGCGTTCGGCGAGCGCGGTCGCCGCGGCGAGGCCGGCGATACCGCCGCCGACCACCGCCGCCGAGGGCGCCTCGCCGGAGAAGCGCTCGCGTCCCGGTTCCGGCGTGAGCACCTCCGCCCGGCGGTCACGTCCGTGCCGAGTGGCCCCGGGGCGGGGTGGGCGGGCGTTCATGACGCCTCGGGACCGGTCGGCCCCACGCCGCTCCGGGCCAGGAACACGTGGACGATCCCGCTCTGCCAGCCCCCGACGGGAACGGTCCGCACGAAGGGGAATCCCGCCCCGGCGATCCTCCGCGCGAAGACGGGCGCCGTGTCGAACGCGAGGACACTGCGCCACAGATGGTGGTACAGCTCGCGGTCGCCGGTCAGCGTCCCCGCCGGGATGATCACGCCCCGGCACACCGTGTTCCACACCGCCCGGTGCACGGGCGAGCCGCTGAGGCTGTACTCGTGGACCAGCAGACGGCCGCCGGGCCGCAGGAGGGAGCGCACCGACGCGAGGACCCCGACCGGATCGGCGACGTTACGGAAGAGGTAGGCGGCGAAGACCGCGTCGTACGAGCCATCGTCGTCGGTGGCAGCGAGTTCCTCCGCCGAGCGGTGCACGAAACGGACGTTCGGGGGCCAGCGTTTCAGCCGCGCCCGCTCCAGCATCCCGGCGGACGCGTCGACGGCCGTGACCCGGGCGTACGGGGCCGCCCGGAGCAGTGCCCGCGTGGAGGTTCCGGTTCCGCAGCCGAGGTCGAGCACCCGCAGCCCCCTCCCGCCGCGGGGTAGCCGGAGGCGGTGCGCCGAGCGCAGGAGGTCGGAGCGGTAGCCCGGATTCAGTGAGGTGAGCCGGTCGTACGCGTGTGACGCGTGGTCGAAGGCGTGTGCCAGGTCCTGGTCCCGCAGCAGGGTCATCGGGGGCTCTCTTCGGATCGGCCGGCGGCCCGGCGGGCGAGAAAGGGGAGTTCGGCCGCGGTACGGAGCATCGGGCCCACCGGTGTGCGCAGCCCGATGCCGAACTCCTCCCACGGTGTGCTCCCGCCGTCGAGGAAACGCAGCAGCCGCTCCATGGGGACGCGCCGGAAGAGCCCGGTGAAGAAGCGCGGCCCGTCCACCCGCCCGGTGTCGAGGGCCCGGAGCAGTACGGCGTCCATGGCGAGCGCCCGGCGGCCGTGCGGCGGCGGGACGTCAGGAGAGCCGTGGTGGAGCGCGGCGGCGATGGCCCTGCTCTGGCGCTGCACGGCGGCGAACGTGTAGCCGGTGGCCGGACGGGTGGCGCCCCCGGCTGCGCCGACGCGGAAGACGGCGCGTCCGGTCCGGCGGGGGAAGCGGGCGTCGGTCATGGGGATGACGCCCTGTTCGGCCGACTCCACGGTGAACGGGCCGAGTCTCAGGACGTCGCCCGTGTACTGCCGCAGAGCGGCTTCGTACGCCGCTGTCGTGAGCGGGGCACGGGAGAACTCGGTGTACTCCACCAGTGCGTGGTCCGGTGCGAGCGGCAGGACGTAGCCGAACGCGAGCCCGTGGCGGGGCTGCGGGACGCGGAAGTCCATGAGGTCCGCCACCCCGGGCTCGAAGCGGGGCACCGGGGTGCGCACGAACCATCCCCGGAAGTGCTGCAGGAGCAGGGTGCGGTGCGGTGGGGTGGCGTGCACGGGCCGTGAGTCGAAGACGCGTCGGCCGCGCAGGACGAGGGGGTGACCGTCGGCCGTCGTGCAGCGGACCTCCGCGCCGTACGGTGCGTCGCGCACCTCGTGGGCGGTGGCACGCAGGACGCGGGCCGTCGGGGAAGCCGCGAGGCGGGAGTGGACCAGCCGTTCGAAGGGGGCCGAGCGGACCATGCGGTAGCGCAGGGGTGCGGGCTCAGACTCGATGACCTCGCCGTCCGGCCCCCGTACCCTCAGCCGCCGCCAGGAAGCGACGACGGCCTCCTCGAAGTCGCCGATGCCGGCTTCCCAGTAGCACCAGGTGCGCTCCGCCGGACGCAGCGGCCCGTCGGGGGCATCCACCAGCGTCACCGTCTCACCGGTCCTGGCGAGCAGGTGCGCCAGGCAGAGCCCGGCGGCTCCGCCGCCCACGACGACGGCGTCGTCCACCCGTCCCGGGACAGGGCCGGTCACGTCGCGGCGGTCCGCGCCGCCGCCCGGTCGGCCAGCAGCTCGCGGGCCGCCCGGCTGCCGGAGGCCAGGGCGCCCTGCACCGAGCCGGTGGCCCGGTGGTCCCCGCAGACGTAGCGCCCTCGCGCGAAACGCGTCGTGCGGCTCAGCGGCCAGGGAGGCCGCATGGCGGGAAGGGCACCCTCCACGGTGTAGGCGGCGACCGTGTCCCAGGTGCTGGTGTCCGTGTCGTACAGCTCGGCGAGCCGCGCGCGGACCGTCCGGTCCCCGCCGGGCGGACCCGCGCCGAGGAACGAGGTCGACACCAGAGCCGTGCCCGGGGGAGCGTAGGTGGGAGCCACCTCGGAGAGGACGCAGCTGTTCAGCACGGCGAGGCCGCTGTCCACCACCAGGGTCGGCTCGGTCAGCGGTGACCGCTCGGCCGCGTGGTAGTACGTCGTCACCGTACGGGTGTCGGGTACCGGCAGACCGGGAAGCAGCTTCGCCGCCGTGGCGCTGTCGGTGGCCACGACGACGCAGCCGGCCGGCCGCTCGCCGCCGTCGGTCAGGAGGACCCCGGAGTCCGTGACCTCCGCGACGGACGAGGCGAGCCGGAGCGTGCCGTCCGGCAGGCGGGCGGCGAGCTGGGCCGGCACGGCGCCGATGCCCCGGGCGGGCAGACAGAGCGTGCCGCGCGCCATGCTCCGCCAGACCAGGTGCAGGAATCGTGCCGAGGTCTCCAGCCCTTCCTCCAGGAACACCCCGGACAGGAACGGCCGGAGCAGGTCCTCGATCGCGCGTGGAGACAGCCCGGCGCGGACGAGCGCGTCCGCCGCGGAGCGGTCGGTCATACGTCCCAGCCGCCTCGCGGGGAGCAGGACGTCACGGGCGGTCAGTGCGGCGAGGGCGGCCAGGTCCCGGGCCGGCAGGACCCGCCCCGGCAGCAGCGAGCCCGCGTCCTCGGGCCGCCGGGTGGGGTCGGTGACGCGCACCCGCCCGGACGGTGTCCTGGCGATGAGACCGGGGGTGAACGGCCGCAGGCGCAGCGCCCGCAGGTCCAGGCGCTTCTTCACCTGGGGGTAGGAGGTGTTGAAGACCTGGAAGCCGCGGTCCAGGAGGAAGCCGTCCCTGCGGTCCGTGCGCATCCGCCCGCCGACCTCGTCGGACGCCTCCAGCAGCTCGACGCGGAGGCCCGCGCCGCAGAGGTCGAGTGCGCAGGCCAGGCCCGCCGGTCCGGCGCCCACGACGACGACATCCGGTGTCGACGGGTTCTGTCGGTTCGTCATCCGCGTCCTTCGGTTCGTTCCCCGGAAGCTGACGGGGTGTCAACCCGATCATGTTCCGGGGCCCGAAGCCAGCAGCCGCCACGGGATCCCTGCTACGTGTGACCCGTGTGCCCGTCGCCGGGTCCCGTTCACCCGAGGACGGTCAGGAGTCGTGGCGCCTCGTGCGCAGTGCGTCGGGCTTGTGCACGGCGGACCGGCCCGACGCGTCGCTCCTCACCTCGTACTGCGGATCCTCGTCCGAGGCGTCGACGGTCCGCCCGGCCGCACGGGTGCGGTCCGTGTGCTTCTTGGTGACCTTGCCCGCCACGTCCTGGCTGTGGCTCTTCCAGGACACCTTGTCGCCCTTGCCCAGGCTGTCGTTCTTTCGTCACGAGGATTTCCTCGAACGAGCGGTCGAATCCGCCGCGTATCTTCCAGCGTCGGACAGATCACCCGGCAGCGCACCCGGTGGCCGGACGCCCGCAGGCTCAGGCGGTCAGATGCCGCAGCACCGTGCGCATGGCCCGGTGCACGGCCTCGCGCGACTCGTCCGTCCGGTCGACCGCCTCGAAGTCATGGTGGCCGTTCGGCACGTCGATCACCTCGACAGCGGCGCCGTGCGCGTGCGCTGCGGCCAGGAACATTTCCACGGTGGACGCGACGGCGGCCGCCTCCAGCCCTGCCCGGACCAGCACGATCGGCAGGGAACCAGAGTGGGCGACCGCGTCAGCCGGGTGGAAGCGGCCGTCGAGCCGCCCCCAGTTCGGCAGCGCCGCCATGACGGGGTAGTTGGCCGCGAGACAGCGCAGCCACGGAGGGGGCCCGCCCAGCCAGTCCGCGGTGAGCGGACCGCTGCCCGAGAAGAACCACAGCGCGACCCGGTCCGCGTCCACCCGCGGATCGGCCCGTACCCGTTCCACCGCGTCCGCCAGGTCGGCGGCCGCCTGCTCGTAGTCGGTCAGGGCGTGGAGACGGTGGTCGAGAGTCACCCCCACCACCCCCCGCTCCGCCGCGAGACGGGCGTACCCCATCAGGCCCGGCCAGTCCCGTGGGGTCGGCCGGGCCTCACGGGGGACCGGGCCACCGTGCACGAAGAGCACCGCCGGGCGTGGACCACGGGCGTCGGGCGGCAGGTACAGATCGACGTTGTCCGTACGCTCACGGGGAAGGCCGGGCACGTCCAGCAGGAACGGCGGCGGTGGCGTGCCGCCCGCCGGACTCAGCCGATGGCCCCCGCCCGCCGCGGCCTCCAGCAGTGTCACCGCCAGTGACATGGGACCGGACAGCATCGGCCAGTGCCCTGTGGGCAGTTCGAAGAAGGTCACCCGAGGATCGGTCAGCCCCTGCAGTGAGGGTTCCCCGAAGTCCACCCGGGCCTGGACCATCGCGATGGTCGCCCCGTTGCCGGCGCACAGGACCCCCGCCATCGGCACCGTCGCCGCCGCGCCGGTCAGTCTCAGCGGCTGGAGCAGCGTGCCCAGCGGCTGCGGCGACGCGAGGGCCGTGAGCCGGTCGAGCGCCGGTCCGGGGACGTCCGCGGTGCTGCCCCAGAGCTGCCACGCGTCGCGAGCCGGAGGCGCCAGCGTCCCGCCCGCCTTCCCCGCGACCCCGGCGGCGGCCCGCAGCACCTCCTCGCGCACGCCCTGGTCGGGCACGGCCGCCAGAGCGGGGACACCGTCCTGGGGCAGCCCCGAGTCCAGGTAGACGATCCGGGCGATCGCCTCCGCCCGCCGGTCGGCGGCCCCCAGGACCGGATGGATGCCGTAGTCGTGGCCCACCAGCACGATCTCCCCGCCCCCCTCGCGCGCGACCGCGTCGATCACCGCGAGGACATCGGCGATGTGCCTCGCCAGGTCGATCTCCGCACCGTCCGCGGCGGGGGCTCCGGCGAGTCCGCTCAGGGCCACCGCCCGGACCTCGGCGCCCGCCGCGGTCAGACGCGCGGCCGTCTCCTCCCACACGTACGGTCCGGTGAACACACCGGACACCAGGATGAACGTGGTCATGATCTCTCCTCGATACGCCGTCGTCCTCGGCCGGCCGAAATCCCGGCCCCACTCGCGGGTACCGTAGGAACTCCCCCTGAGGGAGGTTCAAGTGTCCTCGTCGTACGACGGGCTGTGGGGCATCGGCGAACTGGCCGAGCGTGCGGGAGTCAGCGTCAAGACGGTCCGCTTCTACTCCGACGGTGGCCTGCTCCCCGAGGCGTCCCGCAGCGCGGGCGGGCACCGCAGGTACGGTCCCGACTCCCTCGAGCGGCTGCGGATGATCCGCTCCCTGCGCGCCTTGGACCTCCCGGTGCCTGCGGTGCGCCGCATCCTGGACGAGGAGGAGACGGCCGGGCGCCCCGGCGGCGCCCTGGAGGACGCCCTCGCCGGGCAGTTGCGCACGCTCGGGAACCAGCTGGCCGCGCTGCGCTGGAGGGAGGCGGCGCTCCGCGCGGTGCAGGAGTGCCCCGCGGCCGAACGCGCGAGCCGGCTGCGGCTGATCGGAGCGGTGACCGCCCCGCCGACCACCGCACCGCTGGCCCGTTTCTGGCGCGGCTGGCTTCCGCCGCGCATGCCGGCCCGGTCCGTCACCGCCTTCCTGGAGGCGGCGGTCCCGCAGCCGCCCGAGGACCCAGAGCCCGTCCACGTCCTGGCCTTCGCCCGCCTGTGCGCCCTGGTGTCCCGCCCCTGCGACGCACAGGAGCGGAGCCGGACCCAGCCCCATACGCACAAGGCCGCGGGAGCCCGTGCTTCGGCCGTGCTGTACGCGGGTCTGGCCGAGGCCTACGACCTGGCTGCCGCCGAGATGCGGCAGGCCAGGGGACCGCGCCCGGGAGAGGCGCTGGAAGCGTTCGTGGACGCGTACGCGCGCACCCGCGGTACCGCGGACACCCCCGGCTTCCGCCGGGTGCTCGCCCGGCGGCTGGCGGCCGATCCGCGCATCGACCGCTACTGGGAGCTGACGGCGGAGCTGGTCAGCCCTCCGGCCGGTCGGCCCGAGCCGACGCCCGGGTCCGCACACGACTGGCTCCTCGCCGCACTGCGGGACCAGGTGGGGGCGGTTCCGTCCGCGTAGGACCGGCCGGGCCCTGCGCCCCCGTCACTGCGGCCGGCCCAGCGACCAGCCCGACACGTCGGCCAGGCGGCCGCGCCACAGGGGAAGCCGCAGGTCGCCCGCACCGGCGAGGACCAGGGTGGCGTCCCTGAGATGGATCCAGCGCGGCAACTGCGCGGTGCCGTCACCGGGGCCCAGCTCCCGGATCCCCTGGTCCACCGTCTCCGGGAACTCCGCGATCAGATTCGCGCCCTCGCCCTCGACCTGGCGGAGACTGCGCGCCCAGTCGGCCTTCCACGCCTCGTGGCCGATCACATCCCCGTGAAGCACGCCACCGGCCAGGGTGAGTGTGATCGGCAGACCGGAGCGCAGCTCTCTGTCCAGCAGTTGGATCAGCAACTGGAGCTGCAGATCGGGCACGGGTTCCGTGATCACCGCAGTCGTATCCGGTCGTGTCTCGACGGACTCGCTCATGGATCCACTCCCTTCACCTGCCGAGCGGCAGGTGACAGCCCGTATGCCCCCGACGGGAGCCGCCACACTCCTGGGACCCGTGATGTCTCACCGTGGCAGTTCGACCACGGCCACTCCTGATCGCGGGAGGGCACGGGGAGCGCCGGTACGCGGAGCGGTGGCGCACCCGTCACAGCCAGCGGCGTATCGGCAGGACCGCCGCCTCCCGCATCCTCTGCACGGGCGAGCGGCGCTTCCACCGGGCCCCGTCGATCAGTGCGCTCCGCTCCAGATCCGCCTCGAAGTGCCCGTCCAGCGCGGCGGTGAACTCACGGTCGAGCACCGCGAGCATCACCTCCTCGTCGTGTTCGAGCGAGCGGCGGTTGAAATTCGTCGAGCCGATCAGCGAGGCGACCCCGTCCACCGTCAGCGCCTTGGTGTGGAGCATGGTCGGCTGGTACTGGTAGATCTTCACGCCGCAGGCGGTGAGCTCCTCGTAATGGTGCTGGCCGGCCAGCTGGCACACCCGCTTGTCCGTGTGAGGACCGGGAAGCAGGATCTCGACGGAGACGCCTCGCCGTGCGGCGCCGCACAGCAGCCCGATGAAGTAGGTGTCGGGAGCGAAGTAGGCGGTGGTGAGCCGAACCCGCTCCTCGGCGGACTCCAGGACGACGCGCAGCAAGGTCTGCATGTCCTGCCAGCCGAAGCCGGCCGACCCGCGCACCACCTGGACCACCGCGTCGCCGTGCTGCGTGGCCTCGATGAACCTGTCGCGTTCCGTGAACAGCTCGTCGTGGCACTCGGCCCAGTTCTGCGCGAAGGCGGCGGCGAGGCCGTCCACCGCCGGGCCCTGCACCCGCACATGGGTGTCCCGCCACTCGTTCTCGTCGCGGGCGTCACCGCACCACTCCTCGGCTATCCCGACCCCGCCGGTGAACGCGGTCTCCTCATCCGTGACGAGGACCTTGCGGTGACAGCGATGGTTCTGCTTGAGCGGTGAGAGGTACAGGGGCTTGCGGAACCACGCCACCTCCACGCCGGCGCCGTCCATCATCGCCAGCTGGTCCTTCTCGATGAGCCGGGCCCCGAACCCGTCCAGCAGCAGGCGCACCCGCACGCCGGCGCGAGCACGCTCCGACAGAGCCTCGGCGAAGTCGAGGGCGATGTCCCCGCGCCAGTACACGAAGGTCATCATGTCCACCGTGTGTTCCGCGCCACGGATGGCGGCGAGCATCGCGGCGAAGATCTGGTCCCCGTTGCGGAGCGGCACCAGACTGTTGCCCTCGGTCGCGGCGATGCCGATCAGTCGCTCCAGCCGTCGCCGCAGCCGCTGAGCGCGCCGGGCGTAGAGGCCGTCGTCGGGTACGGAGTGCGGGGGTCTCTGCTCTGTGTGGCTGGACATCTCTCACCTGGTGGACCGGGGGTGGTGGGGCAGAGGGTGACTGTACTCCTGGTGTGCCACGCACTCCCCGCCACCGCCCGGAGAGGCCCGAGCAGCCGTCAAGGACACCGGGAGCGGCCTGTCGGGGTGCCCCTGGTCTCTCCGGAGCGGGCCCGGTTCGGCAGGGCTTGCGGCGAGGATCGTGGAGGAGCTCCGTACGGGGTGGCTCGCGGGGTGGCTCTCAGAACACGACGCTCGCGGCCTTCCGGATCGACGCGTTCATGTTCCGTTCCATCATGCGCAGGGCCGCCTGCGCCAGATCCTGGTGGATATGGGCCACGGCGTCGTCGGGAACGGTCACGTCCAGATGACGGATATGGGCGTCGAGCGCCGAGTACAGGACGCACTGTTCGGTGACCTGACCGCACAGGACCACCCGGTCCACATCCAGCTGCGACAGGAGATAGCTCAGAGGCGTCTCGTAGAAGATCGAGTGCCTGGCCTTCACGACGAAGAGGGAATCGTCGTCCGGCAGCACGGGTTCCACCAGATCGCTGTGCGGCCCCGACAACGTCGTCTCGATGATCTCGCCGTGGTGCGACCGCCATTCCCCGAAGTTGTCGTTCACGTAGATCACCGGTACACCGTCGTTCCGCGCGCGTCCGATGAGGTCCACGATGCGGGGGAGCGCGTCGCGCACGGAGGGGACGAGGGCGTCGGCGTCGGGGTGGCCGTATGTGTTGATCATGTCGATGACGACGAGGGCACTTCGGCTCATGGCTCCACCATCGCATCATGCCGTGGGACGAGCGCCCGGAGGCCGCCCCCGGGAGGCGGCGGGCGGTACGGACGTCACAGGAGGCAGAGGCAGAACGGGTGCCCCGCCGGGTCGGCGTACACACGGAACTTGCGCTCACCGCCGCGGTCGTCGACGTCCAGAGGCGTCGCGCCGAGCGCCAGCACCGCCTCCTGGGCGCGCTCGATGTCCGGCACGTCGAGGTCGAGGTGCGCCTGCTGCGAATCGTGGTCCCCTCGGGGCCACTCCGGCGGCCGGTGGTCCGGCGCCCGCTGGAAGGCGATGCGGGATCCGCCCGGGACGTGGAGGACGTACCAGTCCTCGTCGTACGGCTTGACCTCACCTCCGAGAACGGCCTGGTAGAAGGCTGCCAGGGACCGTGGGTCGGGGCAGTCGAGAGCGACGAGGCCGTAGGTGGCGACGGGCATGTCCGGATCCTTCCGTCGGAGGCTTGTTCCACGTGCTGCCCGGCTGCGGTCACTCCCCGGGGGCCCGGCCGTCCGCGAGGACGCGGACCGTCCGCAGCGTGGGGTCGGCAGGATCGGGGACGTTCATTCCCGCCTCGATCCCCGACCGCAGATACCGCAACAGAGGTTCGGTGATGCGCTCACCCGGCAGCACGGTGGGGATGCCGGGCGGATAGGGGGTCATCATCTCGGCGGCGATGCGCCCCACGGCCTTCTCGGCCGGTACGTCCTCGGTTCCGGCGAAGTAGGCGTCCCGGGGCAGACACGTCTGGTCCGGGCGCAGTTCGTCCGGCCCCGGGAGCTCTACGACGGGCGCCGGGTCCAGGGTGTGGGCCTGTCGGGAGAGGTCACGCAGAGCGTCCAGCAGACGGCCGGCGGTGGTCTCGTCGTCGGCATGGGTGAACTGGGCGCTGATGCGGCGGTGGTCGACAAGGTGCATGTCGATCTGATGGTGCGCGCGGAGCCAGTCGGCCGCACGGTATCCGTTGGTGCCCAGTTCGCTGATGTCGATGATCACGGGGAGCGGGTCGAACTCCGCGGCCTTGCCCGGTCCGCAGAAGTCGTCGCGGTCGTTCACGTGCATCCCGTCGATCTTCTCGATCCGTTCCCGGACGTCTCCGGCCAGTTCGAGGGCCCGGGACAGCAGCTCGTGCCCGTGCAGGACCATCTGCCGCCGCCAGCCGTCGATGCCCGCGTACAGCAGGACCGACGGGCTCGTGGTCCCGAGCAGATCCGCGCGTGAGGCGAGCGTGTCGTGGTCGACGAGGTCGCCCTGGAGATGGAAGACCGAGCCTTGCTCCAGACCGCTTCCCATCTTGTGGATGCTGGTGACACAGACATCCGCTCCGGCGTCCATGGCCCAGGAGGGCAGGTCCGGGTGGAACGGCAGATGGGCGCCCCAGGCCTCGTCGACGATGACGGGCCTGGACCGGCGGTGGCACACCTCGGCGATGGCACGCAGATCCGCCGCGGAACCGTACGGGGTGGGGCTGGTGACCAGGGCGCCGCAGGCATCCGGATGCTGCTCGAACGCCTTCTCGAAGGAGTCCGCCGACGGTGCGTGGGCGAGGTGCCGCTCGGTGTCCCACTGCGGTTCCACCCACACGGGTTCGATGCCGGAGAGGATCAGACCGGCGACGACGGACTTGTGGGCGTCCCGGCCGACCAGGAGCTTGCGGTGCGGGGCGGCCACGCTGAGCATGGCGGCCTTGACCGACAGGGAGCTGCCGCAGGTGGAGAAGAACGTGTGCTCGGCGTGCACCGCGTCGGCCATCAACTGCTCGGCGCGTTGCAGGACATGGGAGGTCTGGCGGCGGTCGTCCAGCCCGCCGGAGGCCAGTACGTCGCCGAAGAACACCGCGTCCCCGAGGACGGCCCGCACGGCGGGTGCCGCACCGCGAGCCTGTTTGTGGCCGGGTGGGGAGAAGCCCAGCTGCCGCTTCTCCTTGTAGGCCGCCAGCGCATCGAGAACGGGTGCTTGATGATGGTCTGCGCGCATATGCTTCGCCTTCCCCTGCGGTGTGCGGATCAATCGCGCGTCAGGGCAACGGCGTGCCGCCGGTCGCGTTCATGATCTCGCCGGTGATGAACGACGCGTTCGACGAGGCGAGGAAGACGTAGGCGGGCGCCATCTCGGCCGGCTGGGCGGGCCGGCCCAGCGGGCTCTGTTTCCCGAACTCCGTGGTGTCGGGCAGGGTCGCGGGGATGAGGGGTGTCCAGACCGGCCCGGGCGCGACCGCGTTCACACGGATTCCGTCGGACGCCAGCATCTGGGCGAGTCCCTGGGTGAAGGTGACGATGGCGCCCTTGGTCATGGCGTAGTCCAGCAGGTGAGGACTGGGCTTGTAGGCCTGTACCGAGGTCGTGTTGATGATCGAGCCGCCTGCGGGGATGTGCGGCAGGGCGGCCTTGCACAGCCAGAACATTCCGTACAGGTTGGTCCGCACCACGCGGTCGAACTGGGATGTCGAGATGGCGGCGATGCCGTCGGGCTGGGACATCTGGTAGGCGGCGTTGTTCACCAGGATGTCGATCCGGCCGAACTCGGACACGGCCCGCTCGACGAGGGCCCCGCACTGCTTCTCGTCGCGGATGTCGCACTCCACGGAGACCGCCCTGCGGCCCGCCTGTTCGACGAGGCGGCACGTTTCCCGCGCCTCGCTCCGCTCCTCGGGCAGGTGGGTCAGGAGCACGTCCGCCCCTTCCCGCGCGAAGGCCAGGGCCACCGCCCGGCCGATGCCGGAATCGCCCCCGGTGACGACCGCCTTGCGGTCGACGAGGAGACCGCTGCCCTCGTACGAGTCCTCCCCGTGGTCCGGCGGCGGGTCCATCGGCCCGGTCCAGCCCGGATGCTCTTGGTCCTGCTGGGGGAAGTCAGGTCGCGGGTGGCGCCGCGTGGGGTCCTGGGGCTGTTCCGGGTGCGTCATCGACGTCTCCTCCGTCCGTTCCGGTCGCGGGCATGCTGCGTACGTGCCGTCGGGTGCCCCGAGGGCGTTCGGTCAATCATCCCGGGCGGACGAACGGTGGGCATGTTGAGCGGGGCGGCCCCGGTGGCGCCGCGGAGACGGTAAATTCGAACGATGAGTTCCCCCACCGAGCATGAGCACCCGCCGAGGGGCGGTGGCCGGCTCCTCGCGGTCAGCGATCTCCACGTCGGGATCGCCGACAACCGTCCCGTGGCCGACAGCCTGCGTCCGTCGTCCGACGAGGACTGGCTCATCGTCGCGGGGGACGTGGCGGAGCAGGCGGAAGAGGTCGAACGCGCGCTCGAACTGCTAGCGGGACGATTCGCGCATGTGGTGTGGACCCCCGGGAACCACGAACTGTGGACCGTGGACAAGGACCCCGTACGGCTGCGCGGGCGGGCGAGGTACGACCACCTGGTCGAGGTGTGCCGTGAGCTCGGCGTGACCACGCCTGAGGATCCCTACCCCCGGTGGCAGGGTGCAGGCGGCCCGGTGGCCGTGGCGCCCGTGTTCCTCCTGTACGACTACTCCTTCAGGGTGCCCGGGACGGCGACCAAGGAGGAGTCCCTGGCCCGTGCGCACGAGGCGGGTGTCGTGTGCACCGACGAGTACCTTCTGCACCCGGACCCCTATCCGGCCAGGGACGACTGGTGCCGGGCACGGGTGGCACTCACCGAGGAGCGGCTGGCCGCGCACGACCCGGAGGTCCCCCTCGTGATCGCCGGGCACTGGCCGCTGCTGAGGGAGCCCACGTCCGTGATGTGGTACCCGGAGTTCGCCCAGTGGTGCGGTACGGAACTCACCGCCGACTGGCACCGCCGCTTCAACGTCGCCGCCGTCGTCTACGGCCACCTCCACATCCCCCGTACGACCTGGCACGACGGTGTGCGGTTCGAGGAGGTCTCGATCGGCTACCCGAGGGAGTGGCGCAAGCGTGGCCACCCGCGCGGGCTGTTGCGGCAGATCCTTCCGTACGAGGGTCAGCAGGCGGCCACGGAAGGCGACGCCCGGTGATCGAGAGGCTTCTTCCCGCGAGCGTCGCGTGCGCGGACACCTTCGAGAAGGACGCTCCGGCAGGCAGCCTGTATCCCGAGGAGGCGCGGCTGGTGGCCACGAGCGTGGAGCGGCGCAGACAGGAGTTCGCCGCCGTGCGCGTCTGCGCGAGACGCGCCATGGCCGCTCTGGGGCTGCCCCCGTCACCGGTGCTGCGTGGGCACCGCGGAGTGCCGTTGTGGCCCGAGGGGACCGTCGGCAGCATGACGCACTGCGACGGATACCGGGCGGCGGCCCTGGCCAGGGCGTCCGAGGTGCGTGCGGTCGGTATCGATGCCGAGCCGAACGAACCGCTTCCGGACGGTGTGTGGGAGCTGATATCCGTGCCGTCGGAAAGGGCGCGTGTTCCCGCCGGTGCCGAGGGTTCGGCGGTCCACTGGGGGAGGCTGCTCTTCAGTGCCAAGGAGAGCGTCTTCAAGACGTGGTTTCCGCTCACCAGGATCGAGCTCGACTTCGACGAGGCGGACATCACCTTCCAGGCGGACCCGGGAACGGTTGCCGAAGGCACCTTCACCGCGGAACTTTCGCGCGCGGCCCCCGGGATGCCGAGCTCGTACGAGGGCAGGTGGCTGGTCGAAGGCGGCTTCGTGGTGACCGCGATCGTGCTGCCCGCGAACCCTTCCCCCTGACACCGGGCCCGGTGGGCGCCTAGCTTGATCTTTAACCTCGGGGTCCGAACGGTCCGTCGTACTTGATCACTCGGGCTGGTAACTGCGGTACACGCAGGCGGCCTTCGGCTGAGC